>NZ_QZDT01000141.1 GCF_009917485.1 Parablautia muri
AGTACCTCTTTCTTGTGATTTTTATTATATCTCATTAGCCACTCCCGTTACAACTTTATTATAGCACTTCACTTTAATTTTTCCTCCATCAGATGATAGATGCGGTCAATATCTGTATAGAAAAGAGGAATGCCGCGTTTGTGCAGACGGATATTATAGCTTAGATTTTCGGCAATCAGTTTTGCTGTGGAATCATGCAGGGATAAGGGAACACCCTTGCTTGTATGTATATGGTCGAAATAATCCGCTGTGGTCGGGAATGCGTTCTGTATAAGGAAAGCGGCATCCCAGCCGCCGCATTTACCAAGCACAATCTTGGTGCATTTTTTATACCGGGCAACTTGTCGGCTGTAAATATTCTGATATTTCTCAAACTTGGAACTTACAGGAACCATCCAGTAAATTCCGGGATTTTGGGAGTCCTGAATGGCAAGGTAATGAGGGCGGTAATTCCCGTCCTCCTTGTTTGCCATCAGTGAGTTGTCCTGTACTTCCTCAAAAAAGGCATCTTTGATGTGGTAAAAAAATCCAGATTGTATATTCATGTTTCTCCTTAATAAAAATCCCCACCACGGAGGGTGGGGATAAATGTTCGCACCGAATAATTTATATCCCGCACCATCGGTAAGCGGGAACATTTGACGCACTGAATAATTTATACCCCGCACCATCAGTAAGCGGCAACATTTTCTGTACTTTTATTATACGCAGAAAATGGGAAAAAAGCAATGACATATTTTTGAAATTCTGCATTTGGATACATAGGCATCTGCCATAACAGCAGGTGTCTTTTTTTACGCATTTTTTCAGGGAGCCTCCGGGCTTCCTTTTTTCGTGGGGAGGTGCTTTTGGGTGGGAGCGTCAAGGATACAGGGCATTACGGTGGAGATCGGCGGCGATACCACGAAACTCACCACTGCCTTAAAATCAGTCAATACGGACATACGCACCACGCAGTCACAGCTACGGGATGTAAATAACCTTTTGAAACTGGACCCCGGCAACACGGAACTGCTGGCACAGAAACACCGGCTCCTTGCGGATGCGGTGCGGGAGACGAAGGAAAAACTGGAAACCCTGAAAGCCGCTGCGGAACAGGCAAACGAGGCGCTGGCAAAGGGTGAGATCACCCAGGAGCAGTACGATGGCTTACAAAGGGAGATCATCGAGACCGAGGAAAGGCTGAAAAGCCTCGAAGAACAGGCGAACCAGTCGGCGGTGGCGGTGCAGAAGATTGCCGCCGTGGGCGAGGACTTGAAGAACCTTGGGGATAAGATTTCCGGGGTGGGGATTACCCTCACCAAAAGCGTGACCACGCCCATTGTGGGGCTTGGCACGATGGCGGTCAAGACGGCGGCAGATTTCGATACCGCCATGAGCCAGGTAGGGGCGGTGTCCGGGGCAACGGGGAAAGACCTTGATGCCCTCCGGGATAAGGCAAGGGAGATGGGGAGCAAGACCAAGTTCTCCGCATCGGAGGCGGCCGAGGCAATGAACTACATGGCGATGGCCGGCTGGAAAACTTCGGATATGCTTTCCGGCATTGAGGGCATCATGAACCTTGCCGCCGCCTCCGGGGAAGATTTGGCAAGCACATCCGATATCGTCACGGATGCCCTGACCGCTTTCGGACTTACCGCAGCGGATTCCGGGCATTTTGCGGATATCCTTGCGGCGGCATCCAGTAATGCCAATACCAACGTCTCCATGATGGGCGAAACCTTCAAATATTGTGCGCCCATTGCCGGGGCGCTTGGTTTCTCCGCGGAAGATACCGCAGAGGCGATTGGCTTAATGGGCAATGCAGGCATCAAGTCCACACAGGCCGGAACTGCGCTTCGTACTATCATGAGCAACCTTTCCGGGGAAGTGAAGATATGTGGTTCGAGCATTGGTGAAGTGACCATTGCTGTTGCTGCCCATTTATTCTGGCTTCAAATAAATCTGATTGATTGTCACAGAATTAACCGATATAATGACATCAGCATAGAGAAAGAGAA
>NZ_QZDT01000142.1 GCF_009917485.1 Parablautia muri
AAATATATGAGCGGCCAGTATATCTGTATGCCGGACATCGATACAGGATGCCCGCTTAGCAGACTGTCCGACTTATTCTGGAACAAAGAGAGGCTGTCAGCGAATATGAATGAAACAGATGCTGTAACCATTGCCCACGCACTGCGGGCATTATCCGGGTATACAGGGAAAGACTGGCTGTAGGGAAGCATGGCAACTATACGCAAAACAGAGGTTAGGCGAAGTGTGAGGGGAATTGGGACAATTTCATAAACTGGAAGAAAAACAGGCCGTCCGGGATATCCCGGGCGGCTTTCCTGCATGAATTGTACATGGATGTTGGAACAATTTCCAGCGCAGATAAGAGAGGCATGGTTCGAAAGAGTCAGACAATATAAGATAGAAACATGGAAAATGCAGTTCAGAGAGCTGCTATAGACTGGAAATAAATAGTTGTATATACAATTGATTGTGTGACAGGAAAATGGGTGATTTCACGACAGCAGGTGAGGTTGAATCTGTGACAGCTCATGAAGTTATTAACACCAATACCTATGACATCAGCAGGATTCTGGTGGGTGAGGTGAAAAAGGTTGACGGGGAGAAGTTTCAAGAAATCAAAATCATTTATAACTTTGTCGGGGAGATACCGGCGGTAACAGAATAACGGTAATGCCCTTCCCTCTTTCCGGGGGAAGGGTTTTCTTTCTGCCCGTACACGAAAAAGAAGCCGGGTTCCCTACTCTCCGGCTTCCGGGATAAACTCTAAATGGTCTAAGGCATAGCGCAGAGCCATACACATCAATTCATTTCGGGAGCGGTCGCTTTCGCCGCCAGAGCGTCAAATTCCTCCTGCAATTCCCGGTCTATCCGCAGCGTCATGACCACCGACTTATCTTCCCGCTTGTCGGGCTTCTTCTAACACACCACAAACTTGTCTGACATGTTACATCTCCGTATTACATTCCTGCAACCATTATAAGCGATTCTTCTTGATTTTTGTACAACACACGACAAAATACAAATATGTAATATATAATAGTATTGCAAAATAAAAAGGAGGTCATGGAAGTGAAGAATGTACTGGAACAGCTTTATAATGGTGAAATCTTCCCGGCAGAACAGTATGCCCCTAAAGGTAAGGAATACCGGAAAATCTATCAGGGGAATTATAACCACTATGACGATTTTATTGAGTTATTTGCTAAACTGAATCCGCCACTTGACAAGCAGTTTATTGAAATTATGGATGAGCAGTTGGATGTAATCCCGTATGAGTTCTCGGAAATGTTCATTGACGGTTTTAAGCTGAGGCAAAAATGATGGCAGAGGTTTTCAGGAGCAAGTAAGAGGACGGGGACAGGAAAAGGCAGACGCTTTGACGGGGCGGCTGCCTTTTTGGGGTTTTTGATAAACTGGAATTCATTTGATTTCTCTTTTAAAAAAGAAGAATCCATCTATACGTTGAACCAGTTCCCAACCATCAGCACCTAACTCGTTTAATTGCATTTCAAACTCTTGCGCAATCTTTTCATATTGCTTTGTTCCCAAAGCTAAAGAGGTTGCGATTGTAATAACTTTGTATTCATACTTTTTCATTTGAAGATACCTCCTATCCGATACTTGAAATCAGCTATCTTTCCTAAAATACTCAATTATCATTATAACAATTCCCAAAACTACCAATGCGATAGAAATACCAAACCAAAGCGTAAGGTCTGATTCCGCTATTTGTGTTAAGAGTTTTCCGGGAGGAGTTGACCATCCGTTTATAGTATAATTGCTTGCAGATATAATAACAGCAAGCGTCCAAATGCTTCCAATCAGAGAAATAAATCCTCCAATAATTGCTCGTTTCAAGAATATTATCTCCTTTCGTAACTTTCTCTTTTCAGCTTAACCGATCCCGATTTTATGCTTGTTACAACTTTCCGCCAAATTGGAATTGAACAAAATCGCTACGCGATGGCCTGCCAAGGCTGTGGCGCAGTTTTTCTTAACTTTAAATAAAAAG
>NZ_QZDT01000143.1 GCF_009917485.1 Parablautia muri
CCCCTCATCGTCCCTTATTCACAGGTATCCGCTCCTGACCAGGCCGATATCATCCATTTTTTCCCGGATAAACATACACTCCGTTCTCTTTTGGACAGCATTCCCTGCATCGATGAGAACAACGTCAAATATATCATGCGCTCCTGCCTGTACGCATTTGTCAATTCTTACAATCAGGCGCCCCATTCCTCCCTCGGCGGGAAGTCCCCATTGGACCGTTTCTTCTCCGAACCTGAGCATATCCGCCGGCTGGATGATGCACAGAGCGAACGGGCTTTCCTTCTGGAAATTGAAAGAACAGTTTCCGCAGACAGCGTCATCGTTATTGACCATACGGAGTACGAAGTCGATTACCGTTTTGCAAAAAGACACATCCGGCTCCGCTATTCCCCTGATCTGAAAGAAATATTTGTTGTGGAGCAGGACGCCTCCCTTACGCCTGTAAAGCTCCTGCACAAACACGATAACTCCATGTTCAAAAGAAATAAGACTTATCTTTGCAGAGGCGACCACCTCCAAGGAGGTGATGAATAATGGATTACATTGCACGTTTCGGTCTGGAATTCAACCCGTTCCTAAAGAATTCCAAAGAAATCCTCGTGGAGAATGAGGAATCCCACGAGGTGCGTTTCCGCCTGAATTATCTTGTAGAGACCAAAGGCTTCGGCCTCAAGGCTTTGGCCTCCTGACCGGCTCCCCGGGACTGGGCAAGACAACGGCGCTTCGTTCTTTTGCCGCTTCCCTGAACCCTTCACGCTGTACGGTAGTCTATTCAAGCCTTTCCACCCTCACCGTACAGGAATTCTACCGCCTTCTGGCTTCCTCCTTCGGGGCGGATCCTGCACCGCAAGATAGACAACTTTAAGCTCTTGCAGGACTCGGTCAACTACCTTGCCCTTGAAAAAAGGATCACCCCGATCATCATCATCGATGAGGGCAACCACATGAACGGAGCCGTTTTAAGCGTCTTAAAGATACTGTTCAACTTTGAGATGGATTCCTGGGATCGGGCTGTTATCCTCCTTGCCGGACAGCCCCTGTTAAACAATACCCTGCGCCTGAATGCCCATGAACCGCTCCGCCAGAGGCTGGTAATGAATTATAACATGGAGGGTCTCTCAAAGGAGGAAGGACGCATTTATGTCACGGAAAAACTAAAAGGCGCAGGATGCAGGCAGACTGTCTTTGAGGAAAATGCCCTTGAGGCAGTCCTTAACTCTGCCAACGGTACGCCGCGTGTCATCAACCGTATCTGCGATGCCTGCCTGCTCATTGCTGACTACAAGGAGCTTCATACCGTAACTGGCGAGACTGCCATGCAGGCCATCAATGATGTCCAGCTTGGGTTAGCATTCGCAAATCCAACATTTTGCGAATAGGCAACATACAATTCAGTATCAGCTGATGAAAACAGGGGATTCCAGAGTACAGGAAATGTCCTGTTTTCCTGAATTGTACCCGGAAGATATGCAATTATTATGAGATGTCTGTTCGTGAGGATTTTAAATTGTACTGACAATTCAGATGCTGTTTCTTTTTTCCCATGCGACAGGCAGTGGAAAAAGGAAATTGGCTGGAATTGTTTATACAATACTGACCTTAAATAAGCTGCACAAACAGATTCAGGAATTTTAATGTTTATCCAAACCATCCGAGAAACAGGCGCATTTAATGTGAAGAATCTGGGTGCAGATAATTCGCCGAACAACAATAATAAGGCATATGGTATTGCCTGAGCGCTTTATCACATGCTTTTTCAAGGAGCTGGGGTGAATAGATGTCAGCTATGGAAAGTATGGCTCCTGCTGTCTGCATGGGCTGTTCTTCTGCTTTTGCCTCGTCAAACATCCTGCGGATTACTTCAAAGGTCTTGGGGCCTGTTTCCCTTGCCCTGTCGCTCAGGGCATCTACTGACAGATTTTTCCGAAGCGGGAATGGCAGATGAGCCGGCTCTGTCCGCATGCCGTCTGCCATATGTCT
>NZ_QZDT01000144.1 GCF_009917485.1 Parablautia muri
CCTCCCTATATTGTCAAGTGATTTTCCTTAAAAAATCAAGGAATTTATAGTTACATATCTCAGATGAATGAGCCAAGGAGATGGACATTTCTCTGTATCTGGTACGAAAATAGAGGGTGAAGGGTACACGAAGTAGAACGTCTTGGTTTTCGCTCTACATGGCCTTGTGTATACCCATCCTTCTATGGCAGCGAACCTCCCGTGTCTACCAGGATCACCCTGCATCTCTGCCGGGGTCCTAACTTCCTTCGTCCTGCCTGTCCATAACCAGGGTGCCAGCTCAGCTCCTAACCAGGGTCATGCCCTATGGAAAATATTCCTGCCGGCTACCGGCTCATTCTTTGTATAAGTCTTACTGACCTGTATGTTTTCCACGGCCGGCACCTTGCGGCGGACGTTTTTCCGGCCGGTTTCCCATACCTCCCAGCTTTCCTGTCACCGCTGGATTCAGCTCCCGGCGGTGTCTGACGGAGGCTCAGTCCAACTGTGACAGGGCATTGCCTGTTTTTCCTGTTGTTTGTTATGCTGCCCGTACCTGTGGTCTCCTGATGTCGCCCAGCAGCTTCTCCGGGTCATACTCTACACCTTTTGTGAGAATCGTATAAAATATTCTTAGTATCTTGCAGGCTACCGCCACTACTGACTGCATCTTTTTGAGCGGGTTCTCTTTCCTCGTTCGGTAATACTCGTGTATCTCCCGAAACTCTGCATTCTTCCCCACCAGCGATACCGCGGCCTCATACAGTACATATCTCAGACGTTTCCGCCCACGGTAGCTGATCCGGCTTTCCCCATTATGTTTTCCGGAATCATTTGCCACAATGGCATATCCTGCCAGCTTCTGAAGCTGTTTGGGATTGTCAAAACGTCCAATGTCCCCAACTTCTGCTATAAAGCCGCTGATCGTCACCATTCCAATTCCCTTAATCGACAACAGGTTATCTATATATGGGATCTTTTTCAGCTTTTCTTCTATGTTCCGGAGCAGTTCCTCCTGCCTTGCTGTATATACATCCATGTCAGCCAGAAGGTTTTTCAGTTCCATTCGGGCGGCTTCCGGCGCTTCCGTACTTCCTACGCTATGCTCCGCAGCTGTTACCAGGGTCTTTGCCCTCTTCATTCCAGCGCCTCTTAGCTTTGCGTCCCTCCATATCCGGTTCACACCTTCCACCCCCAGTTTTCTGATGTCCTCCGGCAGCGGCGCCTCCTTCAGCACCATCCTCCCGCTCACCGCTTTCAAATCCCCATAAACGTCTTTATATTCAGGGAAGTAGATGGCGAACCATCTGGCCAGGCGGTTCTTGATCCTCGTAAGCTCATCCTGCGTCTGGAAGCGCAGGTTTGACAGGCTCCTGATCTCTGCATAGATACCGGTTGGTATATAAGGGTACGAGAACCGTCCCTCATTGACAAGCGCAGCGATCGTCTTTGGGTCTTTACGGTCATTTTTGTTGGGGTTGTTGTCATCCAGTTCTTTCGATTTCTTCACATGGTGGGGATTTACATGTACCGGCTTCATTCCGGTATCCTGCAGGAATTTCCCCAGGGCAAACCAGTAATGGCCTGTTGGCTCCATGCCCGGTATTACAGCAGTTTTACCGTGTTTCGCCGCTATATCCTCCATCCATGCTTTGAATGTCTGGAAACCTGCCTCTGTGTTACTGAATTCCAGTGGCTTTCTGGTATATTCATAGTTGCGCCAGTCGAATGCCCTGGCATAGTGGGTTTCACTTCCTACATCAATTCCAACAATCAGAGTTTTTTCAGTTATGGATGCAATTTTTGCGTTCTGTGTGTTATAATTCATCTTGGATACCTCTCTGTTCAATAAGATTTTCACTAACCTGCAAGTCAGTAATCTTATTTTACTCTGAGGTATTTTTTTATCAACCACCCTTCTTGGAATTCCCTATATTTGAATTATACAGGAAGCTCC
>NZ_QZDT01000145.1 GCF_009917485.1 Parablautia muri
TCTCCTTTGCTCTTTCATTTGATAGTATAGGTTGTTCAACTTTTTCTGTCCACACTTATATACTAACACCAATCTTTCGACTTTTTTTGTCCAAAGTATTGACATAGATCCAATCAGGACAACAGGGTCGCTGCATTCCTGCCTTGCCAGCTCCACCTGCTCCATCGCAAAGGCCACATACCCATCCGTGCATTCCTCCATCTCGTCACAGTGGTAATCCGACACCGGGCGCTTGGAGCGTCTTTTTAATGCCTTTTTCAGCTTATGCTCTGCGAGGGCGTGGGCGGCGGTGCCTTCCTCGGCATAGACGCTGCTGCCCGGTTCATCCTGAAACTGCTCCTCCAATCGTGCGGAAGGCGTGCAGGAGAGCCACCGCTTTGACGAAGATGCGGAAAGCAATGCGTGTTTCCCCATCACAGCACCTGCGCTTCCTGCATCAGCGCCGGGTAGTCCTCCGGCTTCACCGCCGAGAGCTTCGCCGCGCTGTACTTCTGCAAAAGTTCCTTTATTTCCTTCGACTTCCCTTCCTGCGTTTTCTGCGCCATCAATGCGCGGATGCCCTCCAGCGTGGCGGGCTGTTCCTGCGCCACATCCTGTTTCTGTACTTTTTCCGTGGCTGACGGCTGTGCTTTCACCGTTTTTTTCTTTCGTGCCGCCCTCCGCTTTGGCAAGGCCCCGCAGACCTTCCGCCACGATGGAGAACCCTTCCGCAATCTTCATTAATTCACTTCCCATTTACATTCCCTCCGTTTCCTTAAAAATGATTGTCTTTCCCTGCTCTGTGGCATAGGCGATCTCCGCCGCCATCCCTTCGGTGGCTTCCCCGAACACCCACACCTCGTCACACAGGGCGAGCAGCTCCACCCCCATAGCGATGCCGAGCCGCCTCTCTTCCTCGATGCCCTCATTCAAGAACTGCGGGAATAAGAGGTGCGGCGCGATGGGGAGGTGCCCTTCCTCACACGCCATGCGGCTGTAGGCCGCCGCTTTCCTTGCATTCCCTTCCATGTCGCTGCGGAAAGGGCTGCAGATAAAAACCTTCTTACGCATCAGCGCCTCCATCCTTTCTTCATTTTCCTGTCATGCGCCGCCTTTGCGGCTTCATAGGCTTCCACTTCCTTCTCGATCTGCATCAGCTTGGCGGCGAGGCTTTTCGCCACGATGCTGTTCGCCTGTAAGATACCGATGAGCTCCTGTGATTTTTCCATAGGCTCCGTTCCCTCCTTTCCTGCCGTTTTGGAAGGCTCCGAAATATCCCCTCCTACCTTTCGTAATGACACTTTTTCTGTTTTCGGTGGGCTAAAATGAAATTTTCTTGAAAACCGTTCGACATTTCCCGTAAAATTTGTCGCAGAAATACTCTTGCTGGCAGATATGGTCATCTGCTGTCAACCTCAAAACCATGCTCCGAGAAAAACTTCCGCAGCTTGGATAATATTCTCCGTTTATGGTCGGAGATCGTCCGGGGATTCTGCTTCTTCATATCCGCATAATCAGCAAGGGACATTTCCTCCCCGAACACCTTCATGGCAAGTTCCCTCTCTTCTGGCAGGAGGGAATCCATCGCATCCGCAAGCACACCGAGCAGCAGCTTTTTCTCCACCAGCTCGTCCACCCCCGGCAGCTCCATGTCCGGGATGCCCACTTCCTCCGAGGCATTATCCCGCCATGCCTCGTAGGATTCTTCTGTATAGCCGTTCTGCTCCATAGCCTCCCGGTTCCTCTGCTCATGCTTTTTCTGCTGCCACCACGGGCGGTAATATTTCAGATATTCTTCTTCCGTAACTTCCAGTGTGAATTCTTCGTCTCCAGATTTGACTGTGATCTTCCTAAAAAACATAAAGCGTTCCTTCCTTTACGCCTTCGTAAAGTTAGGAACGCTCTCATTCAGATGTGGGACTGGCTTTGAAAAAAAGGCAAAAAATGGCCCTG
>NZ_QZDT01000146.1 GCF_009917485.1 Parablautia muri
ATAAAAGCACCTACCTTTCTTATTAACTTATCATAGAAGATCTTAATTTACAGAAATTATTTCACACACTCGCAGCGATACTATGATTCCCTGAAAGAAGCAGCATAGAATACAAAATCCTTGAGGAAAATGTGTCAACTAATCTTGACAAAATCATAATATATAAAATCTTATCGCCTGTGCTTAAAACTCCTGTTCCCATTGCAGTCCCTCCTATTCTGCCTTGTTCCCGAAAGAAAACGCTGTATTTTCCTTCGTTTTTGTGGCTGTAAACTTTGCTTTCACTTCCGCAACCTTAGACTCCAGTACCGAAAACATGGCTTCCACCTGTTCCGGCGTATAGTTATAAGCTGACCTGTTGGCAAGGTTCTCTATCCTGCCAATGGCATCTATCGCCTTATTCATGCGGTACTCCCCAAGACGGATAAATTTCTCCGCTTTCGTTTCTTCTGCCTTTTCTGCAGGTGCGTTTTCTGTTACATTTTCCATAGCTTCACTCATTTTCATATCCTCCATTTTCCTAATTTTGAGCGCAAAAAAGGCATATGAAACTTTATATCTCATATGCCTTAACGCTGTCATTACTATCTTGTTTTTACACTACTGTATGCTCTTTAAGCTGACTGTCAACATCCCTGCCAGCATACATAACACGGATTACCGTCACAATACCCGCATCATTATCCGGAATATAAAACACCAGATAATTGTCAACAGGCATTACTCTCAATCCTCTGCTGTGCCACGGCTCTTTTTCATAATGTCTGAATTTCTCTGGAAATTCTTCAAGCCCTACAATGTGTTCCTCTAACCGTCCAAGCTGCCTTGCCGCATTATCCGGTGAAAGCAGTTCAAAGGCAATATACTCATATATGCCTCTTAAATCGGCATCAGCCTGATCTGTGGTAATTAACTCATAAATCATATGCCATAATCCTTGCGGATATCTGCAAATGCCTGTCTTGCAGGTTTGGCTCTGCCTGCTGTCATGTCCGCATATCCTTTCTCCAGTTCTGCATTTAATTCTGCTTCGCTCAGTTCTGACACATCAGCAGGTCTTGCCGTAGGTATTTTTACTTCAAACGGAAGCCCCCTGTTTAAAATTATCTGTTTATAAAACATATTAATCGCATTGGACGCCGGGATGCCAAGCGCTGATAAAATGCTTTCTGCCTGCTCTTTCACATCTGGCTCTATCCTTGCGTACAAATTAGCCGACTTTGCTGCCATAGAACAACGCTCCTTTCCAAAATTTCAGTGTTTCCTTCTGTCAGATTTATTATACCAATATGTACGCACAATAGCAATACATTTTATTTTTCTTTTTTGGGAAATTCCAGCTTTACCTTATACTGAAAGCCTTTGATTTCCTTCCCGTCTTTGGTATAGGAATAACCTTCAATTCCCTCCGGTATCAGGTACGCATCATAACTGCCTTTCTTCCCTTTCAAGCCTTTTACGAGGGTCTTTTTTCCCTCCAGCATACTTTTTATCTGGCTGTCGGTAAGCACCGCCCCCATTGCCCGTGATACGTTCATACCGCACTTATTCCTGCAGTAAGCACCGAATTTTCTTTTTACCACATCGCCGCCGCACTTCGGGCATTTTCCAACGCATTCCATGCGTTTGGCTTCCTTTGTGCTGCTCCCAAACATGGTTTTCTGCCCGTCACTGACTAACTTCTCGCTCACGTCTGCCCTTGTCGCAGGTGTGCCAAGTCCCTTTACGCTCCACTTCATCGCCCATATCCTCAGCACCGGCTCTCTCCATATGATGTGGTATAAAAAAAGTTGACACCACATTCTCAAGGATTTGAGATATAATCAAGAAAATAAGGAGTGAACAAAATGGCAGAAAACAGACAATATGACCACGAATACAAAGTACAGGCAGTGAAGCTC
>NZ_QZDT01000147.1 GCF_009917485.1 Parablautia muri
CCTCCTAGTATAATAATGATATAGCCACAAGAGCTATAAAGTTAATAAGTTACAAAGTCATATCTGATGAATAACTGAAGGAGGGTTTCCCTTCCATCAGAGGTTATTGATAAAATTTTTACCATGTCTGAGGTTTCCTTAATGCACCAGACAAAATATAGAGGTATAATCACTGAGGCAGGATTATTGACGATGCCTCCTTGGGAACCGGCCTTCCGGCTGGTGAAACCTCCAATTAAGTCTGTCAGTCCATTCGGTGGTGATTTATGTTTTGGCTGGTTGGGAAGCCCCAGGCTATACCTGTATAAGCCGCTAGGTTGTGTATCCGCCTTCTGGAAATGGATACCTGCCAGAAAGGATAAAACCATGCAATACCAAAAAGTACTTAAGATGCTGGAAAGCATCCCCTATCTCTCAGTCGGGCTTGATGTCGGGGCAGACTTCACATGGATGTCCATCATGCTCCCAAACGGCACCCTTGCCGGGAAACCTTTTAAGATCGTTCATTCCGATCCCCAGTCCCGGGAGCTTGCCGTTGCAAAAATAAAGGAAGCACAAGAGGCGTATTCTCTTAAAAGCCGCTGCTTTCTTGAGTCCACCGGGATCTACCACATCCCTCTCCTGTGCTTCCTTCGCGATAAGGGTTTTGACTGCTCCGTCATTAATCCTATCATTACTAAGAATAGCACAAATCTGAACGTAAGAAAACTGCATAATGACAAATTTGATTCAAAAAAAGCTGCCAAAGTCGGTTTGGATGCTTCCCTGAAGACTTCCATCATCCCTGATGATGCGGTCATCGACCTACGTAACCTGGTCCGGGACTACTACTACTTCAAGGATCTGCAGTCCGCTGTCGTCTTGAAGCTCACTGCTGAACTGAAAGTGTCATTCCCCGCATACCGGAAAGTCTTTAGCAAGGTCACCACCCAGACTTCCTTAAAACTTCTGGACGCCTGCCCACTTGCGGTGGATCTTCTTGCTGCCCCAAAGGATACGGTGGTGGAAATGATCCGTTCCACGGCACGTTTTGGGGAAAAGTATGCCCTGGCCAAGTATGATGCTCTGCGGACTGCAGCGGAAGATGCCGCCATCTTTGGGCGGGCCCTGAAAAGCAATTCTGTCCGCATAAGGCTCTACATAGACTCTTACCGGGAGTACCAGAAACGTCTTGACACAATCATGGAAGCAATCCATGCTTCTGTTGACGGCCTGAAAGACAGTCCGGTCTATGACCATATCCTTCTTCTCCAGTCACTGCGCGGCATAGGCTTCATGAGCGCGGTTGTCCTGGTCGCAGAAATGGGCTCTTTTAACCTGTTTCCTTCCCCGAAGAAGCTGTATGCCTACTTCGGCCTGGATCCTGCCGTGAAGCAGTCCGGGAAGTTCAACGGGGAGAAGGTACATATGTCAAAAAGGGGTTCCAGCCTCGCCAGACGCATCCTGCATATGGTGGCGCTCAATAACCTTAAGGTGGACAAGGGCAGAGGGATACCTGTAAATCCGGTCATCCACAGCTATTATACCGATAAATGCAAAGCAAAGAAGAAAAACGTGGCTGTCGGAGCTGTGATGCACAAGATCTGCAACATCATCTTTGCTATGCTCCGGGACAATAAGCCGTTTGAGGTCATCACTCCACAGGAACACTGTAAACGGTATCTGGCAGCGCATCCTGACAAGGTACAGCGCGCAGCTTAACAAATTTTTAAGAGTTTTGAAACTTTCCACAGGGATGGGCTTATTAAAGTTACCCTTTTTTGAATCAACTGCTTGAAAAATACTTTTTAAACATTTTTCATTTTACCTATTGACATTTCTTAGCTGGACTTTTT
>NZ_QZDT01000148.1 GCF_009917485.1 Parablautia muri
TTTTTGAAAAAAATCCGAAAATCTTCGGCGTTTTTTTCAAAAGGCAGTATTGCCCCGCGAAAAGGGGGAAGCACCACCAACTTTCCAACGAGAAAGGGGGTGAGAATGTGGAACCTAATCGCAGGGAGTTTATAAAACAGTGCGCTTTCCAGAAGTTTTGTAATACGGTACTGCACAATGAAGCGTGTGACGCTCACAAAGAGCTGCACAGGCATAAGGCAAGGGAGATTACCTTTTCCGACTTGACCTTAGAAGAAGCGCGGCAGCTTCATACCTTTGATGAATATTTCAAAGGGGAAACCGCCTTTGAAAGAGCCGGGAAGAAAATCACGCCGAAGCTGCTTCTTGAAGCAATCCGTACTTTGCCGGAAGAAAAGCGCAAAGCCGTACTCCTGTACTATTTCGAGGGAATGAACGACACCGAGATTGCGGAGCTGTTCGATACGTCGAGAAGCACGATACAGTACAGGCGGACAAGCTCTTTTGAGCTGCTAAAAAAATATCTGGAGGAAAATGCTGATGAATGGGACGAATGGTAACGAACCCGGCTACCCGGAAAAAGCCCTTGTTCCCTATCCTGTCATTTTGGCAGCGACAAAGGGCGACCCGGACGCTATGAAGATTGTCTTGCAGCATTTCAGCGGCTACATAGCCCGCCTCTCCATGCGGAAGCTGTACGACGAGCGCGGGAACGTCTATTTTGGCGTAGACCACGACATTCGGGAACGGCTGCAAGCAAAACTGATGATGGCTGTCCTCACCTTTAAGGCAGAGGAATAAACCGCAGCGGCGGGACGCTTTCTCTCTCCCCCTTTTCCGTTCCGCTGCTGACGCGGCAGCAAAGCCATTCTGAACCTTGACAAAGAAAGCGGCGCAAGATAACGGCGGCGCAGCATAGGGCAAATCGGATACGTTCCTTTTGCGCCGAGCCATACGGTGGGTGCACCATGACGCTATCCGGGTGAGGTTATCCCCGCCCGGACAGCCGAGCGACCAACACCGCGCCGGAAAGCAAGTGTAGCGGCTTGCGGGCGACGACACGCAAAATATACAATGATACTTCCTTACAGCCACAGTCCGAGCGTTAAGAGCGTCGCAGGCAATGGGTAGGGCTGCATGAGAACCATGCCGGGGTGAAATTCCCATGAGGTTATGCTAATAACCGTCCGATTAAAGCCTTTGTTTTCTTGAATAGTGGACTTGCTGCTATTCATAGACTGTATTATATGTTTGCGAAAGAAAGGGGGATTTTCTTTGACGCAAAACCAAACGCCCGTTACCACAACGGAGCATAAAATCGGAAAAGTTACTTACCTTGTATGTTCGTCCGCAAGTGAACGCGCAACGGACACACTGGATAAAAAGATAAAGAAGCTCATTCGCAAGGACATGGAGCTGAACCCCGCAAACGCCCGGAAATAGGGCGTTTCTTCACATTTTATACATGACACAGGCAGCGGTATGTGGTATAATATAGACAGTACAAATACCATGCTTGTCTGTCGTCGGAAAGGAGGACAAAATGTTACAGACAGACAAGATTACCGCTTTATATTGCAGATTGAGCCAGGAAGATATGCAAGCCGGGGAAAGCGAGAGCATACAGAACCAAAAGCTGATTTTACAAAAGTATGCTGACGAACACCACTTTTTCAACACGCGCTTTTTCGTAGACGACGGATTTTCCGGCGTGAGCTTTGAGCGTGAGGGGCTTCAAGCCATGCTGCATGAAGTTGAAGCCGGGAACGTGGCGACCGTCATAACAAAAGACCTTTCCCGTCTGGGACGTAATTATCTGAAAACCGGGGAGCTGATAGAGATTGT
>NZ_QZDT01000149.1 GCF_009917485.1 Parablautia muri
TTTGCACTTGATTAACTCATCGTCATGTTTTATGATGGAGGTATAAACATGACGAGGTGATTGTATGTCGATAGTTACTCAAACTGATAAACGCACAGGCATTACATATGCTTATGACACAACTTATTACTGGGACAAAGAAAAGCGGCAGTCCCGTTCAAAACGCATATGTGTAGGAAAGATTGACCCTGAGACTGGTGACATTGTTCCAACAAGAGGCAGGGCGAAAAAAGGTTCTAAATCAGCAAGTGGAAAGCCTGCAAAAACAGGGCCAAAGCCTTTTGTCGAAACCAGACATCTGTATTATGGAGCAACATATCTTCTGAATGAGTTTGCTAATGAGCTTGGACTTGCAGCAGATCTCAGACAGTGTTTTCCCGAAACATACAAACAGCTTTTATCTGTGGCCTTTTACCTGATACTTGAGGACAATAATCCTTTGTACCGTTTTGAAAAATGGCATCTGACCCATAAGCATCCTTATGGTGAAAGTATAACTTCACCCAGAAGCAGTGAATTATTTGCTTCAATAACAGATGATCAGGTAAATAAGCTCTTCCGGCTTCAAGGCAGACGCCGTGTTGAAGATGAATACTGGGCTTATGACAGTACCAGCATTTCCAGTTACTCTGAAACGCTTGCTCAGATCCAGTATGGCAAAAACAAGGAAGATGATCAACTTCCGCAGTTGAACCTCCTGCTGGTGTTTGGCGAAGAATCTGGCATACCATTTTATTACCGTAAGCTTGCAGGAAATATACCAGATTCAAAAACGGTAAAACATTTACTGGAAGATCTGGACATCCTTGGGTTTGGCAAAACCAAGTTTGTTATGGACAGAGGTTTCTATTCCGAAAGTAACATTAATGGTTTATACAGAGACCACATCAAGTTTCTTGTAGGAACAAAGCTGTCATTAAAGTTCATCAAGAAGCATCTTGATGAGGTATATGACGATATCCGGATGTTTGTAAATTTTGACGAAAGCATCAACACCTATGGATATACGGTCAGCGCCCAGTGGGAGTATACCCAGGAGCGTCCGTACAAAGGTGATGTCATCAAAGATAAACGCCGGATGTACATCCATTACTATTACAGCATTGAAAATGGTGCTGACGATGAGCAGGCATTCGACAAACGAATTGCCAGCCTTTGCAAAGAACTGTCAGAAGGCAAATATGTTGAAAGCCATAAAAAGGCCTATGACCAGTTCTTTGAAGTGAAGACAACCCCCAAGAGGGGACGTCAGGTTTATTATAAAGAAGATGCCATCAAAGAGGCGCGTCGTTACTTTGGCTACTTTGCTTTAATTACCAATGAAAAAATGGATGCCTTTACAGCCTTGCATCTGTACAGGATGAAAGATGTTGTAGAGAAAGCCTTTGGTAATCTGAAAGAACGACTTAATATGCGGAGGCTTCTGGTGTCATCAGAAAAAGGTCTTGATGGTAAAATCTTTACAGAGTTTGTTGCATTGATTCTGATATCTCATCTTGACCATAAGATGAAAAAATCAGATTTATATAAAAACTACACTCTGCATCAGTTGCTTGACGAGCTTGATGTGATTGAGTGCTTTGAAGATGCAAACCATTCCTTAAGGATTGGAGAACTTCTCAATAAGCAGGCAAAAATATATGAGGCTCTCGGAGTGAAGGTACCAACCTCGTCATGTTAACTCCGAGAATCCAGG
>NZ_QZDT01000150.1 GCF_009917485.1 Parablautia muri
GCAGTGGTCATCGGCACCGTTCCTGTACCATGGGATCCCATGGCAGATAGTCATCCAGATATTCCGGATTCTCAAGAAATATACTCCCCGGCATATCTGACAGGATATATTTGATATATTTCATTGCATCCAGCCCATTGGCTTTCGCTGTCTCGACCAGCGTGTAGATTCCTGCACTTGCCGCAGCACCCTTCGGACTTCCGGCAAACAGCCAGTTCTTCCGGCCAATCACAAAGGGGCGGATACAGTTCTCCGCAAGGGAATTGCTGATGGAACAGTTCCCATCCTCAAGATAGTTGAAGAACTCCTGCCGGTTGTTCAGGGCATACTGGAAAGCTGTATGGAGCTTCGACTTTGGCAGTTCTCCGGCAGAGTGTATCTCTGCCCATGACCAAAAAGCCTCGAGAAGCGGTTTCTCGCGGTCGATCCGTTCCTTTTTCTTCTGTTCCGGGTCAAGGCCCTCCAGTTCCTTTTCGATCTCAAACAGCTTATTCAGACGAACCACCGCTTCCGCAGGCTTTGAAGCTTCCGTCCCATGGAGGTCTTTTGGCAGCGCGTCCACAAAGGCGCGGCGCAGATGGGTGTAGCACAGGCATCTTGTAACCCCTTTCACCCCATTGTACCCGGAATAAGCATCCGTATGGATATATCCGGTATAGCCCTTTAAAAATGCTTCCGGATATTTCCCGCCTCTCCCCGGCTGGTACTCAAAATACCGGACCGGCTGTTTGCAGTCCCTGATGCTGCAGTATACCCACATATAAGAATCCGAAGTGTTCTTCCTCCCTGGTTCCTTCAGCACTTGTACGTGGGTCTCATCGATGTGCAGATACTCCTGTTTCAGAAGCTCCTGCCTGAGGCGGCCGGCCACATGGGAGAGCCAGTCCCGGTAGACGCAAAGGAGCCAGTTCGACATCGTTGCCCTGCTCAAGGAAAGGCCCAGGGCCTCCCATTCCTTTTCCTGGCGGTATAACGGGATGCCCAGTTCAAACTTCTGATGGATGAGCCATGCGATTGTGGAAGCAGACGCAAGGGAATGCATGACCGGGGGATGGGGCACCGGGGACTTCTCCATATAAGGTGTTCCGTTTTTGCGGCATGTCCTGCATTCATAGGTTTCCCGGTAATGGTCGATCACCTTGAGGCTGGCAGGAATGAACTGTACCTCGGTACGGACAAACTCCTCCCCGACTTTTGCCATGGCGCTCCCGCACTTTTCACAGATCTGTTCCCTCTCATCAATCGTGTGGAGCACTTTGCTGCGGGGAATGTCTTTGTTCAGTTTTTCCCGCTGGCCGGCATATTTCCTTTTACGCAGATGCTTTTCGACTTCGACCAGGTCCGGCTCATGGGCATCCGGATCCGCACAGGATTCCATTTCATTAAAAAGAGACATCTGTCCCTCTATTTCAAGGGCAGACGTCTTCTCTGATTTTGTTCCGTAAAGTTTACGGGTAAGGAAATCAACCTGTTCCCTAAGGAGCTGGACCTGCTGTTCCAGTTCTCTGATCTGCTTTTTGTATTCCTGTTCTGTATCCGGCATGGGCTGAAAACCTTCCTGTTCTGATGTGCCCATTATACCATAAAACAGCAGGATTCTCCAGTACTTATAAGGGATTTTCGGGTTTCCCGGGCTTTGGGGGATCCCATTTCCGAACCGCTCTGGGCTGCTCCGGGTTCAGGCCCTC
>NZ_QZDT01000015.1 GCF_009917485.1 Parablautia muri
TGCTATTTTATTGCCAGTTTTTATTGAATTTTCAAGGTGCATAGGCACTTATTCAAGTGCGAAGTTTGAGTATATAAATATACCAGGGCATGTGGATAACTCCATGTGCCCTTTCGTTTTGTGGATTTCTATTTTTGCTGGATTTTTGCAGACCAAAATTGGGAAAATGAAGAAAATTGCAGGATTTTACAGGAAATGACGCCGCGTTTTTGATGAAAAGATGAAGAAGTCATAATAAATGACAATCATGTCATTGTGGATAACTCTGTGGAAATTGGGGATTTCTTTGGGAATTTGAACTTTTTAGACAAAAATCATGTGGATGGTTTTTAGTTAAAAATTGAAAGTAGAAAATTTCAAAAGCTAAAAAATACTTGTTTAGTCAATGGAAATAACAATGAAATTGACCGGATTCGTCATTGCTGTTCACGGCTAAAAACTGCTCATAGAAAAGGAGCTTACTTTACTTTTAGGTTTGGACAAAGTGGGAGGATTTATTGCGAATATAGTGAAAATATGGTAAACTAAGGTTTAGCTCAACTCCGATGTGAAAGGGGAGAAATTTACGGGCTATTGCTAAGAATGGAGGATTCGTATGTGGGCATATGAAAGTGTTTTTTATCAGATTTATCCTTTGGGATTCTGTGGGGCACCCTTTGAGAATGATGGTGTGTTGATAAACAGAATCAAAAAGGTGGAGGAATGGATTCCTCATATGAAGAAGTTGGGGATAAACGCAATTTATTTTTCTCCGGTATTTGAGTCCGATACCCATGGCTATAATACAAGGGACTACAAGAAGATTGACACCCGTTTGGGAACCAATGAGGACTTTAAGAAGGTTTGTGAAAAGCTGCATGAAAACGGCATCAGGGTAGTCTTAGATGGAGTGTTTAACCATGTGGGCAGAGGCTTTTATCAATTTCAGGATGTAGTAAAGAACAGAGAAAATTCCCGCTATTTGGATTGGTTCAGGATTAATTTGGGAGGAAACTCTCATTATAATGATGGACTGTGGTACGAAGGATGGGAAGGAAACTATGATTTGGTTAAGCTGAATCTCCAAAATGGTGAAGTAGTAGATCATATCTTAGATGCGGTACGCTGCTGGGTGGAGGAGTTTGACATTGACGGATTAAGGCTGGATGTGGCTTACTGCCTGGATGAAAATTTTGTGAGAAGACTGCGCAGCTTTACGGAAGGCCTGAAACCTGAATTTTACCTGCTTGGAGAAATGCTGCATGGAGACTATAACCGTATGGTCAATGACGGGATGCTCCATTCGGCAACCAACTATGAGTGTTACAAAGGCTTGTATTCCAGCTTTAACAGCATGAATATGTTTGAGATCGTCCATTCTCTGCTCAGACAGTTTGGACCGGAAAACTGGACACTTTATAAGGGTAAGCATATGTTTTCCTTTGTGGATAACCATGATGTTACAAGAGTGGCAAGCATTCTTACCAATGAAAAGCATCTTCCGCTTATTTATGCAATGTGCTTTGGTATGCCAGGTATTCCCTGCGTCTATTATGGAAGCGAATGGGGGACAAAGGGCAATAAAAGCGAGGGAGACCCGGCTTTGCGCGTGAGCTTTGAGGAACCGGTGTTTAATGAGCTTTCAGAGTGGATAAGTAAGCTGGCTGAGGCCAAGAAGGAGTCAGAGGCGTTAAATTACGGTGATTTCCGCTCAGTGGTTTTGACCAATAAGCAGTGTATTTTTGAAAGAAAGGCAGAGGGAGAAAGGGTTCTTGTTGCCATCAATGCGGATAGTGAGCCTTATGTGGCCCATTTTGATGCAGGGTGCGGACAAGCGGTTGATTTGATCACCGGTAAGCTGCATGATTTTGGCGGTGGAAGCGAATTGCCGCCCTACAGTGCGGCTTTTTGGAAAATGGAGCGTTAAAAAGTCATTTTTCCTGTAATGAAATGCAGCATTTATAAATGGCATAAGGTACTTTTGATGAAAAGGGCGTTGGAAGCAGGCGCCCTTTTTATGATACAATGGACTGCCCTAAAATATCGCTTGTCAATTATGGTGCTAAATGTTATTTTTATTTTATGAAATATACGGCGAAAATATAGTTAATTTCATTAGGAAAAGGAGACGGAATATTATGAGAGCAAGTGGCATTTTATTACCAATATCTAGTATCTGGTCCGCCTACGGGATTGGAACGTTTTCAAAGGAAGCGTATGAATTTGTGGATTTCTTGAAAGCCGCAGGCCAGACCTATTGGCAGATTTTACCTTTAGGCCCTACCGGCTATGGGGATTCCCCTTATCAATCTTTCTCTACATTTGCGGGAAATCCATATTATATTGATTTAGAGGAGCTGATTGAGGCAGGCCTTTTGTCCAAAGAGCAGTGTGAAGAATGCGATTGGGGCGGAAGTGAAGCCTATGTTGATTATGAAAAGATTTACCGGTCAAGATTTACGGTATTAAAAAAAGCCTTCCGAAACAGCGATATAGAACGTGAAGAAGGATTTCAGGATTTTGTGAAAGAAAATGATTACTGGCTTCCGGATTATGCGCTTTATATGGCGGTGAAGGATTCCTATCAGGGAAAAAGCTGGGCAGAGTGGGATGAGGATATTCGCCTTAGGGAACCGGCAGCGCTCAGCAGATGCAAGGAAGAATTGAAAGATGAAATTCTTTTTTATGAATTTCAGCAATATCTGTTTGCCAAACAGTGGGCACGCCTTAAGAAATACGCTAATGATAAGGGGATTCGGATTATTGGCGATATTCCTATTTATGTGGCTTTTGACAGTGCGGATGCATGGGCCAGTCCGGAACTTTTCCAGTTTGATGAAAATCGGATGCCCACAGGGGTAGCGGGATGTCCGCCGGATGCTTTTTCGGCTACGGGACAGCTCTGGGGAAATCCCTTGTATCGCTGGGATTATCACAAGGAAACGGACTATGCCTGGTGGATGCGGAGAATTTTTTACTGCTATCAGCTTTATGATGTGGTGAGAATCGACCACTTCAGAGGATTTGATGAATATTACAACATTCCTTTTGGAGACACAACAGCTGAGTTTGGCAGATGGGAAAAAGGACCTGGCTATGATTTGTTCCGGATCATGAAAAAGGAAATCGGGAATAAGCCTGTGATTGCGGAGGATTTGGGATATTTGACTCCTTCGGTCTTAAAATTGGTAAAGAAAACCGGTTATCCTGGTATGAAGGTTTTGCAGTTTGCTTTTGATGCAGAGGGAGACAGTGATTATTTGCCTCACAAATATTCCCGGAATTGTATTGTTTATACCGGAACACATGATAACGACACTACCCTTGGATGGTTTGACTCGTTAAGTCGAAAGGACAAAAGGTTTGCAAAAACGTACTTAAATTTCAAAGGTGGGAAGGAGATAGGCTGGAACTTTATTAGAGCCGCCATTGCGAGTGTGTCTGATACGGCGGTGATTCTCATGCAGGATTATTTGGGACTTGGAAATGAAGCCAGGATCAACCTGCCCTCCACCATAGGAAATAACTGGAAATGGAGGATGGTGAAGGGGCAGGCAAATGAGGAGCTTGCAAAAAAGATTTATGCACTTTGCAAATTGTATGGAAGGGCTTAATTAAAATATCTTTTGGGATAAAGTGGAATTGTGGTAGGCAGTATCATTGGTTACATCTTCGCCCAGCCATGGGGGAGGGAGGAAGGCGTTTGCCATTTCTTCACTGGGAAATTCTACTTCCGCAATGTTTAAAGGCGCAAATGGCGCATGAAAGATGTCCAGTTCTACCGTGAGCTCTACAGGTCCATGCAAAGGCACATAGTGGTCGGAAAATGATGGATTTTCAATTGGAATCAGATATCTTTTTTTGGTGATGATATTGCCGTCTGCTTTTTTCAGCAGGTGATGATAAGCTTCCTTATTTAAGGGTAGATTATATTCTTCCCTGGCCATAAGTCCCTTTCCCTTATAGGTTAGATAATAGGTATCATCTTGCTTTCGGATGCGGATGACGGGATCGGTATTCAGATAAGCTTGCTCAATCAGAAGGCATTGATAAGCGTCAAGGTTACAGGGGAGTTCTTTGATTAAAAATTTGCGTTCAATTTCCATAGTGAAGGCTCCTTTCCTTATATAAATATTATGAATGTATAGGGTGTGATTTGAAACAAATGATTCATAAATTTTTGGAAATTATTTCTAATATGAATTATAGTATTCC
Organism: Parablautia muri; assembly: GCF_009917485.1. Lineage (GTDB taxonomy): Bacteria > Bacillota > Clostridia > Lachnospirales > Lachnospiraceae > Suilimivivens > Suilimivivens muri. The sequence continues at coordinate 4,195 of NZ_QZDT01000015.1, forward strand.
TTAAGAAAGTTTACAAATCATTAATTGGAATTTTTGGATATTCAATGGTAAAATATAAGAAAGGTTCAGCTTGACCGAACCATTGCCAATATTCATAGTAACATAAATATTATGGAATAAAAATTTGAATAAAAAGGCGGTTTTATAGCATGAGTAAAGTATGTGTATTTTTTGGAACAGGTTTTGAGGAAATTGAGGCTCTTACGGTAGTTGACATTTTGCGCAGGCAGGGAATTGATACGAAAATGGTTTCCATTATGGGGGATAAGACAGTGATAGGTTCCCATGAAATTCCGGTGATAACGGATGAGCTGCTTGAAGATGTGAATTTTAACGAAGTGGATATGCTTGTACTTCCCGGAGGCCTTGGCGGAACGAAAAATTTAGAGGCATGTGAAGCGTTGATGAAACAGGTGGATGTCTTTGTAGCGGCAGGAAAGGCAGTGGGCGCAATCTGTGCGGCTCCCACTATTTTAGGACACAGAGGCCATTTAAAAGGAAAGAAGGCAATCTGCTATCCGGGTATGGAAGATCAGCTGGAGGGAGCAACTGTAACCTGCGAGCCGGCAGTGCAGGATGGAAATATTATAACCGGCAGAGGCATGGGATGTTCCATTGCCTTTGGACTGGCGCTGCTTGCACATTTGACAGACAGCAAAGCCAGCGCGGCTATGGCGGAGAAAATTGTTTACGGACCAAAGCGATAACGGCGGCCTGAACATATCAGAAAACGCTTTTCTGCGAACCGGTATATTGATTTGCAGGAATGATTTTTCGCAGGCGCTAAGGCACTTTTAGAAATAACCGGAAAGGGTACAAATGAATACTTTATGAATATATTATTTTTTTTAACGCCGAAAAGTGAAGTGGCCTATGTCTATGACACGGATACGCTGCGTCAGGTTTTGGAAAAAATGGAAAACCACAGGTATTCCGCGATTCCTGTCATTGCCAGGAAGGACGGGAGTTACATAGGCACCCTGACAGAGGGCGACTTGTTATGGTACATCAAAGATCAGGACGATTTATCATTGCGGGATGCGGAGGAAATTCTTATGACGGAGGTTCCTCGGATGCGTGACAATGAGCCTGTTGAAGTGGATGTCAATATGGAGGATTTGCTCAACAAAGCCATGAACCAGAATTTTGTTCCGGTGGTGGATGACAGGAAACATTTTATAGGTCTGATTACCAGAAAGGACCTGATTCAGTATCTTTGTAAGAAACTGGTAAAGGCTCAGCTTGAGGCAGGCGGAATGAGCATTGGCTAAGAAAGGACCATATTCTTTCAGCCCTGATTTTATGCTTGAACGCACAAATTGGCAAGTTGGAAAGGGAGCATGGTTATAAAATGTTTAATCAGTTAACACAAAAAGATATTGCGGCTATGGAGGCTGAGATTGAGGAAAGAAAGCTGGTAATACGTCCCAAACTTTTAGAATCCGTCAAGGAGGCCAGGGCCCATGGCGATTTAAGTGAAAATTTTGAATATTATGCGGCAAAAAGGGAAAAGAACAAAAATGAAAGCCGTATTCGTTTTTTGGAGCGGATGATTAAAACGGCGGAGGTTATATCGGATGATTCCAAAGAGGATGAAATCGGTATGAACAATACGGTAGCAGTAGAGTTTGAGGAAGATGGATCTATTGAAAAATATAAAATCGTGACAACCATGCGTGGAAACTCCTTAGAAGGGCTGGTAAGTGTTGAATCGCCAATCGGTAAAGCCCTTATGGGACATAAAGTGGGCGATAGGGTTTATGTGCAGGTAAATGCTGATTATGGCTACTATATTATAGTCCGTTCCATAGAAAACACTGTAGATACTGGCAGCGATAAAATACGAAGTTTTTAAAAATCATGATGCAATAAATAAGCGGAAAAACTTACCATAATATTTTCACGAACACCGTTAATACTATGAACAAGATAAGTGATAAAGACAGCGCTTTGAACGGAGGAAACTTCGAGATAAGCGTAAGTCCAAAACGCTTATCTTGAAGCAGGGCTGCAACAGGCAGTCAAATATAATAACGGAGGTGAAAAAGATGGCTAGCAGCAAATCTAATAGAGTAGAAGTTCCTGAAGCTAAGGCAGCTATGGATCGTTTCAAAACAGAGGTTGCTTCTGAACTTGGTGTTAACCTGAAGGAAGGCTACAACGGCGATTTGACTTCAAAGGAAGCCGGTTCCATTGGCGGTGAGATGGTTCGTAGAATGATCAAGAAGCAAGAAGAATCTATGAAATAACACTTTCTTAAATGAAAGAAAAAAGAATGGCCCGTCTGCATAAAGCAGGCGGGCTGTTTTTGATAATCAATCTTCTTTCTTCAAATATTTTTGAAGGGGTATCCATATGATATAGGCAAGAAGACTGCCGGTAAGAGCCGTGATAAGCTGCGTAATGGAGAAGGTAATCCGTGCGGTGGCTAAAACCACCGGCAGAGCTTCCGGTTTTGGAAGATGTGAAGCTATATTTCCGCCAAAGGAAGGAAGCAATATAAGTACAATCACGATTCCCATGAAAGAGGCCTTGAGCAGGGAACCTGCAATGAAACCGACCGGGAGCTTATGGCGAAAATGGAAATGCTTTTGAAAGTACCATACGCAGACTGCTAAAACAGTGTTTCCAGCCATAACGGCAGGGAACATAAGGGGTATGGCTGACATAATAGGCGAACCTGAAATAAAAAAGGCGGTGACGGGCGCTATGATACTGATGAAAAGCCCGCTCCACAGCCCAACGGCCAGCACCGCAATTATAATGGTGGTATTGACAATGGGTCCGGTCAAATATACGGAAAGGTTTTTAAAAAACTGACTTGCAATGCAAATGGCAAGCAGCAGCGCTGTTTGAATGAATTGCTTTGTTGAAATTTTCATGATAATCCTCCATTCTTGCCAACAACCCACAAACTTGGGCGCAAGCACAAATTTGTAAGATTGAAAAATCCTTGATTTTTCAATCTATCCCTCCATGCGTCCAGCAGCCTTCAAATTTGGGCGCAAGCACAAATTTGTAAGATTGAAAAATCTTTGATTTTTCAATCTATTTTCTATGTTTGTATGCTGCCAGGATTCTGTAAGCCTGGCACCAACGTAATTGAGAGCCATTAAACAGTATAAAAGCGCAAAGAAGAAAAAGCAACACTGAAAACACGGAAAACCGAAATAAAAATCTGGTATTTTTTTTATAGGTATGCTATAATCGGATAATGACTGTGGGTATTTATGGAATTTAATCGTATCTTTATGTCAAAACAATTCCAAAACAGCAAATTGATAAACGGATAGAGGATTTTAAGGAGGATGTACTACAATGGGTGTACAGGTAGAAAAACTGGAAAAAAATATGGCAAAGCTTACAATTGAGGTTTCCGAGCAGGAATTGGAAAAAGCATTGCAGAATGCATTTTTAAAGAACAAGAATAAAATAAGTGTTCCTGGTTTCCGCAAAGGAAAAGTACCTCGTCAGATGATAGAGAAAATGTATGGACCGGAAATCTTTTATGAGGATGCGGCTAATGAGCTGATTCCCGGCGCCTATGAAAATGCGGTGGAAGAATGTGGCGAGGATATTGTTTCCAGGCCCACAATAGATGTAACACAAATTGAAAAAGGCAAGCCTTTTATCTTTACGGCGGAGGTTGCAATTAAGCCGGAGGTGAAGCTTGGAAAATATAAGGGCGTCCAGATTGAAAAGGTTGACAGTGTAGTCACCGATGAAGAAGTAGACGCAGAGATTAACAAAGAAAGAGAAAACAACGCAAGAAACATTGCGATTACGGACAGACCGGTAAAAGACGGGGATAAAATTGTTCTGGATTTCGAGGGTTTTGTGGACGGCGCAGCGTTTGAGGGCGGAAAGGGTGAGGATTACCCGCTGACCATTGGTTCAGGTGCTTTTATTCCCGGATTTGAGGAGCAGTTAATCGGGGCGGAAATCGGCAAGGAAATGGAAGTAAATGTAACCTTCCCTGAGAATTACCAGGCAGAGGATTTGAAGGGAAAAGCAGCCGTATTCAAATGTACGGTGAAAGAAATAACAGAAAAAGAGCTTCCGGAACTGGATGATGAGTTTGCAAGTGAGGTTTCAGAATTTGATACCCTGGAAGAATATAAAGCAAGTGTCAAGGCTACACTGACAGAGAGGAAAGAAAAGGAAGCTAAGGATGCAAAGGAAGCTGCGGTCATTGAAGCGATTGTAAATGATTCCGATATGGAGATTCCTGAGGCTATGATCTCCACTCAGCAGGAGCAGATGGTGAATGAGTTCGCCCAGAGAATCCAGATGCAGGGATTGTCTTTTGACCAGTATCTTCAGTTTACAGGCACATCCTATGATAACATGCTTGCACAGATTAAGCCTCAGGCTGAAAAGAGAATCAAATCCAGACTGGTGTTAGAGGCTATTGTGAAAGCTGAGAATATCAAGGCTTCAGAGGAAGAATTTGAAGAAGAATTAAAAGTGATGGCCGAAGCTTATCAGATGGAAGTGGAGAAAATTAAGGAGTCCCTTCCGGAGAAAAATGCAGAACAGATTAAGGAAGATATTGCAGTCAAAAAGGCTGCCGAGTTTGCTGTGGAGAAGGCAAAAGAAAAATAAGTATTATTTTGTCTGGATATAAATTCGGACAGTTGCGAAAAAAATGGAGAAGATTCACTTTATTTACAAGTTTTGTAATGTTTGTTTCAATTTTTCAATCAACAAATTTGTGCGCATGTCCAAATTTGGGAGTAATTGGTAAGAATGGAGGATTAAAATGAGTTTGGTGCCTTATGTCATTGAACAGACAAGCAGGGGGGAGCGTTCCTACGATATTTATTCAAGACTTTTAAAGGAAAGGATTATCTTTCTGGGGGAAGAAGTCAACGAGGTGACAGCGAGCTTGATAGTGGCGCAGATGCTTTTTCTGGAAGCAGAGGATCCGGAAAAGGATATTCAGTTTTATATTAACAGCCCTGGTGGAAGCGTGACAGCAGGTATGGCAATTTATGACACCATGCAGTATATTAAATGCGATGTGGCTACCAACTGTATGGGAATGGCAGCCAGCATGGGCGCATTCCTGTTGGCAGGTGGTGCAAAAGGTAAGAGACTGGCACTTCCTAATGCTGAAATTATGATTCATCAGCCTCTTGGCGGCGCCCAGGGGCAGGCCACTGAAATTGAAATTGCGGCAAAGCATATTCTGCAAACCAAGGAAAAGTTAAATAGAATGCTGGCAGAAAATACCGGAAAGGATTATGAGGTAATTGCTGCAGATACGGAAAGAGACAACTGGATGAACGCTGAGGAAGCGAAGGAATACGGCTTAATTGACAAGGTGCTCTACAAGCGGGCAGATAATAAGTAAGATCGTACGGTTTAGATAGTTAAATTGTTTTTAAAGATAACTGATAAGAGGTAGAAGGATGGCAGGAAAAAATTCCGATAACATCAGATGTTCTTTCTGCAATAAGACACAGGATCAGGTCAGGAAATTAATTGCAGGTCCGGCAGGCGTGTATATCTGTGATGAATGCGTTGAAATCTGCGCTGACATTGTGGAAGAAGAATACGAGGAAGAAATGCAAGAAGAGGAAGAATTTACGATAAACCTCTTAAAACCTGTGGAAATCAAGGAATTTCTGGATGATTATGTCATCGGGCAGGAGGAAGCAAAGAAAGTATTATCCGTGGCTGTATACAATCACTACAAGAGAGTGACAGCCCCTCAGGATATGGATGGTGTGGAGCTTCAAAAGAGCAACATCATCATGATAGGGCCTACCGGTTCGGGAAAAACCTATTTAGCCCAGACATTGGCTAAGATTATCAATGTACCCTTTGCTATAGCGGATGCCACCACTTTAACGGAAGCCGGTTATGTAGGGGAGGATGTGGAAAACATTCTTCTAAAACTGATACAGGCAGCCGAGTACGATGTGGAGCGTGCCCAGCTGGGTATCATTTATATTGATGAAATTGATAAGATTACGAAAAAAAGCGAAAATGTATCTATCACCAGAGACGTATCCGGAGAAGGCGTGCAGCAGGCGCTGCTTAAAATAATAGAAGGAACAGTGGCCAGCGTGCCGCCCCAGGGCGGAAGAAAGCACCCACACCAGGAGCTGATTCAGGTAGATACCTCCAATATATTGTTTATCTGTGGAGGCGCTTTTGATGGATTGGAGAAGATTGTTGAAAACAGATTAAACCGCAATTCCATTGGATTTGAGGCGGAGATTGTAGAGAAAGGCAATCAGGAAATCAGCAAAATGCTTGCTGAGGTAACACCTCAGGATTTGGTGAAATTTGGCCTGATTCCTGAATTTGTAGGTCGTGTGCCTATTAATGTATCCTTACAGGGACTGGATGAAAAGGCGCTTTACAGAATTTTAACAGAGCCGAAGAGCGCACTGATTAAACAATATCAAAAGCTGTTTCGGTTTGATGATGTGAAGCTTACTTTTGAGAAGGATGCGGTACGCCTTATTGCCGGTCAAGCCTTTGAGCGCAAGACAGGTGCCAGAGGACTGCGTTCTATTATGGAAAAGGTTATGATGGATGTGATGTACCAGATTCCGTCAGATGATACAATTGAAGAGTGCGTTATTACGAAAGGCGCGGTAGAAGGTACCAGTGAACCCCTGTTAATACATCGTGAAATAATGCGCAAGGTCAGATAGAAAGTGCCGCCGTCAAGGCGGCATTTTGTTACAATATGACATGCGAAGGGGGACGGCGCTTGTTTGCGATAGGCAGGAAGGCGGAGTCAATTTACGTTTCTTATTACAGAAGATATTGAGATAACCCAACTTAGAGGATGAATTTATGAGTGAAATGATAACAGAGACAGAGCGGCTTTTAAGAATGCCCATCATCCCTTTACGTGGGATGACTATTTTACCAAATATGGTAATACATTTTGATTTAAATAGAGAGAAGTCCGTGCAGGCATTAGAGTATGCCATGATGAAGGGCGGCAAAATATTCCTGGTAACGCAAAAGGACCCGGGTGTGGATGCGCCCGAGGAGGAGCATCTCTACCGGGTAGGGACGATTTGTGCGGTGAAGCAGATTACAAGGCTGCCCAACAAAATAGTCCGTGTATTGGTGGAAGGACTTAGCCGGGGAACTTTACACGGAATCAACAAGGACAATACAAAGTTTATAGAAGGATATTTAGAACAGGTTTCCGATGTATGGCAGGAAGATGAAGAAGCCAGGGAAGAAGCCATGTTAAGGCAGCTGCGGGAATATTTCGCCGCGTTTGCGGCACATTACCCCAAGCTGGATAAAAATGCGGTGCAGAGATACGCCCAGATTCATTCCATTGGAAAACTGATTGATCAGATTGCTACCAATCTTCCCGTGGGCTATGAGAAAAAGCAGGAAATTTTGGAAACTGTTTCTATCAAAGACCGCTATGAAATTCTGTGTACCCATCTGTTAAATGAAATAGAGATAGCCAAAGTGAGAGAAGATTTGGCAGGCAGAATGCGGGAGCGGGTGGATAAAAACCAAAAGGAATACCTGTTGCGGGAACAGCTCCGTTATATCAGGGAAGAACTTGGGGAAGAAGGCTCTTTTTCAGATGCGGACCAGTTTGAGGAGGCGCTTAAGGCACTAAAAGCCTCCAAGGAAGTAAAAGAAAAGATTAAGAAGGAAATTACCCGTTTCAGGAATGTGATGGGGAGCAGTTCTGAAAGCGCCGTGGAGCGGGCATATATTGAGACGCTTTTAGAACTTCCATGGGATCAGGTTTCGGAAGATAACGAGAGTATGAAGCGGGCCAAGGATATTCTGGAAAAGGAGCACTACGGCCTTTCCCAGGTAAAAGAAAGGATTCTGGAATTTTTGGCGGTGCGCTGCCTGACGAGAAAAGGGGAAAGCCCGATTATCTGTCTGGTGGGACCGCCGGGAACCGGCAAAACTTCTATTGCCAGAAGTGTTGCCAGGGCGCTTAACAAAAAGTATGTACGGATTTGCTTAGGCGGCGTCAGAGATGAGGCGGAAATAAGAGGACACAGAAAAACCTATGTAGGGGCTATGCCCGGACGGATTGCAGCGGGGCTAAAGCAGGCCGGGGTAAAGAATCCTCTTATGCTTTTAGACGAAATTGATAAGGTAAGTAATGACTATAAGGGAGATACCTTTTCAGCGCTTTTGGAGGTTCTTGACGGGGAACAGAACGTAAGGTTCCGAGATCACTATGTAGAGATTCCGCTGGATCTGTCAGAGGTGCTTTTCATCGCAACGGCGAATACCACAACAACCATTCCAAGACCTCTCCTTGACAGAATGGAAGTCATTGAAGTGAACAGCTATACGGAAAATGAAAAATTCCATATAGCGAAGGAGCATTTGCTGGGAAAGCAGATGGAAAAAAATGGAATTACAAAACAGATGATGTTGATTCAGGACGGGGCGCTTAAGAATATCATCACCTATTACACAAAGGAAGCGGGCGTCAGGGAGCTGGAGAGAAAGATTGGGGATATTTGCCGAAAGAGTGCAAAAGAAATTTTGGAGGCCCGTGAAGCAGATGGGGAGCAGGAAGATAGAAAGAATCTAAAGGTTAAGGTAACAGCTGCTAATCTGGATAAATATTTGGGCAAGAGGAAATATACTCTGGATAAGGCAAACAAGGAGCCCCAGGTGGGAATTGTGCGGGGCCTTGCATGGACAAGTGTGGGCGGCGATACTTTACAGATAGAGGTAAACAGGATGCCAGGTAAGGGTGAGATTGAGCTTACCGGTCAAATGGGAGATGTGATGAAGGAATCCGCCATCATTGGAATGAGTTATGTGCGTTCTATTGGGGAGGAGCATCATATTTCGCCTGAAATGTTCAAGGAAAATGATTTCCATATACATATCCCGGAAGGGGCCGTACCTAAGGATGGGCCTTCTGCCGGTGTCACCATGGCAACCGCATTGTTTTCGGCAATCACAGGCAAGCTGGTGCGCAGCGATATTGCCATGACTGGAGAGGTAACCCTGCGGGGCAGGGTGCTCCCCATAGGCGGCCTTAAGGAGAAAATCCTTGCGGCAAAGATGGCAGGTCTTAAAGAGGTGCTTGTTCCGGCGGAAAACAGGAAGGATATAGAAGAAATTTCACAGGAAATTAAAGACGGACTTACGATTACTTATGTGAAGGATATGAAGGAAGTTTTAAAGCATGCGCTGCTAAAAGGCGAGTCGGTTAAAGAAACAAAGAAATAAAAGGCGGGATATGTGTGAAACAGAAATAAACTTGTGTTTACAATCATGCTTTGCATGCATACTATTTGGGGGTAGTGGAAACATGGAGGGTTCCTATGGTAATAAAGGATGTAAGTCTTGAAACGGTTTGCGGCATCACAAGCGCCATTCCGGACAATGCGCATATGGAATTTGCCTTTGCCGGCAAAAGCAATGTGGGAAAATCTTCTTTGATCAATGGTCTTATGAACCGGAAAGCGCTGGCCAGAACCAGTGCGCAGCCAGGAAAAACACAGACCATTAACTTTTATAATATCAATGACCAGTTGTATTTTGTGGATTTGCCAGGCTACGGTTATGCGAAGGCTAACGAGGAAGAAAAGGCAAAGTGGGGCAGAATGATTGAAAATTATCTGCACCGATCGAAGCAGCTTCGGGTGGTATTTCTTTTGGTGGACATACGCCATGAGCCTTCAGGTAATGACAGGCTCATGTACGACTGGATTTTAAAACAGGGATTTGAACCGGTCATCATAGCGACTAAGCTGGACAAAATTAAAAGAAGCCAGGTACCGAATCATGTTAAGATGATTAGGGAAGGCCTTAAGGTGGTAAAAAATACGGTCATAATTCCTTACTCGGCTATGACAAAGCAGGGGCGAGAAGAAATTTATACACTTTTGGATTCCTATCTGGAAAACCGGAATATGGAAGAAGAAAATTCAGATAAACAAATTTAGCCGCATTTAAGTCTGATGGCGGCGTGGAGGCATTGAGGAATAAGTGAAGGGGAAACATAGAACTTATTTAAAGGTATTTGTAAATCTGGGAATTATGCTGGTTATATTGCTTCTGTGCATGTTTGTGCTTCCCAAAGTAGTGATTTACTTTATGCCCTTTGTCCTGGGCTGGGTGATTGCATGGATTGCAAGCCCTCCGGTCCGGTTCTTTGAAAAGAAATTAAAAATAAAAAGAATGGCGGGCTCCGCCTTCGTGATTATTACCGTAATAGCACTGGTGATACTTGCAGGCTATTTTCTGGGAGTGAGACTGACGGAGCAGATAGTTAACTTCATCGGCGAACTGCCTAAGATGTGGGAAGGGGCCCAGGAGGATTTGACGGAGATAGAGCAAAAGCTGGATTTGATGAGCAAATATCTTCCCAGGGATATCCAGCTGACTTTGAAAAATCTTACGGAAAATGTGACAGAATATCTGGGCAGCTTTTTTGGAGATCTGAGTATGCCTACAATTGAGGCCGTCAGCCGTTTTGCTATGAATCTGCCGTCTATTTTGATAGGAATTATTATGTGTCTTTTGTCCGCCTACTTTTTTGTGGCTGACAGAGAGTATTTGCCGAATCTTCTCTCAAAGGCTATGCCGGAATCCATTATCGAACACTATGGAATGATAAAAAGAGGACTAAAGCATGCGGTTGGAGGCTATTTCAAAGCGCAGATCAAAATTGAATTGTGGATGTATGTTCTTCTCTGTATAGGCTTTAGTGTGCTGAAAATCCGGTATGCGTTTATCATTGCGATTGGCGTGGCTTTTTTGGACTTCCTTCCTTTTTTTGGAACCGGAACAGTCTTACTTCCCTGGGCGGTTATTAAGTTTTTAAGCGGTGATTATCCACTGGTGATGGGGCTTTTGATTATCTGGGGCGTGGGACAGCTTGCAAGACAGCTGATTCAGCCTAAAATCGTGGGGGAGTCCGTAGGGCTTTCACCGATTCCAACCCTCTTTTTGCTGTATATCGGTTATAAAACAGGAGGAGTGGTGGGAATGATTCTGGCTGTTCCCATTGGAATCATTATCCTGAATATGTACCAGGAAGGCGTGTTTGAGACTACATTGGACAGCTTGAAAATTCTGTATGCAAGTGTAAGCAATTTCAGACATTTAAATGAAGATGATATGGAAGCGGTGCGTATTTACAGGGAAAAAGAGCGCATTGATAAAAAGCAAAAAGAAGAAGACCGAAGCAGTCAGGAAAAGCGTGAAAAATAAAATTTTGCACTCTGAAAGGAGAAAAATCATTTTTCATGGCGCTTTGGGCGAAGCGAAGGGAATGGATATAAATATGAAAGTTACCGTATACAATTGCAGGGCCTTTGATGAAAAGGAACTGTTTGAAAAATATGGAAAAGAGATGGGGGTGGAGCTGGTACTTTGCCCGGATGCCCCGGATATGGAAAACGCCGCTTTGGCGAAGGGCAGCGCTTGCATTGATATCATTACTTCACCAATGCCAGGGGAGCTTCTTGAAGCTTTCGCCAAGGTGGGGGTGAAGTATGTTACAACGAGAACCATAGGCTACGACCACATTGATGTAAAGGCGGCAAAAGAGCTGGGAATGACGGTGGCAAACGCGCCCTATGGCCCATATGGCGTGGCGGACTATGCGGTGATGCTGATTCTGATGACCATTCGTAAAATGAAGCGGATCATAGAGCGCACAAATATTCAGGATTTTTCTCTGAAAGGAATTCAGGGTAGGGAGCTGAAAGATTTAACCGTAGGAGTCATCGGCACAGGCAGAATTGGCCGAAGAGTTCTTGAAAACCTGTCCGGCTTTGGGTGTAACCGGATAGCATATGATTTGTATGAAAATGATGAAGTGAAAGGGGCCGGAGTGCCTTATGTAACCTTAGATGAGATGTGGCGCAGGGCGGATGTAATTACCCTGCACGCGCCGTTGACCAACGACAATTACCACATGATCAACGAGCAGGCAATTGCCAAAATGAAGGATGGGGTGATGCTGGTCAATACGGCGAGAGGGGGACTGATTGACTCACAGGCCCTGATTGCCGGTATTGAGAGCGGAAAAATAGGCGGCGCAGGCCTGGATGTGGTGGAAAATGAGTTTGGATTGTATTATTATGACCACAAATCAGATATACTTAATAACAGAGAGCTTGCAGTCCTTCGTGGATTTCCCAATGTGACGGTGAGCCATCACATGGCTTTTTACACGGATGATTATGTTGTGACGGTAGTGAGAGATTCTCTGCTTGGCTGTAAATACTTTATGGAGGGCAGGGAAAATCCCTGGGAGGTCTAAGGTGCATAATTTTAAAATTGTTTTGCAGTATGAAGGCACCAGATACAGGGGATGGCAGAGACAGGTCAGCACGGAAAATACTATTCAGGGAAAGCTTGAGGCCCTTCTTTCCAAAATGACCGGACAGAAAATTGAAATCACAGGCTCCGGCAGAACGGATGCAGGGGTGCATGCCTTAGGGCAGGTGGCGAATTTCCATGCGGATACGGAAATGAGCGCCCGGGAGATTTTGGACTACATGAATTTTTACCTGCCGGAGGACATTTCGGTGATTTCCGTAAAGGAAGTGTCCGAGCGGTTCCACAGCCGGTTGAATGTAAAGGGAAAAGCTTATTGTTATCGCGTTGTAAACAGCCAGGTGCCCCATTTATTTGACAGAAAATATGCATATTTCATGAAAGAGGAGTTGGATGTTGCCGCGATGCAAAAGGCGGCGGAATTTTTGGCGGGGACCCACGATTTTAAAGCTTTCACCTCAAGCAAAAAAGGAAAAAAATCTACGGTACGGACCATCGATAGAATTGAAATTAAAAAGACTGTAAGCGCTTCTATGAGAATGCAGAATGTACAGGATGAGGTCCGCTTTGTTTACAGCGGCAACGGATTTTTGTACCACATGGTGAGAATCATGACCGGCACGCTCTTAGAGGTGGGGACACATAAGAGAAGACCTGAAGAAGTAGCGGAAATTTTGGACTCCGGCCTTAGGGAAAACGCCGGAGAGCTTGTTCCTGCAAAAGGACTTATTTTGATGGAGGTTCGTTATTAGTGGACAATAAACTGTTTAGCAGGAAACATGTCAGGCTCATTTTCTTTTTTTATCTGCTTATCGTAATAAAGGTCATAATTTTTAAATATCCCCTTTGGCAGCTTAGGGAAATTGCTGCAGGCTGGGAAAAGGACGTGATTTTGGAAGGGCTGGATACGGCCAATTTTACGTTGTTTAAGACCATACGTATGTATATAGATTATTCCGACCGGCTCAACAGCTTTGAAAACCTGGTGGGAAATATTGTGGTGTTTATTCCTTTTGGATTTTTGCTGCCCTATGTGATTGACTGGGGCAGTAATTTCCTTGTGATGCTTATGCATGCGTTTATCTTTGTGGTAGGAATAGAGGTTTTTCAGCTTTTCAGCGCCTTTGGCGCCTTTGATGTGGATGATATTCTGCTAAACTGCTTCGGGGCGGTGATAGGGTATCTGGCTTATTTGGGACTTGAGCGCTATAGAAAGCGTGCCGGCAGGAACAGGACGAAGAAAAAGAAAGGATAAGAAAGGATAAGACAACTGGTATCCTGCCCTTTGCAGACGGCGGATTACCAATGCCGGATCCGGCAGCGGTCCGGCCTAAGACCGGGGATACCAGGTATGAATTTATGCGGGAGAAAAGGAGGACTGACATGGTAAAATTTATGAAGGAATTAAAAGCAAATTATATGGCATCGGCGATATTGTGCGTGATTTTCGGGCTGGTGCTCATCATATGGCCGGGAACAACCACACAGATTGTGTGCAAAATGCTGGGAACCATATTGCTGATTTACGGTATTGTACAGATTACTCTTTATCTGTTTAACAAAGAAAGGACCGTCATCTCCCAGGGGATTTTGGTGCTGGGGATTATATGCGCGGTGTTTGGAGCATGGATTTTCTTTAGACCTGATATCATCATTAAAGCAGTGCCGGTGATAATAGGGGTATTGATTGTAATACATGGTTTGCACAATGTTGCTCAGGCAATGACCCTGCAGAAGGAGGAATATGAGAAATGGTGGCTTGCGCTTATTTTTGGCCTTTTAACGGTGGGAGCCGGCGGTGTGCTGGTTATGAATCCTTTTGAGGCCGTGGAGACAGTGGTCAGACTGATTGGAGTATTTCTTGTGTATGACGGAGGGTCGGATATCTGGATTTTGTCAAGAGTGTTTAAAGTGAAAAAGGATAAAGAGAGAATCATTGATGTGGAATATGTGGATGTGGAGGATGCCGATTGATTTTACCAAATAGGCGTTCCCTTGGGCGAAAAGCTTTGGAATAGAGGAAAATATGGATAATATGGATAATTGTTTAATCTGTGAAAGAATCGCATTGATAAAAGAGAATAAGAATCCGTACTTTGTCCGGGAGCTTCATACGGGATATGTTGTAATAGGCGATCAGCAAAGGATAGAGGGATATAGTTTGTTCCTATGTAAACAGCACGCATATGAGCTGCATGAATTAGAACCCCACTACAGAGACGAGTTTCTGCATGAAATGGCAGTGGTATCAGAAGCCGTATATCATGCATTTTTACCGGATAAATTGAATTATTCCCTTTTGGGCGTTGGACGGGGGTTACATATGCATTGGCATATACATCCGAGAAGAAAGGGTGATATGCCTGTAGCCGGCCCCGTCTGGCAGCTTGGAAAGGAATTAACGGATAAAAAATATAATCCCACCGGCGAAGAATTAGAGACATTGAAGGTGAAATTGAACAAAGAGTTAGACAAACTATTATAACAAACGAAAAAGGAGGGCGTTATGGCGGTATATGAACTAAAAAATGATGGAGTTGCCATCCGGATCCATTCTAAGGGGGCGGAACTAAAGTCCCTTAGAAAACCGGGGACAGGAACGGAATATTTATGGCAGGGAGATCCGGCTTTCTGGGGAAGGTCATCGCCGGTTTTGTTTCCCTTTGTGGGAAAGACGGACCGCAATGAGTTTCGGACCAAGGGAAAGACCTATTCCATGACCCAGCACGGTTTTGCAAGAGATATGGAATTTGAACTGCTTTCTCAAACAGAGGATGAAATCTGGTTTGTGTTAAGAGACAGTCAACAGACAAGAGAAATATATCCTTACGGATTTGTGCTGAAATTGGGATACCGGCTGCTTGACTGCGGCGTAGAGGTCTGCTGGCAGGTGGAGAATGAAAGTGATGAGGAATTGCCCTTTTCTATTGGCGGACATCCTGCTTTTTACTGCCCCATTGAGGAGGGTGCTGAAAGGGAGGATTATCTGATTCGGTTTGATGCCAGGGAAAAAATAATGAGCACCAGAATCAATGAAAACGGTCTTGCAACAGATACGGATGAAAAAGACGTTTACCCTCTAAAGGATGGCTATCTGCCAATCACGGAGCATTTATTTGACAAGGATGCGCTGGTGATTGAAAACGAACAGGCAAAGGAGGTAGCCCTGTGTAAACCGGATGGGAGCGCTTACCTTACGGTGACCATGGAGGCCCCCTTATTTGGTGTATGGTCTCCGCCGAAAAGGAATGCCCCTTTTATCTGCATTGAACCCTGGTATGGCAGGTGTGACCGGGTAGGTTATGAGGGAGATTTAAAAGGCAGGGAATGGGGAAATCTGTTGGAGCCGGGGAAGGTGTGGAAAGCATCTTACCAGATATATGTGTAAGCTGGGGGCAGAGAGCTGCCACCCGGCTTTGTGAAACCGGGAAAACCGGTTATGGATATTTGATTATTTTCAGGTGCCATCTTCCAACATTGACTGAAAAATTTCTTTTAATTTCTGCAGATCATCATTGTCCGGCGATTTCGTTAAAACTTTGTCAATTAATTCTAAAGCAAGTCATATAAAACCTTGAAATTGTTTGTTGGTCATACCCATATCTGCTGCCATCCTTTCACCGCCTTTTCGATGGATGACTTGATTGATACAACTTTATTATAGCGGTTTTGTGAGTAGGCGTAAAGTAATAGTTGACTTTCTACCCCAATTACCGTATAATCAAGTACAAAGTATTTCATGTGAGGCTGAATATATGTGCTGGAAAATGACAAATCTTCAACTGCAAAAAGGTGCTATTTTATCCCTTCAGGGGGATAGTGCGCCCATTTTCAGGAAGATTTGGATAGAGAACAGACAGACGGACATGAGTATGGTCTTATCTAGTTGGTAAAGTCCGGGATGGTCTTTTCGCGAATCTGATAGAATTGGCGTATTATCTCCTTAACGATTATTCAATAAAAAGTTAAGGAGATTTTATTATGCTAAATATCAAAAAACAAATAAGAAGATTATATTTATCCACTGCGCTCTGGAATTTATCACTGACCGGCGCGTGGGTGGCAATCCTGGCGGCCAGAGGGTACAGCCTTGTGGAAATCGGCTTTGCCGAAACGGTTTTTCACATTACAAGCTTACTGTTTGAGATTCCTTCAGGGATTCTTGCGGACTTGTTTGGAAGGAAAAACATGCTGATTGTCAGTACGGTTATGAAAATAATCGGCAATATTATCATGATACTTTCCGGCAATTTATTCATGGTTTGCGCCGCCCTTGCATTTTATGCCATGAGCTATAATTTTTCCTCTGGCTCAGGGGACGCTCTTGCCTACGATTCTCTTAAATTAGCGGGGAGAGAGAGCTATTATGAGAAGTACGCGTCAAACCAGCTGATTCTCTACCGCTTTTGCGGAGGAGTATCAACCCTGTGTGCGGGATTTGCGCTGCTTATCGGGCACAAAACCGCGTACGGAGCGGACGTTTTCATGTGCGCTATGCAGATAGGGACCCTGATACCGCTGCGGGAAGTATATGCGGGTAAGGATAACAAAAAAGGCGAATTGGCGGCAGTACCACAAGCAAAGCTTGCGGCAGGCGGAGCGTATAAAAATGTGATTGGCTCTATTGGAGGGGAATTTGTAAACTGCTTTTCAGAAAGCTTGTCCTTTATAAAAAATAAGAGAAAAACCATAGCCTTAATGCTTGCAAATTCATTGGTTGGAGCCGTGGATATTTTATTGTTATTTTTCCTGCAGGCAAAGCTGCGGGAGGCCGGCCTGCCGGAGTGGGCCCTTGGCTTTGCCCTGTTTTTTATGGAAATGGGTGGTGTGCTGGGAGCCAAAATCATACTCAAATGCAAGGGGCTGAGATACAGGAGCGTGTTCATCCTTACGGCTTTGCTTGTAGCTTTGGGGGTGGTGGTGGAGCACTCAGGTGTATATGTTCTTATGACGCTGGGCGGATTTCTTGCCGCCTGCAGCGATGATGCGCTTCAGGTGAGGACAAACACTATTTTACAGGATATGTTTCCCTCCGAGCAGAGAGCAACGCTTATTTCTATTGAGTCTTTTACATTTTCAATGATTATGATTGTGGCATCGCCCCTTGCGGGAATTGTTTTTTCACATTGGTAAATTTTAAAAGGGGCTTGACAAATAAAATAAGTGCAACTAAGATAAAATCAATTGAAATTCAGAAAAGGTGATGAAGAAGAGGAGTACGCGTTTCCTGCCTGTCAGAGATAAAACCCCATGGAGCATTTACCATCCGCTCCACGGCGCTGAAAGGTTTTTTGGGAAAGGGATGCGGAAGGTAGCTTTGGAACCGGAGAGCCGAACATATTTGCAATGGTAGGTGTAAGGTAAGAAGACCGGCATTGAAATGATAAGTAAGCTTTCACGTATTTATCCACGTTACAGGATAGGGCTTTTGGCGCAAGCAGCCGCCGCTTAGGTTATGCGGGCGGTCATGATTTGCAGATGTCAGCAGCCCCAGAGTGATAAACGAAGGTGGTACCGTGTAGTCTCTAAAGAGAATGCGCCCTTTACAGGCAGATTGTCTGTAAGGGGCTTTTTTATGTAAGGCCAGCCCGCGAAGCGCATCAGGGTTTGTTACAATGAGCAGACTTGCCTTACGGAAATGGAGGAAAAATGAGTAAAGAATTAGCAAAAACCTACGATCCCAAAGGAATTGAGGACAGAATTTATCAAAAATGGATGGACAAAAAATATTTTCATGCCGAGGTGGATCATTCCAAAACCCCGTTTACCATTGTGATTCCGCCGCCAAATATCACAGGACAGTTGCACATGGGCCATGCCCTGGATAATACCATGCAGGATATTTTGATTCGTTTTAAGAGGATGCAGGGTTACAATGCGCTCTGGCAGCCGGGTACAGACCATGCCAGCATTGCAACGGAGGTAAAGATCATCGAAAAGCTGAAGGAAGAAGGTGTGAGCAAGGAAGACCTTGGACGGGAGGGCTTTTTGGAGCGTGCCTGGGACTGGAAAAAGGAGTATGGCGGGCGCATTATCAGCCAGCTGAAAAAGATGGGTTCCTCCTGCGATTGGGACAGGGAGCGCTTTACCATGGATGAGGGATGCAATCAGGCGGTAACGGAGGTCTTTTGCAGGATGCACGAAAAAGGCTGGATTTACAAGGGCAGCCGTATCATCAATTGGTGTCCGGTGTGCAACACGTCCATTTCAGACGCGGAAGTAGAGTATACGGAGCAGGCGGGGCATTTCTGGCATATTAAGTATCCGGTCATTGAAAAGGACGGCAGCGTAAGCCAGACAAGATTTGTGGAATTTGCCACCACCAGGCCGGAGACGATGCTGGGTGATACCGCAGTTGCGGTCAACCCGGAGGATGACAGGTACAAGGATATCATAGGAAAGAAACTGATGCTCCCTATTGTTAACAGGGAAATTCCCGTAGTTGCGGATTCTTACGTGGATATGGAATTTGGAACCGGTGTGGTTAAAATTACCCCGGCTCACGACCCCAACGACTTTGAGGTTGGAAAGCGTCACAACCTTCCAGAAATCAATATCTTAAATGATGATGCGACCATCAACGAAATGGGCGGCAAATTCTGCGGCATGGATCGGTATGAGGCCAGGAAAGCCATTGTAAAAGAGCTGGATGAAATGGGGCTTTTGGTTAAGATAGAGGATCATTCCCACAATGTAGGAACCCATGACCGGTGCAAGACCACCATTGAGCCTATGATCAAGCAGCAGTGGTTTGTGAAGATGGAAGATCTGATTAAGCCGGCGGTCCGTGCGGTTAAAAGCGGAGATATCCGGCTGGTTCCCAAGCGTATGGAAAAGACTTATTTTAACTGGACAGACAATATCCGCGACTGGTGTATTTCCAGACAGCTCTGGTGGGGACACAGGATTCCGGCTTACTATTGTGATGGGTGCGGTGAAACCGTGGTAAGCGCCAAAATGCCGGATAAATGCCCTAAGTGCGGATGTGAGCATTTCACCCAGGACCCGGATACGTTAGACACATGGTTTTCATCCGCCCTGTGGCCGTTCTCAACTTTGGGATGGCCGCAGCAGACGGAAGACCTTAAGTATTTTTATCCTACGGATGTGCTGGTAACAGGTTATGATATTATCTTTTTCTGGGTTATCCGTATGATTTTTTCAGGCTTTGAGCATATGGGAGAAAAGCCTTTTAAAACCGTACTGTTCCATGGGCTGATTCGGGATGCCCAGGGGCGCAAGATGAGCAAATCTCTTGGCAATGGCATTGACCCGCTGGAAATAATTGACAAATACGGTGCGGATGCGCTGCGCCTTACGCTGATTACCGGAAACGCGCCGGGCAATGATATGCGTTTTTATTATGAAAGAGTGGAGGCAAGCAGAAATTTTGCCAACAAGATTTGGAATGCATCCCGCTTTATTATGATGAATATGCCAGAGGAGGGAGTTGGGGAAGAAAAACCTAAGTTAGAGCCGGTTGATAAGTGGATTCTTTCAAAGCTCAATACCCTGATCCGTGAGGCTACAAGCAATATGGAAAACTTCGAGCTGGGGATTGCAGTCCAGAAGGTTTATGATTTTATTTGGGATGAATTTTGCGACTGGTATATTGAAATGGTAAAATCCCGTCTGTACGGAACGGACGAGGGTACAAAGAAAGCGGCCCTTTGGACCTTAAAGACGGTATTGATTGACGCATTAAAGCTTCTTCATCCTTATATGCCCTTTATCACGGAGGAAATTTTCTGTACCTTACAGTCGCAGGAGGAATCCATCATGGTTTCCCAATGGCCGGAGTATCAGGAACAATGGCGCTTTGACCAGGAGGAAAAGGACATTGAGATGATAAAGGAGGCGGTAAGAGGCATCCGGAATATCCGCACGGAAATGAATGTGGCTCCCGGCAGGAAGGCCCAGATGTTTGTGGTAAGTGAAAATGAGGATGCCCTGAAGGCTTTTACGGAAGGAGCGCTGTTCTTCGCATCTTTAGCCGGCGCTTCGGAGGTTACCGTTCAAAAGGATAAAGCAGGCATAGCAAAGGACGCGGTGTCGGTGGTGATTGCAGGTGCCGCCGTCTATATTCCTTTTGCAGAATTGGTTGACATTAAGCAGGAAATAGAGCGTTTACAGAAGGAGGAGAAACGTCTTACCGGAGAACTTGCACGTGTAAACGGAATGTTAAACAATGAAAAATTTATGTCCAAAGCGCCTGAGGCTAAGATTGCCGAGGAGCGGGCAAAGCTGGAAAAATATACCAACATGATGGAGCAAGTGAAGGAAAGACTCACGCAGCTTAAGGGGCAGGCATAAAATAAGCAGGGAAATATAGGATATGACAGCATGACGGCTCCTTTGACAGCGCCTGTGCAGGTCTGGGCCATGGTCTAAGGAGCCGGATTGTTCTAAATCAATTCGGAAAATGATATTGTAAAGTAAGGATTAAATTGCTATAATGAGCGTGGATTCATCACGGATACCTGAAATGCGGCATTTTTCATGATATGGTGTGTTTGAAAAATGAATATATAGAAGTTAATGGGCATATAGTTTGACTTGAAACAAAGGATAATTTCTACAAGAGCGGATTTCATTGTTTGTGATAGAGTTTAGAACCCAAAAGGCATATAAAATGCCCGAATGTGAAAAGAAAGGAAGGTGTAGATGAATGGGGAAAAGAAGATGGATTACTGCATTCTTGGCATCGGCATTGCTGTGGAATAGCTGCGCAGGGCATGTGTCGGCCTTCACGGATGGAATTGGAAGTGCGAAGATTTCTTTTGCGGCAGCGATGCCCACAGCTTCTGGCACCCAGGTAGCTAAAAATGAGTATGCAGTGATTGATTATTCAAACACGGCGGACGGGTATATAATGGTGGATTATACGGCTTCCACCAGCAAACGTCTGAAGGTGCAGGTAACTGGTCCGAAGACTACTTATACTTATGATCTGCCGGCCGGGGTATGGACTACATTTCCCCTGTCAGACGGAAACGGAGGGTATAAAGTAACGGTCTTTGAAAATGTGGAAGGCTCTAAGTACGCTACCATGCTTTCCGGTTCTTTCCAGGTGACATTAAGCAGTGAGCTTGCGCCATTCCTCCGTCCGAATCAGTATGTTGATTATGCCAATGCGCCTTCTTCTGTGGCCAAGGCGGCAGAGCTGATAGGCGGAGAAAAAGATATCCTCAAGAAAATTGTTAAGGTATACGATTTTGTAACAGGAAATATTACGTATGATACGAACAAGGCGGCTACGGTCCGCAGCGGTTATCTTCCGGTGCTAGACAGCGTGCTTGCTTCCAAAAAAGGAATCTGTTTTGACTATGCAGCCCTTATGACAGGTATGCTGCGCAGTCAGGGTATTCCATGTAGACTGGTGGTGGGGTATGCAGGAACAGCATATCATGCGTGGATTAGCGTGTGGACGGAAGAAGCAGGATGGCTGAACGATGTGATCTACTTTGATGGGACTACATGGCATCGGATGGATCCTACTTTTGCGTCTGCTAGTGGTGGAAGTGCGGATATCATGAAATATATTGGTGATGGAAGCAATTACACAGTGAAGTATTTGTATTAAAAATATCTATTAATACGGTATTGCAGGTATGACTTGCGGTACGCGGAGGGTAAAAAATGAAGAGAATGATTTCACATGAGGGAATATCTTCCCTTTGTCTGGAGCTTTCCTTACTGCTTCAGGCAGGTGTAGGAGCAGGGGATGCGCTGGCCTTGCTTTTGGAGGACAGTGATCCGGAGTATAAGGAGCTTTTGGAGGCTATGGCGGATGAAGTAGACCAGGGCGCCTCTCTTTCAACGGCTTTTAAAAATACCGGCAGGTTTCCTGTTTATGTTTCAGGACTGTTGGAAGTGGGAGAGCAGGTAGGCCGCAGTGTGGAAGCGCTTAGCGCTCTTTCACGGTATTATGAGTACAGAGTCCGCTTAGACAGGCGTATTCGCAGCTCTCTTTTGTATCCGGCAGTTATGCTGCTTTTGATGTTATTGGTGATTGGTGTGCTGCTGGTAAAAGTACTGCCTATTTTTGATGATGTATACAGATCTTTGGGAGGAAGGCTTTCCGGTGTTGCAGGAGGACTTCTTACTTTGGGGCGCTGGCTGGATAAGATTATGCCGGTTTTATGGGTACTTATGGCGTTGGTTGTGGTATTTTTTGCAGCCCTTGCAGTGTCGGAGAATTTCCGTGAAAAACTGATGGGGATGTGGCGTAAAACACATGGGGATAGCGGCCTTTCCAAGAAAATGAATACCGCCCGTATAGCCCAGGCTGTTTCTATGGGTATGACAAGTGGTCTGGCTACGGAGGAAGCTATTTCTCTGGCAGCAAAACTGCTGGAGGATGTACCGGATGCTGTAAATCGATGTGCAGACTGCAGAAAACGCCTGGAGCAGGGAGAGAAATTGGGTAATGCTTTAAAGGAAAGCGGGTTATTGCCGGGTGCTTCCTGCCGTTTGTTAGAGCTTGGATTTAAGAGCGGATCAGGGGATACTGCTATGGAAAAAATTGCCAGAGATATGTCAGAGGCCAGTGAGGCTGCTTTGGAAGATGCAGTGGGCCGGGTGGAGCCTGCCCTGGTTTTAGTATGTTCCGTACTTGTAGGACTTATTTTGTTGTCCGTAATGCTGCCCTTGATGCATATCATGGCGGCTATAGGTTAGTAGGAAGAAAGAATGCCTTGAAAACGCCCTAAAGGGCGGGCATTCTCCGTACTGATTTGTGAGCGATTGGAGTCATGGAGGATTAATAGTGAGAAAAAAAAGAACAATAGGAAGCCTTCTACGTGCACTGCTTCTTCCTTGTGTGGTGATAGCTGTGCTGCTTTTCTTTGCAGTTGCGTTAAATAGCCTTGAGGCGGGGAGGGAGTCAGAGGAGATGGCGCAGCTTGAGGATGTTTTACGCCGGAGCTGTGTGGCCTGTTATGCCGCAGAAGGGACTTATCCTTCAGATTTGGAATATTTGAAAAACCATTACGGTGTTCATGTGGATGAAGAAAAATATACGGTATATTATAATCTCTTTGCCCAAAACCTGATGCCGGATATTACAGTATTGGAGAACAAACCATGAAAAAAAGAACAATGGAATATCATTTAGATGGGTTAATAGCTCTTTTGCTGTTTGGTGTTTTTGCAGCGTGCCTGATGGCAGTGCTGTTTACCGGTGCGAATGCATATCGGCGGCTTACTTTCCGAAACAATGTGTTCTATGAGAACCGTACATGTGCACAGTATGTGGCAGTTAAAGTACGTCAGGTGCAGGATGCCCACGCAATAGAGATAGAAGATTTTGGTGAAGGAGATGCATTGGTGTTTCCTGATGGAAATTATGTTACCCGTGTTTATTATTATGATGGTTATCTGATGGAGTTATACTCTGAAAAAAATTCCGCTTTAGGCCCGCAGGCCGGGGAAAAGGTCATGGAAGCAGGCGGCCTTTCTTTTTCCCTTGAGGATGGGATGTTGTTTATCACCATTACGGACCAAGAAGGAGAAACAGAAGAATTGATGCTGTCATTGTACGGCGAAGGGGAGGTGGCTGTATGAGGAGCAAAGCGCCCTTGGCATTGATGGAGCAGATGGTGATGCTGCTGGTATTTGCCTTAGCGTCCGCCCTTTGTCTTCAGGCATTTGTAAAGTCAGATGCCATATCTTTCAAGAATGGAAACAGAAGCAAGGCGGCTTTGGAGGCTCAAAATACAGCGGAAGCGATTCAGCATTGCGGCGGAGATTTAGAACATGCATTAGCCGGAGCAGGAGAATTATTAGGAACGGTGCCGAAGGATGGGAAGATACGCATTTCCTATGATGATGATTGGGCTGTGACAGAGAAAGAAGGCTCCTTTTATTTGGAAGCTGCCGGTATTCCTACAGATATTCCCGGTTTGCAGAAGGCATCGGTACAGGTGTTTGATAATAACAGCATGGCAGGTGATGACGCAAAGTCCGGGCTCCTGTTTGCAATAGAAGTGGCATGGATTGAGGAGGATATCAATGAATGATAAAAGAAGGTTTTTCCCACCGGCAACGGGAGGTATCTCTTTACTTGTATCTTTTGCAGTCCTTTGCCTGACAGTGTTTGCACTGCTGAGCCTTGCCACTGTGCAGGCCAACGGGCGTCTGATGGATGCGTCTATTGATGCGGTGAGGGATTATTATGAGGCGGATTGTGAGGCGATGAATATATTAGCCTTGCTGCGAATTGGAACAGTACCGGATGGTGTTGCGGCAGCAGGTGATGTTTATTCATATAGCTGCCCGATTTCTGAGACACAGGATTTGATGGTTGAAGTACGCCTTAAGGGAACTGACTATACGATTCTGCGATGGCAGGCAGTTTCTAATCAGGCGGTTACTTTGGAAGATGGCTTAAATGTGTGGGATGGCGGGTCGGATTTTTAAAAACGATGCAATTATAAAGATAATATTTGCAAAATAAGAATATCAAATAAACGTAATATAAGTAAAAGAGCCAAGATAAATTGTAGTTGGAGGTTATAGATGGCTGAATTAAAAGATTATTTAAAGCGTGCAGTGGACGATGGGGCGTCTGATTTATTTATTGTGGCCGGCGGCCGGGTTACAGAAAAGGTAGAGAATACTATGCAGCCCATCAGTGAGGATATGATGACGCCGCAGGAGTCAGAGCGGCTTATTACGGAGCTTTATGTGAGAGCGAATCGTCCTATAGAGGTTTTTTTGCAGCGGGGGGATGATGACTTTTCCCTTTCTTTGCCGGGACTTGCCAGATTCAGAGTGAACGCCTATCGCCAGAGAGGCTCTATGGCTGTTGTAATCCGTGTGGTAGTGTTTGATATTCCGGACTTTAGGGAATTAAATATTCCGGAAAGGGTTATGGATTTGGCGGATGTTACCCACGGAATGATTTTGGTGACAGGTACCGCAGGCAGCGGAAAATCCACCACGCAGGCATGTATCATTGACAGGATTAACCGCACCAGGGGATGCCATATTATTACATTGGAGGATCCGATAGAATTTCTTCATAAAAATCAGAAAAGTA
Organism: Parablautia muri; assembly: GCF_009917485.1. GTDB lineage: Bacteria > Bacillota > Clostridia > Lachnospirales > Lachnospiraceae > Suilimivivens > Suilimivivens muri. The sequence goes on from NZ_QZDT01000015.1 coordinate 29,510, forward strand.
TTGTCAGCCAGAGAGAAGTGGCGATTGACTCGGAGAATTATCTGACAGCCCTGCGTGCTTGTTTAAGACAGGCTCCCGATGTGATTTTGCTTGGAGAAATGCGTGACCATGAAACAATCCGTACGGCCCTTACCGCATCGGAGACGGGACATCTTTTGATTGCCACACTGCATACGAACGGTGCGGTAAATACCATTGACCGTATCGTAGATACGTTCCCGGCAGGACAGCAGGCGCAGGTTCGTGTTCAGCTGAGTATGGTATTACATACCGTAGTCTCACAACAGCTTTTACCTGGTATAGATGGAGATTTGGTGCCGGCTTATGAGATTATGCATATGAACAATGCAATCCGCAGCCTAATCAGGGAAAATAAAAGTCATCAGGTTGATAATGCAATTGCTGCCGGTGGAGGGGAAGGAATGATTTCGATGGATCAGTCCATCCTGGGGTTGTATCAGCAGGGAAGGATTTCCAAGGAGACAGCCCTGAGGTTTTCAGAGCACCCGGAGCAGATTGCCAGACGTTTAGGTTAAAAATCAATATGTTTTTTAAAATTAGATCGAGCCGCTTGCTTTGCAAGCGGCCCTTTTGATCATGAGTTGTTATCGAATCATGTTCTACAAAATATGAGCCTGTACGCATTCTGAAACCGCAAAAATCGCCCCTCACACCTGAATCACGTTCTCACGGAATGCGCAGTAAATGCGCATTCCTGACCCGTGAAAAGTAAGGGACAGTTACATTTGTTTACATTTTGATGCTTTTTTTGCATGTTTTTTGTGATAAGATTGGTGTTAAATGGGGGGGATGTGTTTTGAAAACAAATGAGTTTATAAGAACAAACGCAAAAATACTGGTGATAGAGGATGATAGTTCGATTTCAGAGTTGATTTGTATGAATCTTGAAGCGGCAGGGTATAAAATCGTGGCGATTATGGATGGAGCAGCGGCGGAAGCCTTTTTAAGGGATCCGGAGCATGAGGAGATTGCCCTGGCATTGGTGGATGTGATGCTGCCCGGAAAAGACGGCTTTGCACTTATGGAGGATTTGCAGAAGGAAGAAATTCCGGTCATTTATCTGACAGCCAAAGACGATGTGGTTTCCAAGGTACACGGACTTAAGGCCGGAGCGGAGGATTACATCGTAAAACCCTTTGAGGTGTTGGAGCTTTTGGTCCGTATGGAAAAGGTATTAAAGAGAACGGGACGTGGACGGGCGAAAATACAGGTCAGGGATGTTGTCATTGATTTACTGGAGCATAGTGTAACCAAAGGCGGAGAAAAAGTGTCTTTAAAACCAATGGAATATGAACTTTTGGTAACACTGGCAGGGAGTAAAAACGTGGCCTTTTCGAGGGAAGAACTGCTGAATAGAATTTGGGGATGTGACTATATGGGAGAAACCAGAACGGTGGATGTGCATATTGGACAGCTTCGGAAAAAACTGGATTTTCATGATGTGATTCGCACCATTTCGAAGACAGGGTACCGTCTGGAGGATTTGGACTAGATAGCTTTGGCCTGTGTGTCTGTGAAAAAGAGTTTCACATGGAGGAGCACAAATGAAACTATGGAAAAAATTATCCATGGTAACAGTAACAATATTGTCGGCGGCAACGCTGGCATCAGGAGCTGCGGTTATTTACCGCTCCATGGAATACAACCAGAGAAAAACAATCGAAAGCAGTGAACGGCAGCTTAAGTCAATCGCTTATGCGATTGGAAAAGATTTGGAAAGCGGCCTTTTACAGGGCTATAGTGGAGTTACCCGAAATTCCTATATCAATTTCGTAATAAAAAAATATGGCGCCTCAGAGTATATTTTGATTGAAGATGATCAGGTAGTATGTAACCTGACGCCATTTGAGCTGACAAATCCGGAGGATGAAAGATGGGGAGGTGCGGAGATTTGCAGTATCATTCAAAGCAGAGGAGAGCAATACATTTTGATTTCGGGCAAGAAAGTGCCGGTAGTTGGAAAAGTGGAATATAAATTGGTACTTGTGCAGGATATATCAGAGCTTTATGGGGATATCCGTAAACAGGTTTATTTTAGTTTGACCTTTATTTTAGGCGCTTCGGTGATTTCCGTGGTATTAATCTTTTTGCTCACAAAAAGAATCATGCGCCCGCTGCGTGAGTTACAAAAGGCCGCGAAGGAGATTAGCGAAGGAAATTTAACCAGAAGGGCCAATGTGCGTACAAAGGATGAAATCGGAGCAATGGCCGAAGCGTTTAACAGCATGGCAGGCCGCATTGAAGCGCAGGTTACGGAGCTTTCCCAAGTATCGGAAAGGCGCAGGCAGATGTTGGGAAGCCTGACGCATGAATTAAAAACCCCCATGACTTCAATTATCGGTTATTCAGATACCTTACGCAATGTAAATTTAAAAAAAGAGCAGCAGGAAAGAGCTTTATGGCACATCTACAAGGAATGCAGGCGGTTAGAGCGGCTTAGCAGTAAGCTGATGAGCTTAATGGGGTTATATGACAATGACAGTATTTGTATGGAAGAAGTATCCATGAAGGAATTATTTGAGCAGGTGGTAAGCCTGGAGGAATATAATCTAAAGCAAAAGGGAATCAGACTGGAATCTTTCTGTACCATGGGCAGCAGACAGATTGACAGGGATTTGTTTGAGAGTCTGCTGGTAAACCTGATTGATAATGGGATAAAGGCCAGCAGTGAAGGAACGGTTATTTTCCTTACGGGGCAGGATAATCGGATTACCGTAAGAGATCAAGGATGCGGAATCCCGGCAGATGAAATTAAGCGGGTAACAGAAGCCTTCTATATGGTGGATAAAGCAAGAAGCCGCAAAGCCGGGGGATGTGGACTTGGACTTGCCCTTTGCAGCATGATTGCGGAGCTTCATGAAGCGAAGCTGGTGATAGAAAGTGAAGTGGGAAAAGGCACAAACGTTTCCATTATATTTTGAAAGAAAATTTTTGTTTGAAGAGGAGCATTTATAAAATGTTTACAATTTGTTGTATACCTTTTACGGGATAGAGCAGTATACTTTCAACATTCCAGTGGAAGAAAGGAGAGGATGAAAGTGAAAGCAAGGAAGGGAATGATATTTTTCATTGCAGTAATGACAGCGCTGTTGGTTTCAGGCTGTAATGACAATGTACAGACAGAGGAAGAAATTGTTACGCCTAAACAGGAGGAAGAAGCAGAAGATGCAGGAGATTTGGGCGGACAGGAGGAAGGAGTGGAAGGCACGGACGAGAATGGAGAAGGAATTGCTCAGCAGGTCCAGGCACCGGAAACTTATGTGTGGGAGGAAAACAGTGATACGATCAGCGTAAAAGTGAACGCTCCTGTTATCGTTCCGAAAGGGGAGGGGTTTAAAACCTTTCAGGTGACTGCCAGAACTTATACCCAGGAGGATTACGACCGAATTAGTCAAACTATATTGAAGGGCGCAACGCTCTGGGATCGGGATTATGAGCAGATGGAAAAATCCCATGGATTTACAAGGGAGGAAATAGATGAAGCGATTGCGAATTTTGAAGCCAATAAAGCCAATGGCGGAAAGTATGAAAATACGGGTAAGAATGTAGACTATGACGAGGTAATCAGGGAATGGGAGGCGCTTAGAGAGGGTGCACCAGAGGAGGCAATTATAATAGATGTTCCGTCAGTTGTTTCATATAGTCCTGGTGAAGAGTATTCAGAGGAAAATAGGCTTTCAGGATACGCTACGGTGGATGGAGAAAATTATTTGGTTTCGGTTGATAATAATCTGAGGGATGACTGGCGTTGGATTACCTTTGAGGTAAGTGCGGAAAGGTCAAAGGGAAACTTTACGCCTGTTGTCGCGGGAGACGAGACTGGTGTGGATGTGGAACAATTTCCCATAAAGGAGCTGAAAGACGAGGCGGAAAAGATGATGGCGGACATGGGTTTTACGGAATTTACAGCGGCAGGTGATGAATTTTTTCGAACTTATGCATGGAACGAAGAATTAGAGGCCCTGTCGGAGTATAACCAGGACGGGTATGGGCTCCACTTTACGAGAACACTGGAGGGGATACCGGTAACCTATACGAACAGCGAAGGCACTGCCATGGAAAATAACGCTGACACCTCATGGCCCTATGAAAAGCTTGATATTATTTTTGATACGGAAGGAATTGCGGATTTTAAATGGTCGAATCCTTATAGTATAGAAAAATTGTCTGATGAAACGGTATTTTTGATTCCTTTTTCCGATATTCAAGGTATTTTTCAGGAGATGATTTTTAAGAAATATGATGATTTTCTTGAAGCTTCTGACGTAGAGTTGTCTCTTGAGATTGACGAGGTGCATCTGGGGTATATGAGGGTTATGGACAAGGGAAATGTTATGGAGGGAACTATGATTCCGGTGTGGGATTTTTTTGGGAGCGAAACGATATGCAATCATGATGGTGAAACTTACACAAATAACGCCCCCTATACCAGCTGTCTTACGATTAATGCTATAGATGGCACAATTATTGACAGAGATTTAGGATATTAAAGGGCGCGGCAGAAAGAGAATGGCTTCCGCAAGTAACAGTTCGGATTGTGCGGGTTGCCGGCAAGAATGGGGGATTAAAATGGAAGACAAAAGAGCGATATGCATTTTGGCATCAAATAGAATGGAAGAACAAGGGAAAAGTATTTCTTACTATATTTGTAAAATGATTTTCGCTGTATTAAACAAAAAGGGAGTTTCCTGCGAAATATTAAATCTGCGGAATTATACCTTCTTCCCGTGCGTTGGCTGTGGGGGATGTCGTGAGGGGTTAAGATGTGGAAAGGATAAAGAATTTAACCAAATTTATGCGGAACTATGCCTTGCGGATTATGTCTTTTTTGTGTCACCCCAAAGCATTCCCATACCGGCAAAGCTGTGCATGCTTTTTGAAAAATTGGAACAGCTTACTTTTTTGCAGGAAAGGGAAAACTATATTGATCAATCCGAACTGTGTGGGAAATTAGCAGGTATCATTACTTATGGTAAAGGAGATAGATGGGCGCCTGAGGATTGCAAAATAATGGTTAATGATACGATTAGCAATATACTGGGCGCCCTTGGGCTAAAAATAGTACCCTATAATTCAAAATGGAATACCGGCATATCGCTTACCGTAAGAAATATACCTACAGGAAATGAGACTCTCCTGGTCAAAGAACATGACTGGAAAATGATGGAGGAGTCTGTCAGAAGATATGTGGAGGTCATTGTGCAGACCTCCAAGTCGCTGCATGCAATTTGTTAAGGAATTGTCACGAGCTTACAAAAATACATTCACATCCGGTTTTTTCCAGAAAGTCTGCCGCCGCCTGCGCAATACATTGAGGCTGCATGACAGAGCTTGTTTTTAACTGAACCACTCTGCGTTCAGGAAGGTAGGATGGATTCTTGGCCAGAGGAATTTCGTATTTGATGCACAGTAATTGTGCAATTTTAAATAATTCATTTTGGTTCACTTTATCAGCAATACCGATACGCCAGCCGGTCTGGTCAGCCAGAGTTTGCAGCACATCATGGTAACGATGGCCGATGGCAGGTGAGATAAAGCTGATTTCCAAATATTTTCCGATTATATCATGCTTTAAGCTTTTTTTGTCCGGCCTGTGGGGGAGCGAAGCGAAAGTCTGGTCAATGCAGTTAAATGCTGTGTTTTGCTCAGCTGTTTTTACAGATGTATTTTCGGGGACGAAAAAGCTTTTCTGCTGTTTATCTGAGACATCGGCCAAGGAACTGTCAGGGGAGCGGGAGGGCAGGGGGGAAGAAAGCTGTCCGTTGATAGAAAGGATCCAGCCGGTTGCATGATGAAATTCCGCAGCTGCTTTTTGAACCATCTCATCTTTAGGAGTCCCGGAAAGGGTGATAATATAGTTCTTTTTATCCGCACGATAGGAAATTTTGGTGATGCCATCAGGAAACAGAGCGGCGAGCAGGAGGGATACTGCGTTATGGTTTGTGGACGGATTCATACAAACACTCCAACCAAAGGCCTCGGCAAAAACGGCGGCCGCTGCATGAAAAGCCGTTTGATTTTGTGCATCCGGATAGTCAAACTGCATGGTGATTTCCTTGCGGTCAAAGTGATAACCTATCTTTCGGTAGGGAAAGCCTTCGAATACTTTTTCAATCTGCGCAGAGAGCTCCTGTTGGGTCAATTCCTTAGGGGCCAGCATTGCGGCAAGATCTTCCGGGGTAGTGGTATCCCAGAGAAAGAGCCGCCGGGCATTGGGGGTGAAATAGCAGCTTTCCTGAAGGGCTTCCTGCATAGAAGTTAGGATGGCTTCATCTGATATGGGTTTACCATACCAGATGTAGGCAAGCTCAGAGATGCTAAAGTGCCTTTCAGGGTAATGCTCCCGCAGGTATTCCCAGAAGGACTTTTCATCTGCCGGAACATATTGCTGCGCTTTCTGAAGCGTGTAAGCAGGGATAAAGGCTGCCTGCTTTCTTTTTTTGTGCATGGAAATTTCATAATCCTGTCCGCATTCAGGCAAATATACCTGTCTGCGATAGTCCTGGGCTGCTAGCTCCTGGCCTAATTCTTCCATGGCATCCCGGTTTCCGTGTACCAGAAATATATGCCGGGAGGAGAGACGTTCTAATAGTCCCTGAATTTCAAGTTTATCTCCGTGGGCGGAAAGTCCCACCTGTTCAATACGGCATTTAACGGGAATCGAGCTCCCGTTTAAGGACAGAGTACCGTCCTTAGGATGTTCCAAAAGATTCAGGAGCTGGCGGCCAGGCGCTTCTTCATCCTGATAGCCTGTGATGATGATGCAGGCATCCTCCGAAGATGCCAGACGCTGGGCGTAGAAGGCGCTGGGACCGCCGGTGAGCATTCCGGAGCTGGAAAGGAAAATGGCAGGGGTGCTGCCGGACAATAACGCCTCTCTCTTTTGCATGGTCGCCACAGCCTGGATTTCTTTCGTATAAAAAGGCTCACTGCCCTTTAAAATGCGTTTTGCTAAAGCATTTTTCAGGTAAGTGGGATTTCGTGTATACATGATATTGATATCCCGGACCATACCGTCTACGTAGACAGGAACTGCCGGAATTTCCTGATTCTGAATGGCAGTGCGCAGGATCAGCAAAACTTCCTGGGCTCGTCCCAATGCAAAAGCAGGGATCAGTATTTTTTTCTTCTGCAAGATACAGTCCCGTACCAGTTCTACCAGTCTTTTTTCTTCTACCTGTCTGTTAGAGTGAAGGCGGTTACCATAGGTGGTTTCAACAATGGCAACATCAGGCCGTAGCTTTGGAATGCCGATACCTTCAATGGTACGCTGGGAAAAGGTGGAAAAATCTCCGGAATAAAACAGACTGCCTTCCTCTGTAACCAGATAGATGCAGGCGGCTCCTGCAATATGCCCGGCGGGATAAAAGGTTAGGGTAAAATCATCCAGGATAGGAAAAGGAGTCTTAAATCTAACAGGGTATATCCGTCCTAGCATAGCCAAAACATCCTGCTCTGAATAGTGGGGAATTTCTCCTTCACGGTTATTCATAATTTTTAAACTGTCATAGAGAAGCACCCGGGTCAGGTCTGCAGTCATGGCAGTCATATAAATGGGAGCGTTTGGATAGGCTTTGCTGACAAGCGGGAGGGTACCGATATGGTCCATATGGGCATGGCTGATTAAGATGGCATCAAGGCCGCCCTGTTCTTGTAAGGTGCGAAAGTCAGGGAGAGGATCCTTTGAGCCGGACTGACGGATTCCGGAGTCCATAAGAATGCCCTTGCCTGCTATTTTAAGGTAAATGCAGCTTGCGCCAATTTCCATAGCGCCGCCTAAAAAATGTAAGTTCACTGACATGAATCCTTTCTACTAGTATCATTGATTCGTTTATCTGATAAGTCATTCCTGAAAAGTTAGCGTTTTTTTCATTATACAATGAAAAGGAGTGGATTTCCATAACCGGACCGAATTGTTTCACTGGAAAAAGTGCATGCTGTAAGTTATAATTGTATTGTATACCATGTTTTCTACAGGCTTCAAGGCCCTCTTAATTTTGGAAAGGAGAAACTATGTTGGAATTTAAATATGACACACAGCTTTTGATTGAAGGCGAGGATTTGGATGAGGATGCAATTTCCGAATACTTTACGGAAAATTTTAAGGGAGATTGTCTGCTTGCAGTGGGAGATGAGGAATTGATTAAAATTCATTTTCACACCAATGAGCCGTGGCAGGTACTGGAATACTGTGCGGCCTTAGGCGAAATTTATGATATCGTGATTGAGGATATGGACCGCCAGTCAAGAGGCTTAAAAGGCTAGGGTGAAAAATAAAATGGAGGACTATTTATGGAAAACAATTTAACAAGAGAAGAAGCGCTTGCGCTCTTAAAAAAATACAATAAGGAGCCTTTCCATATTCAGCATGGACTTACGGTGGAAGGTGTTATGCGGTGGTATGCCAATGAGTTAGGTTACGGTGACGAGGCGGATTATTGGGCCATTACCGGCCTGCTGCATGACATAGACTTCGAGCTGTATCCGGAAGAACATTGCATAAAGGCGCCTGAATTGCTGCGAGAGGGCGGGGTGTCAGAGGACATGATTCATTCTATCTGTTCCCATGGATATGGCCTTTGCTGTGATGTGAAGCCGGAACATGAGATGGAGAAGGTTCTCTTTGCAGTGGATGAGCTTACCGGACTGATTGGTGCGGCGGCCCTGATGCGGCCATCTAAGAGCGTGATAGATATGGAGGTTTCCAGCGTAAAGAAAAAATTTAAGGATAAAAGATTCGCTGCCGGGTGTTCACGGGATGTAATAAACAAAGGGGCGGAAAGCTTAGGCTGGGAGATGAACGATTTGTTTGAAAAGACAATCCTCGCAATGCGCTTTTGTGAAAAACAGATTCAGGAAGAAATAGCAACATGGGGCAGCATGTAATGATAGGGTTTGGAACGCTCATCAACACGGCGGCGGTAGTCGCCGGTGGTCTGATAGGTCTGAAGTTAAAAAATGGAATCAAGCAAAACATGCAGGCTATTTTGATGCAGGCGTGCGGTGTTGCAACTATTTTTATTGGCGGGAGCGGCGCTTTGTCGAAAATGCTTGTTTTTCAGGATGGCAAATTTGAGACGCAGGGAACAATGCTTCTTATTTTTTCCCTTGTATTAGGCTCTCTTTTAGGAGAATGGATTGATATTGAAAAGAAAATGGATATCCTCGGTGAGAAAATCAAAAAGGCAGTGAAGGCTGAAAAGGATAACCTGTTTGTGGAGGGATTTGTTAATGTGTCGCTGATTATCTGCGTTGGGGCTATGGCAATCGTGGGAGCGATTCAGGATGGCATCAGAGGAGATTATTCCCTCCTTACTGCCAAAGCAATTCTGGATTTCGTGATTGTAGTGGTATTTGCCGCCGTCTATGGAATTGGAGCGGTGTTTTCTGCGGTTCCTATCTTGGTGTATCAGGGAGCGATTACATTGGCAGCCGCATTTTTGGGTTCTTTTGTCAGTGATGTTATTGTCAGTGATTTATCCTTTATAGGTTCTGCGCTTATTTTTTGTGTGGGCATAAACATTGGATTTGGTAAGAAATTTAAGGTGGGGAATATGCTCCCCGCCCTTGCTGTGCCCATTATTTATGAGCTTATATATCCTGTCATGAATTAGATTTTGTATTGGAGAGAGGAAGCAGATGAAAATTTCTACAAAAGGAAGATATGCTTTAAGATTGATGTTGGATTTGGCCATCTACAACACAGGTGTGCCTATCAGCTTAAAGGATGTGGCGAAAAGGCAGCAGATTTCAGAAAAATATTTGGAGCAGATTATTTCATTATTAAATAAGGCAGGATTTGTGCGGAGCATCCGCGGCCCTCAGGGAGGGTATATGCTGACAAAGGAACCCCGTGAGTACACGGTGGGTAAAATTTTAAGGCTGACGGAAGGAGATTTAGCTCCGGTAAGCTGTGTAGAAGCGGATGGAATGGAATGCGAGCGCAGACAAGGATGTGTGACAGTTCGGATATGGGAGCAGTTAAACGAAGCGATTAACGGTGTAGTGGATCATATTACATTGGCGGATATGGTTGAGTGGCAGATGGAAAAGTCTGACCAGTATGTCATTTAAGGCTGTTTGTTAGATTGACTTAAAAGTATAACAGAGTTTGAATAGAAGATAAGAACGCTGAATGTCTGTATTTTGCAGATTTTCAGCGTTTTATTTTGAGTTAGAACCTTTCAGAAAATAGTCGGATCTGCCAAGATAAATTTAGAATAAGCTTTAGAAATTCTTTTGTTTTATGTAGGGAATTTATAAAGTTTTTCCCTTTATAGTAAGGAACGATAGGAATCATTTTATGGACTTTGCAATTATTTTCAGCAAGGATATTAGGAAGGGAGAATGATGACAAATGGACATGTCAATTGAAATTCGTAATTTGACAAAAAATTATGGAAGAAAACAGGCGTTGTGGGACGTAAATCTATCGATACCACAGGGAATGTTTGGACTGCTTGGGCCAAACGGCGCTGGAAAAACAACGCTGATGAAGATATTGACCACTTTAGTTAAAAAGACAAAGGGAGAAGTGAGGATTTGTGGAGAGCCTCTTGAAAATAGTAGAAAAATACGAAATATGACAGGGTATCTTCCACAGGATTTTTCCATGTATGGAAACATGAACGCATATGAAGCATTGGACTATCTGGCGGTGCTTTCAGGAATGAACAAGGCGGAGAGGAAGGTAAAAGTTCCCCAAATGCTGGAAAAGGTCAATCTGCTGGAAAAACGAAAGGTGAAGGTAAGGGCCATGTCCGGAGGAATGAAAAGGCGTCTTGGCATTGCCCAGGCAATTATACATGATCCCAAGGTGATTGTTGTGGATGAGCCTACGGCAGGACTTGACCCGGAGGAGAGAGTGAGATTCAGGAATTTGCTGTGTGAGATTGCAAAGGACAGAATTGTCCTTCTTTCCACCCACATTGTAGGAGATATTGAAGCAACCTGCGAAAACATTGCCATACTAAACCAGGGGGAAATTTGCTTTCAGGGCAAGGTAACGGAACTGCTTTCTCTGGTGGAGGGGAAAGTATATCGTACAGAGATAGCGGCGGCGGATTTGGAAAAAACAAAAGAAAGATATTTGGTGACGGGAATCCTTACAACAGGGAGTACGGCAAATATAAAAATCATATCTGACCAAAATCCCTTTTTGCAGGAAAAGATTTCAGAGGAAAAGCTTCCGGAAGTGAAATTTTCAGCGGCAAAGCAGGTGAAGCCGGATGTGGAAGATGCCTATATGTATTTGATGCATAAGAAATGAAAATAGATGTGGGTTATTTCGCCAAAGGAGTTTGGAAAAAGTCTGAAAAAAAGGAAGGGAAAAAAGCTATGTTTGGAGCATTGTTTTTGAAAGAATGCAGACAGGTTTTGAAAAGTCTGGTTTATTATATTTATGTTGTGGTTTTTGTTTTATTTATAAACAGTCAGATGAGTAGTGAAAGCGTGGAAGAACTGCAGGAGCCGGTACCGGGACAGACTTACTACGGGGAAACCGTGACGCAGGATGAAACCCTGATCATGGAAGGTACGTTGGCGGATTTGGTACAGGATGTCTGCCATAATTCTTTTGCAACCTATCCACTGGGATTTTATAAAGGGGTAAACCTTACTGCCGAAGAAATAGAGCAGGCCGAAGAAATTTTGAAGAACTGTACGGGAAAAAGTATGGATGAGCTGAAAGAAGAAATGGAAGAACATTTTGGCGGGTATGCTCAAAATGGTATGGAAGTAAGGATGGAGGCTGCGGCAAGCTACAGGGTGCCGGTGAAGGAAGGATTTACGTATGAGGATTTTGAAACAGCGATGGAGGAGGTTTGCCATCTTGTGGGCAGGGGTTCCTTCTATGAAAAAGAGAGCTACGAAAACAGGGTTTATGTACCAATGACTTATGAGCAGGCCAGGGAGGAATTTGATGCTTTATGTACAAAGGATAATCTGACACGTGCTTATATACGCCTTTTCTGTGACTATGCCGGAATTGTGCTTGCTATTTTGCCAATTTTCGTAGGTGTATCCGGAGCGCTGCGGGATAAAAGGGCAAAAGTGCAGCAGGTTATGTTTTCAAAGCCGGCATCCGGTGCGCTGATTGTGGTAAGCCGATACCTTGCCAATCTGGTTATGTTGATTCTTCCGGTGGTGATTGTCGCCTTTTTACAACAAAGGCCCTACTATGATAAGGCAAAGGAGTTTGGCGTACAGGGGGATATGTGGGCGTTTTTGACCGTGCCCGGGGTTTGGCTTTTGCCGGAAGTTATGATTGTGCTTGCATTCGCCTTTTTGATTACAGAGCTTACCGATTCTATTGCGGCAATATTTATACAAGTGGCATGGGGTATTGCAAGTCTTTTCGGCGCATCCACGTTAGTTGGAAATTTTGGCCTTAGGCTGGTGGCAAGGTGGAATACCTTTGGCAGTGCCGAACTTTATGACACTCTGAAAGAGGAGCTTTTTCTTAACAGGGGATATTACTTTTTGCTTGCGGTTATCTGCGTACTTATGACTGTGATTATTTATGAGATAAAACGTAAAATGGGAACAAATTTGAAGCGAAACCATTATCCTTTCGAAGAAAGCTTTGGAAAAGCGCTTTAAATTTGCGGGCTGTTGGCAAGAAAGGGGTTATTATGGAAAAATATAAGAAATTGACAGTTAGCTTTGTAAAAAGGCAGTACTATCCTCATCTTTTACTTACACTGCTGCTGATTGTTTTTTCAGGAGGATTTGTTAGTTTTAAAGCATTAGAGGAACCGCAGGCGGCAAAGGTGATGGAAATGTATGTAACCTTTACAGGAATTCTTCTATTCACACCTCTTTTCATGCCGGAGCAGGATAAAGAAATCTGGAATTTAGAAAGGAGCAAAAGTACATCCATGTGGAAAGTGTACCTGCCCCGTGTCCTTTTAGCGCTTCTGGTTTGTGTTTTGGTTACTTTACTGTTTGTAGGTCTTATGAAAAAAGGCGGCGGGCATTTTCATGCCGGTATTCTTTTGAGAGGGGCGTGCTGTGAAATTCTCTTTTTAGGAAGCATCGGTTTTTTTGCCTCGGCAGTGACCAATCAAGTGGTAATAGGGTATATGGCCGCTGTGGTTTACTATGCAGTTAATATAGGCGGAGGAAAATTCTTGGGAAGGTTTGCACTGTTTAAGATGATGCAGGGGGAATATGGCACCTGGACGTATTGGCTTTTTGGAGCGGCGGTATTGCTGAGCGGCGGTATTTTGGCGCGTGAGAAGATGCGCTTCTAAATCGTTCTTTACTGAAATCTGCAATAGGTATTATCTATCACCAGTCCATGATTATCCATATTGGACTTCTATAAATAGATGCGGTATGCTCATTTCATGGTAATCAGATAGGAAATATATTCTTATTATCTGATGAAATAAAATAAATTTTAAGCTTACGGATAAGCGAGAAATTACCAAAATGGAGGAGTAATTATGAGTAAAAAAACCTATGCGGAAAGAAATTTAAAATTTGAAACCTTACAGTTGCATGTAGGGCAGGAACAGCCGGATCCGGTTACGGATGCAAGGGCGGTGCCAATATATCAGACATCTTCTTATGTGTTTAGAAACAGTGAACATGCGGCAGCAAGATTTGGGCTTAGCGATGCCGGTAATATTTATGGAAGGCTGACAAACCCTACGGAGGATGTGTTTGAAAAAAGAATTGCAGCTTTAGAAGGCGGTGTGGCAGCCTTAGCTGTGGCTTCTGGTGCGGCAGCAATCTCCTATACAATACAGAATCTGGCCCATGGGGGAGAACATATCGTCTCTGCAAAAAATATCTATGGCGGAACCTATAACCTTTTCGCACATACACTGCCTGAATACGGAATTACCACAACCTTTGTGGATCCTTTTGACTATGCGGAAGTGGAAGGCGCTATACAGGAAAATACCAAAGCAGTGTTTATTGAAACGCTTGGAAATCCCAATTCAGATGTGGTCGATATTGAAAAAACAGCCCAAATTGCGCATGCCCATAAGATTCCCCTGGTGATAGATAATACCTTTGCAACCCCTTACTTAGTCCGTCCTATTTCCTATGGCGCTGACATTGTGGTGCATTCGGCAACCAAATTCATAGGAGGGCACGGCACCACTATTGGCGGTGTGATCATTGACAGCGGCAAATTTGACTGGGAGGCAAGCGGTAAATTCCCTTCCCTTACGGAGCCCAATCCCAGCTATCATGGTATCAGCTTTACCAAGGCGGTGGGAGCGGCAGCTTTTGTTACAAAAATCCGCGCGATTTTGCTGCGTGATACGGGTGCTACTCTTTCTCCCTTCCATGCCTTTTTCTTCCTGCAGGGATTGGAAACCTTATCTCTTAGGGTAGAACGCCATGTGGAAAACGCGCTTAAGGTGGTAAATTATTTAAACAATCATCTGCAGGTTGAAAAGGTGAACCATCCTGCCGTATCGAATGACCCAGTACAGCAGGCTCTTTATCAAAAGTATTTTCCCAATGGGGGCGGTTCTATTTTCACATTTGAAATTAAGGGAGATGCGGATAAAGCAAAGGCATTCATTGATAATTTAGAGCTGTTTTCCCTTCTGGCAAATGTGGCTGATGTGAAATCGTTGGTGATTCATCCGGCATCTACCACGCACTCGCAGCTAAATGCGGAGGAGTTAGCGGAACAGGGAATTAAGCCCAATACCATCCGCCTGTCCATAGGAACTGAAAACATCGATGATATTATCGAGGACTTGGAGGAGGCTTTTTTGGCTGTCTCTTAACCTGCGAGTTTCATTTCACATAAAAAGAAATCCCTGATGGAATTAGAATCAGGGATTTCTTGTGAAGTGCCGCTTAAAACATGTGGCGGGTCATCTCATATTAGGGATTTGAGTCTTCTTTTGACTCATAAAGATTGCTTACTTTTCGCACGCCCTCTAATTGACTGATTTGGTTTCGCACTTCATCCGTGTCGGCATCCAGCTTTATGGTAACCCGGTAGCTGGAAGAATCTTTAAGGGGATTTTCCGTAAATTGTCCGGCAATGCTCTCATCTAAATATTCCAGCTTAAAATTATCCCATGCTTCATCAGCGCTTACGTAGCGTACAGAATAAACACCGTCTATGGTATTTAAGATATCTTCAATGGCAATCAGCTGCTGAACAGAGATATCTTTCTCAAAAAATACATTTACATTCTTTACCTGATAAAGGTTGTATGCGGCATAGGATGTCGTACTGATACCTGTCAGCAAAGCAAGGGCAATTGCCGCCGCTGCCAGCCTTGAGCGTATGAGTAAAGTGGAACCGGCTGGTTTTTGGTGGGTACAGTTTTCTAATAATGCATCGGCCATTTGAGCTGGCATGGTAATGTTTTTGACTACTTGAGTTAATTTTGTTTCTTTCATGAGAATCCTCCATTCTTGTTTCTTAAACAGGATGACGATAAATTTTAGTAACCGCCATCTGACAACAGTTCTTTTAATGCGTTACGACCTCGTTGCAGACGTTTTTTTACCGCATTTTCCGAAAGACCGGTGATGTGGGCAATTTCTCCAATTTGATAGCCCTCCACATAATGCAAAAGCAAAACCGTTTTGTATTTCAGGGGAAGGGCAAGGAGCTCCATTAAAAGGCTTGCGTCCGAAGGCACTGCACATACATTTTTAAGGTCTTCTAAATTGCTGTGGGTGTGCCTCTTTCTAAAGCGCAGACAGTCCTTGCAGGTATTAGCCATGACTTTTAAGAGCCAGGCTTTCTCGTGCTCTTTGTCATGAAAAGAGGGCGCCTTTTCCATGTATTTGATGAATACTTCCTGCAAAATATCCTGTACGTCATGGGGATTGCCAAGAAGCACATAGCCTGTTCGGTAAAGCAGGTCACCATAGGTTTGAATCACATCTCTCATTTGTTCTTCATTTTTGCAGTTCAAATTTTAACCTCCATACTGCCGCGTTGCAAGTTTGATGCCCCGTCAGCGTGCTGTTTTGTTACTTGTAGCGGGGTGTTGACTTCAGGTATCAGATGTGCACAGTCTGATAAATTTAAGAGTCCAGGTTTTCTGACTATCTATCATATACACGTTTCAAAAGCTTGAAAAGTGACCGAAATCAATCTTTTTTGATTTATTTATAAAATGAAAGTCAGAATTACGCAGCATATCCGTTTGTTTTGTGTTATAATGTTTTATGTGATTTTGTTTCTTTATAAAAATCATAAAATCTCAATCAAATATGTGGAGGCGGCAGATGATAAAACAATTTAGCAACTAGTAAAGCAATGGCTTTTTTTAGGATACTTGACACAAAGCGGTTCTTTGTGTAAGGTGGAAGTATATAAATTTTATAATCAATCAATGAATGGCTTAACGTAACAATTCAGTTTGACAGAACTGCTACGGTCATAAGATTCATGTAAGAGGGCGCCTGCAACATTATATCCGAGGCCGCTTAAAAAATGATATGGAGGAGATTTGTTAAAATGAGTATGGTAAACGAACTTAGGGAATTGGGCGTTGATGTAGAGGATGCATTGCAGAGGTTTATGGGAAATGAAGGGCTTTTTAACAGAATGATCAAGAAGCTTCCGCCGGCAGTGAAAGATTTGCAGGTTGTACAGCATTTAGAAGCGGGAGACTATGAAGCGGCTCTTAATAATGCGCATACACTGAAAGGTGTGACAGGAAATCTGTCAATTAAACCTCTTTTTAATGCATACAATGAGGCAGTGAATTTGCTCAGGGCAGATAAGCCTGAGGAGGCAAAGAAAAAGGTAGAAGAAATTCTTCCCGTACAGGAGCAGATTATTGCCTGTATAGAAAAATATCAATAGGAATAGAGTGAGGTAGAGTATGGTACAGTCAAGAACGCATACGTGTAATCAGCTTAGAATTGAGGACGTGGGAAATAAAGTCACAATTGTAGGCTGGTATGATAATATGCGAAAGGTCAGCAAGAACCTTGGATTCCTGATTTTGCGTGATTTTTATGGCGTAACACAGGTAGTGGTGGAAACAGAAGAAATGATGGCGAAGCTGTCAGGAATTAACAATGAGTCAACGCTCTCAATAACCGGTGTGGTGCGTGAGCGTTCCAGCAAAAATGCCCAGCTTGCAACTGGCGAGATTGAAGTAGTGCCGGAGGACATTCTGGTTCTTGGCAAATGTATTTACAATGAGCTTCCCTTTGAGGTGAACCGTTCGAAGGAGGCAGATGAGGCCGTTAGGTTAAAGTATAGATACCTGGATTTGCGTAATCCTGCAGTGAAAGAAAAAATCGTGCTTCGAAGCAAAATTGCAGCCGAGCTGCGCAGAAGAATGATAGAACATGATTTTTTGGAAATTACAACGCCGATTTTAACCTGTTCCTCACCGGAAGGTGCAAGAGACTATCTGGTTCCTTCCAGAAATCATCCGGGTAAATTTTATGCGCTGCCTCAGGCGCCGCAGCAGTTTAAGCAGCTTCTTATGACTTCCGGATTTGACAGGTATTTTCAGATTGCCCCCTGTTTTCGGGATGAGGATGCAAGAGCAGACCGCTCTCCCGGCGAGTTTTATCAACTGGATATGGAGATGGCCTTTGCAACCCAGGAGGATGTGTTTGGGGTAATTGAAGATGTGCTGCCCCCTATTTTTGCGAAATATGGGAAATATAAGACAGCATCCGGTGCGCCTTTTCCAAGGATTTCTTATAGGGACGCTATGGAAAAATATGGTTCGGACAAGCCGGATTTGCGAATTGACCTGACCTTACAGAATGCTACCGAATGTATGGCAGATTGCGGTTTTGGACCTTTTGAGGGACAAAATGTACAGGCAATTGTGGTGGATAATTTTACGCCAACCAGGAAAGTGATTGATAAAATCTGCGCAGATGTGGAGGTACAAAGCGGCCGGAAGGCTTACTGGTTTAAGGTAGATGAAAAAGGCGAGCTGACAGGCGGCATTTCCAAGTTTTTACAGGACAGGAAGGATAAAGTAATTGCAGCCCTTGGTTTAAAGAATGGCGATTTTGTAGGCTTATGTGCAGGGAAAAAGGATGATGCGCAAAAAACAGCCGGTGTGTTGCGTAAATTCTTAGGGAATGCCAGCGAAGCGCATAGGAAGAAAGAATGCTATGAATTTTGCTGGATTGTGGATTTTCCTATGTACGAGATTGGAGAAGAATCCGGTGAGCTGGAATTTTGCCATAATCCCTTTTCAATGCCGCAGGGGGGGATGGATGCATTGCTCAATAAGGATCCTCTTGACATATACGCTTACCAGTATGACCTTGTATGTAATGGCGTGGAGCTTTCCTCAGGTGCGGTTCGAAACCATGACCCGGAAATTATGGTAAAGGCATTCCAGATTGTAGGGCTTGGTGAGGAGGCAGTGAAGGCTAAATTCCCAGCTATGTATCATGCATTCTGTTATGGGGCGCCTCCCCATGCGGGAATTGCTCCTGGTGTGGACAGAATGGTTATGCTGATTGCAGGAGAGGAAAGTATACGTGAAATTATACCTTTCCCTATGAACAAAACAGCACAGGATGTGATGATGGGAGCGCCATCGGAGGTGGATGAGAAGCAGCTTCGTGATGTGCACATTAAGATTGTACTGCCTGAGGAAAATCAATAGCAGGATAACCGGACAGAAGATGGATACTACCATAGGCAGTACCCGTTTCCTGCCCGGTTTTTTATCTATTTCTATTTTTTGCCATAAATCATATTGGCTTGAAACGTAACTTATACACGTTCAATTTACGAATTGTCGGTAAAGAAGGAGGATGAAAATGAAAAGGTGTAAAAAGGCGGCAGCAATGTTAATAGGAGCTGTATTATTGGTTTCTCTTGTTGGATGTGGTGCGAAGCTTGGGGAGGAGTTTACGGAGGAAGTAAATACGCTTGAGGGAGCAACGCTTACGGTTGACGAGGAATCAGTTAGTTCCGAGGGAATCACTTATACGGTGGATAACCAGTCGGAGACGGATTTAAATTTTGGGCAGGATTACAGCCTGCAAAAAGAAGAAAAAGGCAAGTGGTATCAGCTCTCCCCGGCCAATCCGGTGGCTGTTACGATGGAACTGTTGTGGGTTCCGGCCGGAAGTTCAGAGACCCTGGAGATTAATTGGGATGCCGCTTACGGAAAACTGCCTGCAGGACATTACAGAATTTTAAAAAATTTTGCAGATAATGAGAACGGGTATTATCTGGCAGGAGAATTTACTCTGGAATAGATTGAAAAATCATCCTGGCGGCTGATTTTATCAATCTTCTATTTAAGCAGTATCGCAAGCAGGCTTGCGATATGCATGGGGATTAGTGTGAGAAGTACTTCTAGCCACTCACAGCAGGGGCTGTTTCGTGGAGAAGTACTAAGTCTCACACAGGAGAATGCCTAAAATACGGGCATTCTCCGCACCGATTTGAGATTCCGCAAAGCGGAATCATGGAGGATAGTGTGGAGAAGATGCTGTTACGCAATACCGACAAATTTTCTAAATATAGCATGTATTTTTGGTTGACAGAGCGGTCTACAAAATGTAGAATCTGTTTAGAGATATCAGAGCAAAATTTCAGGGCAGCTATAAGAGTATGTTTACCGCTGTTCTGGGAATGAAAAGGGGCTATGAACAAAAGTGAAAGATAAAAAAGCGATATGCATATCAGCTTCTAACATGATGGGAAGCCAGGATAGAAGTACGTCTTATCGTATATGTCAAATCATATCTAAATGGATGGCTAAAAAAAGAATTTCATGCCAAATATTGGATTTAAGAGAATACATTTTTTCTCCTTGTACGGGATGCGGAGGGTGCTATAAGAAAAAAAGGTGTGCACATGATGCAGATTTTAATCATATTTATGAAGAAATGACAAAGGCCGATTATATTTTTTTTGTGTCGCCCCACTATGCCCCTATACCGGCTAAGCTGTGTGCGCTTCTTGAAAAAATGGAACAGATTACTTTCATACATTGGTGGAGAGATCATACTTATCAGTCAGAGCTTTGCGGTACACTGGCAGGTCTTATTTCCCACGGAGGTGGGGATGAGAGAGCTCTTAAGAGCTATAAGGAGATGGTAAACGACACAATTTCCAATGCATTGGATACGGTTCAGATGCGGACGGTTCCTTTTAGCTCAGAGTGGAATACGGGGATTTCGCTGCCGGTGGAGAGAGTTTTGGATAAAAAAGGGATTTTTCCTGTGCAGGAGTATGATTGGAGGAAAATTGAAGAAGAAGTAAGAAAGTATGTGGAAATAATTGTGCAGACTTCGAAATCTTTGTATGCGATATGCTAATGGGAGATTTACGATTGCAATGATTAGCCATAGTGATTGTACAGATAAATAGATTATGATAGGCAGGGATGACATGTTAAGTGGTATGTCATCCCTTTACAGGTTACAAAAATAAGTGTAATTTTAGATTTGTATATTTATCTTTAGTATGCTATTCTTATAATTAATAATGTGAAAAATAATTTTACACATTATAATTTGTGCCTGTGCCCAAAGAGGTGGGCCGCTGGAAGCATAGAAATTAATATGATAAATACGGCAGGGTAAAAGTGGCAGATGAACATCAGATATGCATTTAAACGTTCCCTTCCCGTGATGGCAGGTTATCTGGTATTGGGAATGGGATTTGGAATACTTCTCGAGGCTAAAGGATACGGCGCAGGGTGGGCTTTTTGTATGAGTCTTTTCATTTATGCCGGTTCTATGCAATATGTTGCAGTTGATTTGCTTGCAGGCGGTGCTTCGCTGCTTGCAACAGCATTAATGACTTTAATGGTTAATGCAAGGCATCTTTTTTATGGTATTTCTATGATAGATAGGTATAAGGAGACAGGTGCGAAAAAGCCTTACCTTGTCTTTGCACTTACGGATGAAACCTATTCTCTTGTCTGTAGTGGGGATGTGCCGGAGGGGGGTGGATAAGAATCGGTACTTTTTTTTCGTTTCTTTGTTAAACCAAAGCTATTGGATTACAGGCAGTGTGGCCGGTTCCCTGATAGGAAGTCTGCTTACTTTTAATACAGCAGGGATTGAGTTTTCCATGACGGCTCTGTTTATTGTGGTATTGATTGAGCAGTGGAAGGGAACCTCTAACCATTTAAGTGCCTTAATTGGCATAGGAGCATCTTTCATCTGCCTTTTGATTTTTGGTGCAGAAGGCTTTCTGATTCCTTCCATGCTTACCATCACAATAACGCTTACGGTTTTGAGAGGAAGACTTGTCAGTAAGCAGGACGAAAAGGAAAAAGGCGGTGATACAAATGCATAGCATACATTCCAGGTTAGTAGTGGTAGTGACCGCTCTGGTCACTTTGCTTTTGCGCGGATTGCCTTTTCTTGTTTTTGGAGGAAAGAAAAAGACATCTGCTTTTATTCAATATCTGTCGGAGGTGTTGCCCTATGCAATTATCGGGATGCTGGTTGTATATTGCCTTCGCGGTGTACAGCTTTTAGCGGCGCCACATGGCCTGCCTGAAATTCTCGGGGTAGGAGCGGTCGTATTGTTGCATTTATGGAAAAGGAATACGCTGCTTAGCATTGCACTTGGCACGATTATCTATATGCTGCTTGTGCAGGTGGTATTTCGCGTATGAGTTATTCCAAGTAGGAATTGTTTTAGTATGAAAAGAACATGTTGCTGTAGAAAATGAATGCCTGCAGGCTATGTTTACAGGCTATGCCCATAGGGCAAAGGAGGATATTATGGGGGAAAGAAGGGCAAGTGGCATACTGCTTCCAGTCAGCAGTCTGCCTTCAAAGTATGGGATTGGATGTTTTTCAAAAAGCGCTTATACATTTGTTGATCAACTAAAGGCGGCGGGACAAAGCTACTGGCAGATTTTGCCTCTGGGGCCTACAAGCTATGGGGATTCACCTTATCAGTCTTTTTCCACTTTCGCCGGGAATCCTTATTTTATCAGTTTAGAGGCGCTGATTGAGGAAGGGGTGCTTGATAAGGACGAGTGTGACAGTGTGGATTTTGGAAGCAGACCTGCATCTGTAGATTATGGAAAGCTGTATAAGGAACGTTTTAAGCTTCTTAGAAAAGCGTATGAGCGGAGTAAAATTTTTGAAAATCCGGAATTCCGGCGGTTTTGTGAGGAGCATAGCTGGTGGCTTGACGATTATGCGCTGTTTATGGCGATGAAGGACTGCTTTGGAGGAAAAAGCTGGGTTGAGTGGGCGGAGGATATCAGATTCAGATGGAACAATGCTCTGGATTATTACCGGAAGGAATTATACTTTGATATTGAGTTTTATAAATATATTCAGTTTAAATTCAGGCAGCAGTGGATAGAGCTGAAAGCCTATGCGAACGAACAGGGGATCAGCATCATTGGGGATATTCCGATTTATGTTGCTTTTGACAGTGCGGACACATGGGCAAGTCCTGCGCTTTTTCAGTTAGATGAGGAAAACATGCCGTTGGCGGTTGCAGGCTGTCCGCCGGATGCTTTTGCAAGAACAGGGCAGTTGTGGGGAAATCCTTTATACCGCTGGGATTACCATAAAAATCAGGGGTATGATTGGTGGATCAGGCGGCTTAGCGTCTGTTTTGAGTTGTATGATGTGGTGAGGATTGATCATTTCAGAGGCTTTGACGAGTATTATTCTATTCCCTATGGAGATACCACGGCTGAGCGCGGACATTGGGAAAAGGGGCCGGGAATGGATTTGTTCCATACGGTTCGTGCAAGGATTGGCCAGAAGAATATTATAGCAGAGGATCTTGGTTTCATAACAGATTCCGTGCGCTGGCTTGTAAGGGAAAGCGGATTTCCCAACATGAAGGTGCTTGAATTTGCCTTTGACAGCAGAGATACGGGAAGCGCCAGCGATTATCTTCCCCATAATTATGACAGGAACTGTGTGGTATATACAGGAACCCACGACAATGAAACCCTGTGTTCCTGGTTTAAAAAGATTACTGCCAAAGAACGGCGGATGGTTAGGGAGTACATTCATAACGATCAGGTTGCGGATAACATGATTTATAAAGAGATGATTTGCCTGGCTATGCGCAGTGTGGCGAATACGTGTATTATTCCAATCCAGGATTATCTGGGGTATACAAATAAGGCAAGGATGAACACCCCATCAACTTTAGGGAAGAACTGGAAGTGGCGCTTGCGGGAAGGAGAAATTACGGACCAACTGTTAGAGGAGATAAAGAAATTAACAGTGACTTATGGACGATGCATTTAAGACAAAGATGGGGCTGCCTGATTGGCAGCCCCATCTTTGCTTAGTTGTTTTACAAAGTATCATGATTCTCATTACAAAATATGTTATGCTGCAAAACAAACGATTCGCCGTTGTGTTTTTAATGTTTTCTATGTTCACGCTCAGATGTTTCTTTTTCATTTGTTTTTTCATCTGTCTTTTCTTCAGTGGCAGGATTATCATTAGAAGCATGATCCGGCAGTGACACAGCCATGGTACATCTGCCATCAAAACTAGCATTCTCATCAATCACAAGAGACCTTGCAATAATATTGCCGTTTATTTTTCCTGTGGAAAGAAGCTCTAATTTTCCAGTAGCGGAAATGTCACCATCCACCTTTCCGGAGATGACTAAATCCTGAGCATAAATGTTTCCTTTAATTTGTCCATTAGCACCAAGAATCAGTTTCTTTTCACATGTACAATTACCATTAATAATTCCGTCTATACGGATGGTTTCCGGTGCGCTTAAGTTGCCGTCAAAGACTGCGCCTTCCCCAATAATTGTGTTTACGTTTGTCCGAGCATCTTCTGAGGAAGATGCCTTCTTGCTTTTTCCTAACATAGTATTCCTCCATTCTGCCAACGCTTGCAAATTTGGGCGCCAGCACAAATTTTTCTGTGAAAAAGTTTAAGAAATTTATTTCTTTTTCACAGTTTCCACCTTTTATCCTTTTGCGTCGATGATACTAAGCGGATCTATTGCATCTCCGTTTAAGAAGATTTGATAGTCCAATTGGGTATCATCTGTGGTAACGGTGCATAAAAGATCTCCGGCCAGCACCTGTGCTCCTTCCTCAGTTTGAACTTGCACGTCCTGGCCGCACATATAGCGTGTCATGTAGCCATTCTCGTGTTCTATTTCAAGGATGAGCGGATAGGTATCGTCAGAGCCGACTGTAACAACCGTACCGTCACCTGTCGCAACAATTTTACCCTCTGAGTGGGTGTTGATTGAAAGGTAAGGGCGATCTTCAGAATAAGTTTCAATCAGGATGCCTGAGCCTGAAGAAGGAAAAAGTGTGGGAAGTGGATTGCTGGCAGGGGCTTCCTGCGCTGCAGCCTCTTCTCTTTTCGTTGTAATAATTTTTGACACCTGCCGCAGATCGTTGTTTTCTGCCCGCAGTGCCTGGATTTCATTGTCAAGGGTATCCTTTTCGGTATTCAATTGTACTACCAGTTTCGCCTGGGAATCTAATTGCGCACGAAGTGCGCTCAGCTCTTTGTTTCCGGAAAGGAACAAAAAAGTCAGCAACCCGATCACAGCCAGAATAAGGAGTATCAGGAAGAAAATCAGGCGAATGAAGGTAAGGGAAATATTGAATTGCTTGCTGCTCCTATCCACATTAGAGATAAGGAGTACAGAAAAAGATTCCCTGCGCTTATGTCTTTGCTGTTTCATAATTGATTTCCATTCTGCCGTTTTACGGCGGTTTATTGTTCAGTACCGCAGGCACAGCCCACAAGTAAATATTCCTTACGATTATACACCTTTTTGACAAGATTGTGAAGTCAGATTTCGAACCCAAAAAAATGAAAAATAATCTAAAAGTATTCAAAGTTTGACAAAACAGAATATATTATCTGTGAATTTCGACTAATATTCGAATATTAACGTGAAAAATTTAATTGTCTGAAAAACTTTACATTGTATTAAAATTTCGTTATACTTTTAGAGGGAGAGTATAAGTTGTAAGCAAATTCAAGCGGCTGATTCAACCAGAGGGTAATTGGCTGTATGGAGGGTCAGGTATGGTCGTAAAGGATGAGGTGCTGTTATTGTTAGAAAATCATCGGGGGGATTTTTTTTCCGGTCAGGAAATCGCAGATTTGCTTTCCGTAACCAGGGCCAGCGTCTGGAAAGCAGTCAAATCCCTGCAAAAAGATGGTTATGGTATTGAGGCCATAAACAATAAAGGATATACCCTTAAAAAAGCGCCGGATATGCTTTCTGCTGCTTTTATTGCACAGAAGCTGAGGGAAAATGGGATTCCGTTGGAAATCCGGGTAGGAAAAATGGTAGATTCTACAAACAATGTATTAAAGCAGTATGTTACGGCAGGGAAAAAGCAGGATATGGTTTTGCTGGCGGAGGAGCAGAGCGCCGGGAGAGGCCGCAGAGGACGTTCCTTCTATTCGCCGGAGGGGACGGGCATTTACTTAAGCCTGCTGCTTCACCCGGACGCAACGCCGGAGGGAGGCACGATGCTGACTACGCTGACCGCAGTAGCTGCCGCCCAGGCAATTGAAAAGGTTGCCGGAGAAGCGGTGCAGATTAAATGGGTCAATGACTTATGGATGCGGGGCAAAAAGATATCGGGGATTTTAACGGAAGGTTCCGCGTCCTTAGAGGAAGGCAAGCTGGAATACGTGATTGTGGGGATCGGAATCAATCTTTATGAGCCGGCGGAAGGGTTTCCAACGGAGCTTAAGGATGTAGCAGGGGCGGTATTTACCAATGATCTTTCAAGAGAAAATCTGCGAAACCGGCTGGCAGTAGAATTTTTGGTGAATTTCATGAAATATTACCAGGCATTTCCGGGAAAGGATTATCTGGAAGAATACCGGAAACGTTCTTTTGTCATTGGAAAAAAAGTCCGTATTCTTGTACCGGAAGGAGTGTCTGAGAAGGCGGAAAAGGGACCGGAGCGAGAATTTGCCAGGGCGATTGGAATAGATGATGAATGCCGTTTGGAGGTTCAGTATGAGGATGGTGTGGTAGAGAAGCTCTCCAGCGGAGAGATTAGTGTTAAGGTAGAATGAAAATTTTATCCCAAATCTAATTTTAAAGTTCAGACAGGATGCACAGCTAGATGTGCATCCTGTCTGAATTTGTTATTAAGATAAGCAAGCTTCGCAAAGCGCGGCAACAAAAAACAAAATGGCAGGTTTATTTCCTTAAAAAGAGGATACAGCAAATTCCCAGAATCGCCTGAACGGAAGGAATGGTATACCAGACGCCGTCAAGTCCCATGAAAAGTGGCAATACAAAGATGAAAAGCAGGGTAAGGGCAATTTCTCCATATACCAAAAGGCTGGAGCGCACCACCCGGTGGGTTGCATAAAAATAAGAAACTGCGGGCTTGGTCAGTCCGTAAAGGGCCATAACCAGCGCAAAAGCGGGAGTGGCATAAATGATGTAGGCGCCGGCCCCGGGGGAAGTGCCGTAAAAAGCAGGCAAAAGATTCCTTACCAGCACAAAAATAATAGCGCCCATAAGGCCAAATCCTATCCCCAGAGAAAAAGTCCATTTGGTATAGAGCTTAAGGCTTTGCTTATCACCTTTGCCCTGGCTTAAGGAAAGTAAGGGCTGGCTGCCATCGCCGATTCCCTGAACTAAAAGCTCCATAAAGGAGATTATGTAAGCCAGTACCGCGTAAGCGCTGACTGCTTCTTCACCTCCGTATTTTAAAGCCTGTAGATTCATAAAGATAATGGTGACGGAGGGCAGGTAGGTCAGCCCAAAGGGGGATAAGGCCACTTTCAGTATGGAAAGGATCGTTCTTTTATCGGGACGTATATTGCTAAAAGCAATGCGGTTTTTCTTTTTGACATAAAAAGCAATGCACAAAATCAGCGTGAGTACCTGCCCAAGGACGGTAGCCAGTGCAGCGCCCATAAGCTTAAGATCTAAGACCAGCACAAAGAAATAGTCAAGCAAGATGTTGGAAATGCAACCAAGCGCCATGGCGCACATGGCATAAAAGGACGCCCCCCGATTACGCATAAGGGGCACCATGCCGGAGGCAAATACCTGGATTATGCCGCCCAAAAGGATTAACCGAAGGTAGGTACGCGCCAGGGGAAGAAGCGCATCCTTTGCCCCAAGCAGCCAAAGAAACGGTGTGCCAAACAGCCAAAGAGCAAGTGTCAGTATAAGAGAGCCTGTAAAGAGCAGAAAAAGAGCATTGCCGTCTGACTTTGCTGCTTTTTTTTCATCTCCAGCGCCGTTATTCAGGGAAACGATTACCGCAGCGCCCATGCCGATTCCCGTACCTAAAGAAATGATAAGGGCAACCAAAGGCCAGGCAATATTAATAGCGGCAAGACCCGGATCTCCCATGGCCCTGCCTACGAAAATACCATCAACGATGGAATATATACCTGTTAACAAAAAGGAAAGCATGGATGGGAAAATATATCCCATGTATTTCTTTCTCATGATGAATCTCCTGTTCCTGCAGCATCTGCAAAATATTTCTCACCCTGAGGTGTTTGATACAGTATTATAGTGGATGTGCAGAAAAGAAGCAAGGGGATGAAAAGAATTTTGCGGTTGGTACCGGGCCGGACTGTTACGAGTCCGGTACCTGATAACACAAGTATTTTTGCAAAAGGAATAATGCCGCTACATTGGGAAGGACCATGAAGGCGTTGATTAAATCTGTGCATTCCCATACCAGGTTTAAGGGAAGGACGGCGCCTATGTAAATCATTACAATATAGGCTACTTTGTATAGAAAGATTCCCTTGTTGCCGGTCAAGTAGCAGTAGGCCTGTTCGCCCAGATAGGACCAGCCAATCAGGGTGGTGATGGCGAAGGCGATTAGGCAGAGGGATAAAAATGTATTTCCAAAAAAGGGAAGGTAAGAAAAGGCAGCATCGGTAAGCCCTGCTTCATTTACATTTAGGGTGGATTCAGGGTGAAGAAGCATGTTTGTCACGATAACCAGACCGCTTAAAAGACACATTACCACAGTATCCCAAAATACAGCGGTCATGGAGACGTAGGCCTGACAGGCAGGGTGGCTGGTTTCGGATGCGGCGGCAGTGATTGCGGCAGTGCCGATTCCGGCTTCATTTGTAAAAAGACCTCTTGCAATGCCATAGCGGGCCGTGAGCATAAGGGAGGAGCCTGCTGCGCCGCCAATGGCCGCCCTGGGTGCTAAGGCATGAGAAAGAATAAGATGTATGGCAGGTAAAAAGGCTTCACGGTTCCTTAAGAGAAGAAATATACAGCTGGCTGTATAAAGGATTCCCAAAAAGGGTACGATTTTCATACAGACATTTCCAATAGAGCGGATGCCGCCCACAATCACAAGGCCTGCCAGAATGGCTGCAAGAAATCCTGCAATATGAGGATTTAAGCCAAAGCTTATGGAGGTGGTCTGGGTGATGGAATTGGACTGGGTGGTGCATCCTACGCCAAAAGCGGCAATTAATGTAAGCAGGCCGTAAAATTTCCCTACGGCAACATTATGTAAACCATTTTGCCACATATACATAGGGCCTCCCTGATAGGTGCCGTTTTGCGTGCGGTTCCTAAAGCGGACGCTTAAAAAGCATTCCGCGTAAGTGGTCGCCATGCCGAGAATGCCGGTAATCCAGCACCAGAAAATAGCGCCGGGGCCTCCCAAGGCAACGGCGGTGGATACGCCTATGATATTGCCGGTGCCTAAGGTGGCGGCAAGCGTAGTGGAGAGGGTTGCAAAGACAGAAAGGTTGTTTCCGTCCACAGAGCTTTTGGGGGTTACGGAAAGATGGATGGCTTTTAAAATATTTTTCTGCGGAAAATGGAGTTTCATGGTAAAATAAAGATGTGTACCCATTAGCAGAAATAAAAGAGGACCGCTCCATAAAAATTGATTGGTAGATTGAATAAAATTTAGAACTGCCTGCATAGATTTCCTATCTGGTACACTGTCTGGCAAAATTTGTATCGGATCCTGCCGATGGTGCACCAGGCGCGTTGCCTTTGGATATTTTACTATTAATTATAGTAGCTTAGGGCGGAGGATATGCGTTTTTATTCTAGTTGAATTGTTATAGCATTTTTTATAGAAACAGAAAATAGAGGATTCCGAGAGAGGATAAAGAAATTGAAGGGCTGGAAAAAATGGATACCGGCATGGTTGGTTTTATTTGCAATATTACTGAATATCACAGGAAGGGTATGGCAGGGATTTACGGATTTTTATGTAGATACTATTTTTCCCCTTTGGGCGGAAACCTATGGACGTTTCACGGGAATTTTCCCATTTTCCGTAGGGGAATGGATGCTGTATCTGGCAGTTTTACTTGTGTTTCTCTTGTTGATAGGGGGAATTATTTATGCCCTGTTTGGGAAAAAGTTACCGGAGATTTTTAAGACAGGCTACCGGAAATATGCCTTTTTCTTGTACTGGGTGTTCGGTATTGTGTGTGTGGTCATGACACTTAACTGTTTTTTGCTTTACCAGGCCAGAACTGTAAATGTGAGATTTGAAATTGGCGGCAGGCCGGATAAGGAATACGGGCCGGAGGAGATTGCTGCGCTGCGGGACTATGTGGTGATAAATGCCAACGCTTTAGCGCCGGAGTTTGAGCGGGATGAGAATGGGTATTTGCTTTATGAGGAGAATCTGGAACAAAAGGCCAGGGAGGAAATGAGAAGACTGGGAGAGAAATTCAGTAATCTGGAAGGGTATTACCCAAGGCCAAAGAAACTGGCTTTATCAGGGTTTTACAGTCAGCAGTATATTATGGGGTACTATTTTCCTTTTTCTATGGAGGCAAACTATAACAGACAGATGTATATCACAAATGTTCCGGTTACCATGTGCCATGAGCTTTCCCATTTAAAGGGCTTTATATTGGAGGACGAAGCTAATTTTATCGGATATCTGGCTTGCGTGGACTCGGAAGATCCGCTGTTTCGCTATAGCGCTTATTTAAGTGTAATCGGTTATCTGGACAGGGACTTTGTGAAAGCAATCGGTGAGGAGGAAGAAATTTATCGCTCTCATCCACAGATTTCCGCTCAGGTGGCGGCAGATAAGAAATTCCTTACGAACGAAGCCTGGGAACAGGTGGAGAAAAAGGCAGTGCTGAAAACAGAAACAGTGAAACAGGCCGCGGACACTTTTTTGGATACCACATTGACTTTAAATGGTGTGGCGGATGGTACAATCAGTTATAGCCGTGTGGTGAAGCTGCTTTTGCAGTATTATGATGGGAAGTTATATTAAGGATTATCAATTGGTCCCTGTGTAATTTTGACTTTGGAATATGATGGATAAGGTAAAAGGTGGCAGTTATGGAAAATTTGATTGGTTATGTAAAAAAATGGGGTAAATATACTTTCTCGGAAAAAACCTTTAACGAGGTAGATAGCCTGGTCTTATGTCAGCTGGTTTATCTAAACTATGAGCAGTATGTACCGGCTTTCAGTGAAAAAAGCGCGCCTGTAAGTATTGGCAGTATTTGGGAAGACCCCCAGTGGGAGCAGATTTTAGAGGATTACTGGTATAAAGAAAATAACAGGGAGCTTTTTGAGGTAGTGGCAAAGTCAGCAAGATTTAGCCGGATGAAAATGAATTATTACATCAATGTGATTGATGAAGAACAGCAGACCCAGTTTTCGGCCATGTCCTATTTTCTTGAAGACGGAAAGGTTTATATTGCGTATCGTGGAACGGATGCAACCATTGTGGGGTGGAAGGAAGACTTAAACCTTGCATTTTCAAAGCCGTTGCGCAGCCAGTACCTGGCAGTAGAATATATGGAGCAGGTGACCGGTGAGATGGCAAGTGATCGATATACAGGTTATTATTCGGGCGGCCACTCTAAAGGAGGCAACCTGGCGGTATACGGGGCTATGAACTGCAAGGATGAGACGAGGGCAAAACTGCTCCGGATTTTTAATCATGACGGTCCAGGATTCCGGCCGGAAATTAAGGCTCAGGGGAATTTTCGGGCAATTTCAGACAGAATAACTAAGTTTATTCCCAGAGCTTCCCTTGTAGGGATGATTTTGGAGGAGGAAAGTGATTATGAGGTGATTGAAAGCTGGGGAATAGGATTGTTCCAACATAATACCTACAGCTGGAAGGTGGAGGATGGCGCTTTCGTTCGGGCGAAAAATAGAACCGGTGCTAAGGTTCTGCGCGATGTTGCTTTAAATGAATGGATTCTTTCACTTACCGAGGAGCAGACTCATTTATTTGTAGATACCTTGTATGAGATAGTGTCAGCAGCGCAGGTCTCCAATGTGTTTGAATTTGAGGCGGACTGGAAAAAGTGTGTGCAAAATGTAATGCTGGCGGCTAAAGAGGTGGACGAGGAGACCAAAAAAGGAATCCAAAAGACAATACAGTTATTTTTTCAGATCTTATTCGAAAATGTAAAAGCGCAAGGATGGCATCTTAAAAAGGAAGAAATATTCCGATCGGACATTGACTCTTGAAGGTGCATTCCAATTTACAAAAGCAGCAGGGGGCGTAACGTTTGGAAGTAAACTTCCAAACTCTTTATTGGCGGCAGTATCGCAAGCAAAGCCTGCGATATGCGGAGGGTATAAAGATGAAAACAAATACAGGGGAGAACAGGCAGTTTAGGATTTTGTCCGCATTGGGCATTATTTTAGTGGTGGTTGGACATTTGGGATATAACCTGCTGGATATAGGCGGATTATTTCCATACTATTCTTTTCATGTGTTCATTTTTTTATTTGTATCGGGATACTTTTACAAGGAACAGGCGCAGGAGGATATCGTTGGATATATTTTAAAAAAGTGTGTCACATTAATGGTTCCTTACTTTTTGTGGAATCTGTTTTATGGAATATTGGCACAAGTACTTCACAAGGTAGGCTTTTCTTTCGGAGAAAACCTGTCTTTTAAAACACTTTTCCTTTCTCCTTTTTTAGATGGACACCAATTTTTATACAATTTTTCGGCATGGTTTGTTCCGGCGCTGTTTTTGATTGAAATAATAAATGTGGTGATGCGGAAAGCTCTGGAAATCCTTCATTTGAAAAATGAGTGGCTTATCTTAGCAGTATGTTTGCTTCTGGGGATGGTAACGGTACAGCTGGCAATTGGAGGACATGTCTGGGGGCTGTATAAACTTCCGGGAAGACTTTTGCTTATGCTACCGGGCTTTCAAATGGGAAGAATTTACAGGGAAAAGCTGGAAATCCATGATACGTTGCCAGATGGAATCTATTTTCTAATCGTGATAGGAGCCCAGGTTTTCATTTCTATTTTTTGTGCAGGACTTGCATTTGGCGCAGTGTGGGTTGGAAGTTTTGCCAATGGTCCGGTGGTGCCCTATCTTACGGTGATGACAGGAATTGCATTTTGGCTGAGAATCGCAAAGATAATTGGTTCGGTTCCTAATATTTCAGAGAAGTTAGTCTATATTGGGAGGAATACATATTCTATTATGATGCATCATGCGGCGGTGTTTGTGCTGGTGAATGGAGCATTCTATCTGTGCAGTCTGTTAACACCCTTGTGCAAAGAGTTCGACAGAGAAATGTTTTTTTATGATATTGGATACGTATATTTGGCAGGAGGAACAGAGGGAAGTAAGTGGATATTTCTGCTGGCCGGAATTGGCGTGCCGCTTTTGATAGAAAAAGGCGTGATAAAATTGAAAATGAATATTAAGTACGGAAGTGGAGAACGAAAATGAAGGAAAAGAACGACTTAACACAGGGAAGCGTGGGGAGAAATCTCATTCTGTTTGCCCTGCCTTATCTTTTATCCAGCTTTATGCAGACCTTTTACGGGATGGCGGATTTGTTTGTGGTGGGAGTGTATAATGGTTCTAAGACAACGACTGCGGTATCCATAGGCAGTCAGGTGATGCATATGCTGACAGTCATTATCATAGGATTTGTTATGGGAACCACGGTACAGATTGGACAGTGTGTGGGAGCCAGGGATGAAAAGTCGGCTGCAGATACGGTAGGAACATCGACTGTATTTTTTTCCGTGTTCGCAGCCCTGGTAACAGCAGCGCTGCTTTTGTGCACGGCGCCGATTGTTAAAGTTATGTTAACGCCGGGGGAAGCAGTGGAGGAGACGAAAACTTATCTGCTGATTTGTTTTGCAGGGGTTCCGTTTATTGTCGCCTACAATGTAATCAGCGGCATTTTTCGTGGAACGGGCGATTCCAAAAGACCTATGTATTTCGTGGCGGCAGCCTGTGTGACAAATGTCGTGCTGGATTTCGTATTTATTGGTATGTGCGGCTTGGGCGCCGCTGGCGCCGCCCTTGGTACGGTCTGTGGACAGGCAGTGAGCGTAGTGGTTTCTCTCCTGGTGATACGAAGACAAAACCTGGGATTTAGGGTGGGCAGAGAGAACTTTCGAGTGGACAGGGAAGTGATTTCCAGGATTCTGAAGGTGGGAACGCCTGTTGCCATGCAGGATGGTTTCATCCAGGTTGCGTTTATTGTGATTACTGTGATTGCCAATAGTCGGGGACTGATTGTATCGGCAGCAGTAGGAATCGTGGAAAAGCTGATTGGGTTCATGTTTCTGGTGCCTTCCGCATTTTTGTCCGCAATTTCCACCATCACGGCACAGAATATGGGAGCGAACAAACCACAGAGGGCCAAAAGGTCACTGTATTATAGTCTGATTATTACGGTGAGCTGGGGACTTTTGTGTGCGCTTTACAATCAATTCCTGCCACACACACTGGTGGGAATCTTTACCAGGGATGAGGCTGTTCTTTTGGCAGGTTGTGAGTATCTGCGGTCATATGCCTTTGACTGTGCATTTGCGGCAGTGCATTTTTGCTTTAGCGGGTATTTTTGTGGTAATCAGAAATCCATGGTATCTTTTATTCATAATATAGCTGCAATTATACTCGTCCGTATTCCCGGAGCCTGGCTGGCGAGCAGGTTCTTTCAGGATTCGCTTTATCCAATGGGGTGGGCGGCGCCCCTTGGTTCTTTGCTGTCAGCGCTTATTTGTGTTGGATTTTATGTGTATTACAGGAAAAAACAAAAAATATTAGCACTCACTATTGACGAGTGCTAATAAAAGTGTTATATTCATACTATAACAAGGGGACAAAAATAAGTAAGAAATAAGCTGGATATACTGTAAGTAAATATTTTTTTATATATTAAGATAAATTCAGGTATCAGTCCGGCAGGACCGGCTTTCAATTTAACTGTATTTAGCTATATAGAAAAACAGGCATTTACTTATGGTAAAGGCAGAGAGGAGTGTTTATGAATATATCAAAATTTACACAAAAATCCATGCAAGCCGTAGAAGGCTGCGAGAAGCTTGCATATGAATACGGCAATCAGGAAATTGAGCAGGAGCACCTTCTATACAGCCTGCTGACCATTGACGACAGCCTGATTTTAAAATTAGTTGAAAAAATGGAAATTAACACCCAGTACTTCTTAAATAAGGTGGAGGAAGCACTAAGCCGGAGAGTGAAGGTGCAGGGAGGCCAGGTACACGTGGGGCAGGATCTGAATAAAGTGCTGGTTTCCGCAGAAGATGAGGCGAGGACGCTCTCTGACGAATATGTGTCTGTGGAGCATTTATTCCTTGCAATGATTAAGCATCCCAACAGGGCAATCAAAGAGCTGTTCCGGGAGTTCGGCATTACAAGGGAACGCTTTTTGCAGGCCCTTTCCACGGTAAGGGGCAATCAGAGGGTTACTTCCGACAATCCCGAGGCCACCTATGACACATTGGCCAAGTATGGGCAGGAGCTGGTGGAAAAGGCAAAGGAGCAAAAGCTGGACCCTGTCATCGGCAGAGATAGTGAGATAAGAAATATTATCCGCATCCTTTCCAGGAAGACCAAGAACAATCCTGTGCTGATTGGAGAACCGGGTGTAGGCAAAACTGCGGTGGTGGAAGGCCTTGCCCAGCGTATTGTGCGGGGAGATGTACCCCAGGGCCTTAAGGATAAAAAGATATTTGCCCTTGACATGGGAGCTTTGGTTGCAGGAGCCAAGTACAGAGGAGAATTTGAGGAACGTTTGAAGGCTGTCTTGGAGGATGTGAAAAACAGCGATGGACAAATTATTCTTTTTATAGATGAGCTTCATACCATAGTGGGAGCCGGGAAAACAGACGGCGCCCTGGATGCGGGAAATATGCTAAAGCCTATGCTGGCAAGGGGAGAGCTCCACTGTATCGGCGCTACCACCTTAGACGAATACAGACAGTACATCGAAAAGGACGCTGCCCTGGAGAGAAGGTTCCAGCCTGTTATGGTGAGCGAACCTACGGTAGAGGATACGATTTCCATTTTGAGAGGATTGAAGGAGCGCTATGAGGTGTACCACGGCGTAAAGATTATGGACAATGCGCTGGTAAGTGCGGCTGTCCTTTCTAACCGTTATATTTCAGACCGTTTCCTGCCGGATAAGGCAATTGACCTGGTGGATGAAGCCTGTGCGCTTATTAAGACGGAGCTGGATTCTATGCCTACCGAGCTGGATGAACTGCAGCGCCGGGCTATGCAGATGGAAATAGAGGAAACGGCCTTGAAAAAGGAGGACGACCGAATAAGTCAAGAGCGGTTGGCGGATTTGCAGAAGGAACTGGCTGAGTTAAAGGAGGAGCTCAACAACCGTAAAGCCCAGTGGGAGAATGAAAAGACCTCCGTTGAAAGGCTCTCGAAGCTGCGTGAAGAAATTGATGCGGTGGGCAGTCAGATAGAGATAGCCCAGCGGGAAGGGGACTATGAAAAAGCGGCGGAGTTAAGCTACAGCAAACTACCTGCTCTGAAAAAGCAGCTGGAGGCGGAAGAAGAACAGGTGAAAAAGAAGGATTTATCCCTGGTGCATGAGAGTGTCTCGGAGGAGGAAATCGCGAAGATCATATCCAGATGGACTGGGATTCCGGTGGCAAAGCTGACAGAAAGCGAGCGGAATAAAACGCTGCATTTAGATGAGGAGCTGCATAAGCGGGTAGTGGGACAGGAGGAAGGCGTCACCAAGGTAACGGAGGCGATTATCCGCTCCAAGGCGGGAATCAAAGACCCCACCAAGCCCATCGGCTCGTTCCTGTTTTTGGGGCCTACGGGGGTGGGTAAGACAGAGCTTGCCAAATCCCTTGCCTTCTCCCTGTTTGATGATGAAAACAATATGGTCCGGATTGATATGAGTGAGTATATGGAGAAATATTCTGTGTCCAGATTGATTGGGGCGCCTCCCGGATACGTGGGATATGAAGAAGGCGGTCAGTTAACCGAAGCGGTCAGAAGAAAGCCTTATTCGGTTGTGCTCTTTGACGAGATTGAAAAAGCGCATCCCGATGTGTTTAATGTGCTGCTGCAGGTGCTAGATGACGGGCGTATTACAGACTCGCAGGGACGTACCGTGGACTTTAAAAACACGATTTTGATTATGACCTCCAATATTGGCGCATCCTATCTTCTGGACGGAATTGACCAGGAAGGTCATATAAATGAAGATGCTGAAAAAATGGTTATGAATGACCTGCGCGCTCATTTCAGGCCTGAATTTCTGAACCGGTTGGATGAGATGATTCTGTTTAAGCCTTTGTCCAAGGAAAATATCAGTGGAATTATCAGATTGATCATAAAGGATTTAAACAGGAGACTTTCAGACAGAGAGCTGACAGTGGAGCTTACCAAGGAGGCGGAAGAGTTTATTGTGGAGCAGGCTTACGACCCGGTTTACGGTGCAAGACCCTTAAAGCGCTATATCCAAAAGTATGTGGAGACACTTTCGGCCAAATTGATTTTGGCAGATCAGGTTCGGCAGGGAGATACGATTTTCATTGTGGTAAAGAAGGATGAGCTGGCAGCAGAAGTAAAGGAAGGGTAAGCTGACCAGGGACAAGAATGGAGGAGAAGATGCAGATACCGAAAGACCCTAATATGTTGTTGAGTTATGTAAACTTAAAACTCCGTGATTTCTATTCCAACTTGGATGTCATGTGTGATGACATGGATGTCAGTAAAAGCGAAATAGAAGAAAAACTGAAAAGTATAGGTTATATCTATGACAGTGAGCGTAATCAGTTTGTTTAGAGAGTGTTCAGAGAGAGGGATTGCTGTTGCGTGTACACAAATGAATGAGGCGTATATTCCATGTACGCCTCATTTATTTATACATATCTTTGGGTTTTAGGAAATATTTCGCTTTCTTTTCTTGCATTTAACGGGGTTCTTCCCTATAATGTTACGAAGACTGGACAGAACTGTTGCGAAATATTCCAATTTTTGGTTGAACGATATGTTGTGTTTGTACCGCCTTTGGCGGTATAGGAGCTTAAAGCGGGAGGAGAGATATGGGAAGAGAAGATTATAATAAAGCGTTAAAATCAGGAAAAAAGGATTACCAGATGCGTTTGCTGCGCGGGGAAAAGCCTACACTTGAGGTATTAGATGATATTATGCCTCAGAAGGGCGCTTATTATGAGCAGCCGCTGGGAATCGTGCAGATTCCGGCAGAGCAGATTGTGGGAACGAAAACGGTTGGCAGAAGCAATTCCTTTGCAGGGAACTTTATGCCTATCCTCCAGGAGGGCAGCGAATTTGCCAGTAAATGGGCGAGCCTGAGCACCAGCCATGTGGAGGAGGGAATCAGGGACCCCATTAAGGCTTACGAATATATGAACAAGTTTTATGTGGAAGAAGGCAACAAGCGGGTCAGTGTTATGAAGTACTTTGAGGTGGTCTCCATTCCGGGGAATGTGATTCGTATTGTACCAAACCGCACGGACGATAAGGAAAATAAGATTTATTATGAATTTATGAATTTCTATCAAAAGGCTCCCATTAATTATATTTGGTTTTCCCAGGAGGGGAGCTTTGCGAAGCTTCAGGAGGCTGTGGGAAAAGAGCCGGATGAAGTGTGGACGGAGGAGGATTTACTTGATTTTAGCGCGGTCTATACGCGGTTTAGCTCGGAATATAAGGCAAAGGGCGGCGGTAAGCTGCGAAACACGCCGGGGGATGCTTTCTTGGCGTTTATTACCTTGTATGGATATAACGCGATTGAGGAAAAGACCACCAACGAGATAAAAGAGCTGATTGCCAAGAGCTGGGAAGAATTTGAGATTCTTGGCCAGGAGCAGGAGATTGACCTTAAGATGAAGCCAAATGAGGAGAAAAAGCCTCTGCTGAGCCTGCTTATCCCTTTAGGCCCGTCCAAGCTTAAGATAGCATTTATTTATGAGAAGACCCCGGGGACTTCCGCATGGACGTATGCCCATGAGCTTGGAAGGCTTTATTTAGAGCAGACATTTCCGGATGAGGCCAGCACCATATTTTATGAAAATGTCACCCAGGAAAACATAGATGCCCAGCTGGAGGATGCCATAAAGGCAGGATGCAACCTGATTTTTACAACCACCCCTGCTTTTGTGCAGGCCAGTGTAAAGGCCGCTATTGCAAATCCGGATGTGCGGATTCTGAACTGTTCCCTGAATACTTCTCATCGGTATATTCGCACATATTATCCGCGGACCCACGAGGCAAAATTCCTGATGGGGGCCATTGCCGGCGCCATGGCGGAGAACAGCCGCATGGTTTATATAGAGGATTATCCTATTTATGGATCGATTGCAAATATCAATGCCTTTGCTTTAGGTGCGAAGATGATCAACCCGCGGGCGCAGGTTTATCTGGAATGGTCCTCCAAAAAGGGGACGGATATAGATGAAAGGATCAGGGAGACAGGCGCATCCTGCGTTTCAGGAAAGGACATGGTGATTCCCGAGGAGGCTTCCCGGTATTTTGGTATTTACCATATGGATGGGGAGAACCCCAGGAATCTTGCAATGCCACTGTGTCATTGGGGAAAGTTTTATGAACGGCTGATACGGACGATAATGGAAGGAAAATGGAAATATGATGATGATTCTTCACAGGTAAAGGCCATCAATTATTGGTGGGGCATGTCGGCGGGCGTGATAGATGTAATCTGTTCCCAAAACCTGCCTATCGGCACGAAGCGGTTGATTGAGCTTTTAAAAACAACCATTAGCGCAGAGGCTTTCAATCCGTTTTCCGGTATTTTGTATTCGCAAACGGGCATAGTAGTAGATGACCCGAACAGGAGTCTTTCGCCGGAGGAAATTATGACCATGGATTGGCTGGCGGAAAATGTAATTGGCTCGATACCCAAAATGGAAGAACTAAAAGAGCAGGCCGAACCTGTTATCAAACAGCAGGGCGTAAAAAATACGGCTGGGACCAATGAATAAAACAGGAAACAACTCCAAGGCTTCAAAAACGCCGCCTAAGGGTTGCTTCATGTTTCAGAGAATGCCCAAATACTGGCATTCTCCATACAGATTTATGCCGCCACAAAGCGGCGGCATTTTTCATTCTGATTTGAGATTCCGCAAAGCGGAATCATGGAGGTTAGCGTGAAGATATTGGTAATTGCGGATGAAGAATCGAAATCTTTGTGGGATCATTTCGATAAGAGCAAAATAGAAGGAATTGATTTGATTATTTCCTGCGGCGATTTGGATCCGCGTTACCTTTCTTTTTTGGTGACTTTAACCAACGTGCCGGTTTTGTATGTGCATGGGAACCATGATGGAAAATATGAGAAAATTCCACCTGACGGCTGTATCTGCATAGAAGACCGGATTTATGTCCATGAAGGGATTCGGATTTTGGGGCTGGGCGGTTCCATGCGTTATAATACGGGAACGAATCAGTATACGGAACGGCAGATGCGCCAGCGGGTGGCAAAGCTGTGGTTTCAGCTGTTTAGAAAGGGTGGCTTTGATATCCTTGTGACCCACGCGCCGGCTTATCAGTTAAACGATGGGAGAGACCTTCCCCACCAGGGCTTTCAGGTGTTTCGGACTTTGATTGAAAAATACCGGCCGAAATATTTTCTCCACGGACATGTGCATATGTCTTATGGAAGGCAGCATAAGCGGTATGACAAATATCAGGACACCCATGTGATCAATGCCTTTGAAAAATGTTTGTTTGACTTTGAGGACGATAACCCAAGGGAACATCTGATAGAGCATTGGTGATGGCTGAACTACTGCCAATGATTTTCACAACAAATGAATGCATGGCGGCTTAAAGATGGCATATAAATAGAAGTAAGAGACGGGGAAGAAGACTTTTTTATATGCATTTAAAAAAAAGAATTTTGGCCTGTATCCTCCTGCTTATCATGTTGGCGGCCCTGTGCATTTATGGCGTAGCGCGTCAGCAAATCATTCCTACAATGGGGAAGCTTTCGGAAGATAAGGATGGGCGTAAGATAGCGCTTACCTTTGACGATGGCCCACATCCATATTATACGGAGCAGCTTCTTAAGGGGCTAAAGGAGCGGGATGCCAAGGCCACCTTTTTTATAACCGGGAAAAATGTG
This sequence comes from Parablautia muri, assembly GCF_009917485.1. Classification (GTDB taxonomy): domain Bacteria; phylum Bacillota; class Clostridia; order Lachnospirales; family Lachnospiraceae; genus Suilimivivens; species Suilimivivens muri. The sequence continues at coordinate 69,804 of NZ_QZDT01000015.1, forward strand.
GAGGAATATCCGGAGATTGTAAAAAAAATATATGAGGATGGTCACCTGATAGGGAATCACACCTACAACCATACCCAGCTTACCTCCAAAAACACAGAGAGCTTCAAGGAAGAAATCATAAAGACCAACGAAGCCATTAAGCAGGTAACCGGGGAGGATACCATTTATGTAAGGCCGCCCTATGGCAGCTGGAACAAGGAATTTGAAAAGGAGCTTAATATGTTTCCGGTGCTGTGGACCATTGACCCCCTTGACTGGTGCAGCAACAATGTATCCTGTATTGTGGATACGGTCTGCGCTAAGGCTGACGAAAATGAGATTATCCTGATGCACGACCAATATAAAAGCACGGTAACGGCGGCGCTTAAAATTGTGGACCAGCTGCAGAAGGAAGGGTATGAGTTTGTTACGGTGGATGAACTTTTATTTGATTAAAGAGCTGATGCTTGTTCCTATGGAACATGTTCTCACGGAATGCGCAGTAAATGCGCATTCCTGACCCGTGAAAAGTAACGAATAGTTACCAAAAGTCAGCTGCACTTATAAGTTATTTATTTACAGTTTCTTCTTGTAATGTTAAAATGGAGCACAGTAGCAGAAAAAGCGTACGGATAAAATTTGCGGCTTAATAAGAATGGAGGATGTTTATGCCGAAAAGAACAGATATTCATAAGGTTTTAATTATTGGTTCGGGGCCTATTATCATTGGACAGGCCTGTGAGTTTGATTATTCGGGGACCCAGGCGTGTAAGGCTCTTAAAAAGCTGGGATATGAGATCGTATTGGTCAATTCTAATCCGGCAACCATCATGACAGACCCGGAAACAGCAGATGTGACTTATATTGAGCCGCTTAACGTAGAGCGGCTGACACAGATTATTGAAAAGGAACGCCCAGATGCACTTCTTCCTAACTTGGGAGGACAATCGGGGCTTAATTTGTGCGCGGAACTATATAACGCAGGAGTTCTGGACAAATATAACGTGAAGGTAATTGGTGTGCAGGTGGATGCCATTGAGCGGGGAGAAGACCGCATAGAGTTCAAAAAGACCATGAACAGCCTAGGGATTGAAATGGCACGCAGCGAGGTTGCCTATTCTGTGGAGGAGGCCCTTTCTATTGCTGAAAAGCTGGGATATCCGGTGGTCCTGCGTCCGGCTTATACCATGGGCGGAGCCGGGGGCGGCCTGGTTTATAATAAGGAAGAATTAAAGGTGGTATGTGCAAGAGGCTTGCAGGCAAGCCTGGTAGGACAGGTTTTGGTGGAAGAATCCATTTTAGGTTGGGAAGAATTAGAGCTGGAGGTGGTCCGGGATGCAGATAACAATATCATCACAGTCTGCTTTATAGAAAATATCGACCCCCTTGGCGTGCATACGGGGGACTCTTTCTGCTCAGCGCCTATGCTGACGATTTCCGGGGAATGCCAAAAGAGATTGCAGGAGCAGGCCTATAAGATTGTGGAATCCGTGCAGGTAATCGGTGGAACCAACGTACAGTTTGCCCATGACCCGGTAAGCGACCGTATTATCGTAATTGAGATCAATCCCCGTACCTCCCGTTCTTCGGCGCTGGCGTCCAAAGCGACCGGTTTTCCTATCGCCCTTGTTTCCGCTATGCTGGCAGCAGGCCTTACCTTAAAGGATATTCCCTGCGGTAAGTACGGGACATTGGATAAATATGTACCGGATGGCGATTATGTGGTGATTAAGTTTGCCCGCTGGGCGTTTGAGAAGTTTAAGAAGGTGGAGGACAAGTTAGGAACCCAGATGCGCGCTGTGGGCGAGGTTATGAGCATTGGAAAGACTTATAAAGAGGCTTTCCAAAAGGCGATCCGCTCCCTGGAAACAGGCCGGTATGGATTGGGGCATGCCAAGGATTTTGATACTTTATCAAAGGAAGAACTGCTCCAAAGACTGATCACGCCTTCAAGCGAGCGGCATTTCCTGATGTATGAGGCCCTGCGCAAAGGAGCAAGCGTAGAGGAAATTTACGAGATTACCAAGGTGAAGGCTTACTTTATCGAACAGATGAAGGAGCTGGTGGAGGAAGAAGAAGCCCTTATCAGATTCAAAGGAGGGCTGCCTGCGGATGAAATGCTGATTACCGCCAAAAAAGATGGATTTTCCGATAAGTATTTAAGTCAGCTGCTTGAAATCCCTGAAGAAGAAATCCGCGATAAGCGCCTTGAGCTGGGGGTGGAGGAGGCCTGGGAGGGCGTGCATGTGAGCGGAACGGAAAACAGCGCTTATTATTACTCCACCTACAACGCACCGGATGCAAATCCTGTCAGTGCGGACAAGCCCAAGATCATGATTTTGGGCGGCGGGCCTAACCGTATTGGTCAGGGAATTGAGTTTGATTATTGCTGTGTACATGCCTCCATAGCCCTTAAAAAGTTGGGTTTTGAGACCATTATTGTAAACTGTAACCCGGAAACCGTGTCAACGGATTATGATGTTTCGGACAAGCTGTATTTTGAACCTTTGACCCTTGAGGACGTTTTAAGCATTTATAAAAAAGAAAAGCCTCTGGGGGTGATTGCCCAGTTTGGCGGACAGACGCCTTTAAATCTGGCATCAGATCTGGAAAAGAATGGGGTAAAGATTTTAGGCACTTCTCCTTCTGTCATTGACCTTGCGGAGGACCGGGATCAGTTCCGTGAAATGATGGAAAAGCTGGAAATTCCCATGCCGGAATCAGGGATGGCGGTCAATGTGGAAGAAGCCCTTGCCATTGCAAAGAAAATCGGTTATCCAGTCATGGTGCGCCCTTCCTATGTGTTAGGGGGCAGAGGCATGGAGGTGGTTTATGATGATGAGAGCATGACAGAGTACATGAATGCGGCGGTGGGTGTCACACCGGACAGGCCTATTTTGATTGACCGGTTTTTAAGCCATGCCATGGAATGCGAGGCGGATGCCATCAGCGATGGGGAGAGGGTTTTCGTGCCGGCCGTTATGGAGCACATAGAGCTTGCAGGCATCCATTCCGGCGACTCGGCATGTATCATTCCCTCCGTGCATATTCCGGATGAACTGGTTAAGACCATTAAGGAATACACGAAAAGGATAGCGGCAAAGATGCATGTTAAAGGGCTTATGAATATGCAGTACGCGATTGAAAACGGAAAGGTATTTGTGCTTGAGGCAAATCCCAGAGCCTCCCGGACGGTGCCGCTGGTCTCAAAAGTCTGCAATATCCGTATGGTACATCTTGCAACGGATATTATTACCTCTGAAATGACGGGACGCCCTTCCCCAATTTCGAATATGAAAGAACAGGTGATTCCCAACTATGGGGTAAAAGAAGCGGTATTTCCTTTCAATATGTTCCCGGAGGTTGACCCCATTTTAGGTCCGGAGATGCGTTCCACCGGTGAAGCCCTTGGCATGTCGAGTTCCTATGGCGAAGCCTATTATAAGGCCCAGGAGGCAGTGCAGTCAAAGCTGCCTGTTGAGGGGACAGTGCTCATTTCCGTGAACAAAAAGGACAAGGACGAAGTGGTGGAGGTTGCCAGAAGCCTTGCAGGAGACGGATTCAAAATTGTGGCAACGGAAGGAACCTGCAATCTTTTGAATGAAGCGGGAATCAAGGCCGAGATGGCAAAGAAGCTTTTTGAGGGCCGGCCCAATGTGGGGGATATGATTACCAATGGAGATTTCGATTTGATCATCAATTCCCCTGTGGGAAAAGACAGCATTTATGATGACAGTTATTTGCGCAAGGCGGCAATCAAGGCCAAGGCTCCTTATATTACCACCGTTGCGGCTGCAAGGGTTGCGGCGGAAGGGATTCATTATGTGAAAACCCACGCAAGCAGCCAAGTTAAATCCTTACAGGAGCTGCATGGGGAAATTTATGAGAAATAATTGTATGAAGCAGGTTTATCCAACTTTGATGAAATGCAAACAATGGTTCCGAACAGTTGCATTTGGCAAGTGCTCCGGATTTGGGAATTTTTAGTGTTAAAAAATCCGCCCTATTCCATATCACCTTTGGAGGAGGGCGGATTTCTCATAATACAGAAAAAATCGGAGCTCTGCTATTTTTATGCGGCGCTGCTATAGTTTACAATAGAAATTTCCTGTGAAAATTGTTTTGCTTGTTCTGTGAGCTGTTCTAAACGCTTGATAACATCGCCTGTGTAGATGATTTCATTACATTCCGTACATTTATAGCAGGGAACATTTCTAACAATTAAGAGGCATTTCCCTAAATCCGTTACGCTTGTTGTGTATCCTTTTTCAGCTTTTGCCCCACACGCTATACATACCATAGTTAACACCTCTTTCTTGTTCTTAAATCATTTTCCCACATAGTGGGATTGGGAAAATATGCAGTTATCAGATATATAAAATCTGTGTCACAGCTTGCAACTATGTGAATATATTTTGATTTCACAGAAAAGCCCAATATCAGACAGCTTGGCAATGGCCTGTCATCCGAATACTGCTTAATGATTTCTCCGGAATTGATGCCGTTTACGATATCATCAATATTAAGATGCCGTTCATATAAACGTATTCGGGCATGTTCTGTTACCGCTATATTTTCGGGTTTGTTCAAGGCCTTTAATTGTTCTATCGTAATCATATTATACCAACTTTTCTAGAGATATTCTTATTATAGCAAATCCCATATTTTTTTCAAGATTCACTAAAAATTACTATTCCCAAAAAAATTTCTTAAAACACTTGCTTGTGACGTAGGGTAATGAGATACACTATGAGCAGGAGGTGTGACATGGACAAATATAAAGCGATACCACAAGGCTATATGACGGTTGGCGAAGCGGCAAAAAAGATGGACGTCACCGTACGCACATTACAGCATTATGACAGGACAGGATTGCTTTCGCCTTCCACCATGAGCGAAGGAGGCCGCAGGCTATATACAGATAAGGATATGGTAAAACTACATCAGATCTTATCGCTCAAACGTTTAGGTTTCTCTCTGGACGATATAAAGAACCGGCTGATTTCCCTTGATACACCGGCTGAAATTGCTGATGTTTTGGAAAAACAAGCGGTTGCTGTCCGGCAAAAAATAGAGAGCCTGTCCGAATCGTTGCGGGAGCTGGAAGGGTTACGGGAAGAAGTCCTTCAAATGCAGTCGGTCAATTTCAAAAAGTACGCCGACATCATTGTGAATCTGCAGATGGAAAATGATTTTTATTGGCTGATTAAACACTTTGATGACCAGACCCTTGACCACATCCGCAGCCGTTTTGATAAGGACAGCGGAAGGGTATTCATGGACACCTTCATACAGCTTCAAAATGAAGCGATAAGGCTCCAAAATGCGGGTGTTCCTGGGGACAGTGATGAGGGGCAGAGCTTTGCAAAAGCTTATTGGGATATGATAATGGATTTCACAGACGGAGATATGAGTATGCTCCCAAAGCTCATTGAATTAGGGCGATTTGAGGGTACAGACCCAAAATGGAAAGAGAAGCAAAACCTTGCCAATCGTTATGTTGAGCAGGCATTGGGTTTTTACTTTTCCCAATCAGGCATTGATCCATTTCAGGAGGGCGGAGAATGAACGAAGCTATAAAAATAAGCAGCTTAAAGAAAAGTTACGGAACGCATCTTGTGCTGAATGGCTTAGATATTTGCGTACGGCAGGGTGAGGTTTTTGCTCTGCTTGGCGTAAACGGCGCAGGTAAGACTACGCTGCTTGAATGTATCGAGGGCCTAAGAAAATATGACAGCGGAAACATCGCTATAATTGGCAAGGTGGGCATCCAATTACAATCGGCTTCTTTGCCGGGGCATATGAAAGCATTAGAAGCTGTTAAGCTGTTTGCAAAATGGAATAAAGTTGCGCTTGATAATACAATGCTTGGCGCTCTTGGCATCCTTGACTTTTCCCAAAAGCAGTATTATCAATTATCCACCGGCCAGAAGAGGCGGCTTCATTTGGCCCTTGCCCTGATGCGGAATCCGGATATCCTTTTCCTGGATGAACCAACCGCAGGGCTTGACGTTGAAGGACGGGTGTCTTTACATGAACAAATCCGGCAGTTAAAAGAAGCTGGAAAGACAATCATATTAACAAGCCACGATATGGCCGAGGTTGAGAATTTGTGTGATCGGATGGCCATTCTTTCCGGAGGCAGGATTTCCTTTATTGGAACCATCAAGCAGCTGAATGAAACAGTGGGGAAACACTATACCATCACCATTCAAACCGAATCCGGCACTGGAAAATATGCGTCTGATAATATCGGGGAAACTTTACTTGCACTGCTTACAGAGTACAGGGAAAAAGGGGAAACGATTTTAGATATTCAGATTGACCGCGGTTCATTGGAACAGCACTTTATGAAAATTGCAAAGGGGGAATGAGAAATGGGCGCTTTTTTATATGGAGTTTCTTTACAGTGGAAGTTAGATATACGGAGTAAGACATTACTCATTACCTGCTATATTGTTCCTTTACTATTTTTTGCAATCATGGGCGGCATATTCACATCGGTTCTGCCAGAAGCAAGGGATACACTGATTCAATCTATGACTGTATTTGGTGTGACGATGGGCGCGCTGATTGGCCTGCCTCCTTCCCTTGTTGAAATTTATAGCAGCGATATAAAAAAGGTTTATAAAGCGAACGGTGTTCCATTATACCTGGGTATTGCATTGACCAATATATCGGCGTTTGTTCATCTGCTTCTTATGAGCATGATCCTGTATATTGCTGCGCCGCTTGCGTTCAATGCCCAAATACCAAAAAAACCGGGGATGTACTTTATCTTCCTTGCCATTTTTATTGTGGTATCGCTCAGCATAGCCAGTATCATTGGTTTGGCTGTAAAAGACCAGGCGAAAACTTCCATGTTTTCCATCATTGTTTTTGTTCCCTCCACCATGCTTTCGGGGATTATGTTTCCGGTTGAAATGCTCCCCCCAATATTTAAAACAATGGGAAAAGCGTTTCCGGCTTCATGGGGATACGGGCTGATGACAGATAGCGCTTTTCAATTTGACAAGCTGTTGCCATTGTCAGTGATTTTTGTTTTGGCTGTTTGTCTGTGTGTTGTACTGCTGCACAAGATTGATAAATAATAAAACTATACGAGAGTTTCCATACTTTATCGGCCTTAGACTGCCTGAGCTTTGACGCTTACAAAGCGGGATATTTACTGGATAATAGAGTATAAATTTTTGTTTTATTTCCATAATTATCAGGATGCAGCTATTGACAGTCCGAAATTTTCACGTTACAATACTTTTGCTGTAAAAAGCTGTTTCACGGAGCGTGGCGGTGTTTGTTACGTTAAGCTGGCCCGCGGAGTGTGAGAGAGTATGTTGTCATGAAGGCAACAGGGTGCAAGAATGCACCGGAAAGTTAAGCTTCAGAAGTGAAAAGCTGAATGGATGTTATTGGGTTTCATATTATGTATGTAAATGGCAGAAGCCGTTTGACGTGTAAGAATACATGTCAAATGGTTTTTTTCTGCTTTAAAAAGTTATGGCAACATGGAGGGCGGATATGAAAAAAATAATTGCGGTTCTTTTTTCTTTTATGATGATCTTTTCTCTGGCGGCATGCGGCAGCGGGCAAGGAAACATGCAAGGTGATGCGATGGAACAGGAAATTGAGGGAACAACGCTGGTATATGGCAGCGGCGATTACACCCGCATCAATCCGGCTATGGATGAGCATGGCGAGATTAATATTTTGATTTTTGACGGCTTAACAGCCCATGACGGTGAGAACAAGGTGGTTCCGGGCTTAGCGGAAAACTGGGAGTTTGATGACGAAAGCAATATATACACCTTCCATATGAGGGAAGGGGTAAAATGGCATGACGGCAAACCGGTTACAGCTAAGGATGTGAAGTTTACCATTGAGGCGATTATGGACCCGGAAAACGGTTCGGAAAATGCGCCTAATTTTGAGGATGTGGAAGAAATCACAGTGATAGATGATGTGACGATTGCTTTTAAACTGGCGGCTCCTAATGTAGCGTTTTTGGATTATATGACCATGGCGGTGCTGCCAAGTCACTTACTTGAGGGGGAGGATATGCAGGAGTCAGCCTTTTTCCGGTCCCCTGTGGGCACAGGACCCTATAAGCTGGAGAGCTGGGACGAAGGGCAGGCCATAACCCTTGTGAAAAATGAAGACTATTTTAAGGGTGCTGCCAACATTGACAAGGTAATCTTTAAAATCGTTCCGGACGACAATGCAAAAACCCTGCAGATGCAAAGCGGTGAGCTTGACCTTGCTCTGCTTACGCCCAGAGATTCCGAGAGCTTTGCAGATAGGGAGGGCTATCAGGTTTATCACATGAAAACTTCTGATTACAGGGGAATTTTGTTTAATTTTTGGAATGAATACTGGACAAAGAACAGGGATATCATTCCTGCAATCTGTTATGGAATAGACAGACAAGCGATTTTGGACGCAGTGGTTTTAGGACATGGGATTGTTGCTTATGGGCCGCTCCAGAGAAACATTTATGATAACGGGGATGTAGAACACTATGACTATGATCCCCAAAAGGCCAAGGAGCTTTTAGAGGGAGCAGGCTGCGAAATGGGAGAGGACGGGTTTTATGACAGAGATGGGGAAAAGCTTGGCTTTACCATCAGCGTGGGCGCCGGCGACCAGGTGCGGCTTGACATTGCACAGGCAGCGGCGCAGCAGCTTAAGGAAATTGGCCTTGATGTGAATGTGGAGGTCCCGACAGTGGTGGATTGGGGAAGACAGCAGGCTTATTTGATTGGATGGGGCAGCCCCTTTGATGCGGATGACCACACTTATAAAGTGTTTGGCACAGATAAGAGGGCAAATTATAACGGCTATTCCAACGAGCTGGTTGACAGATATCTGACCGAGGCGCGCAGGTCTGATGATGAGCAGGTGCGCAGACAGGCATATGATAAATTCCAGGAGGAGCTGGCGAAGGATCCGGCCTTTGCCTTTATCTGCTATATTGATGCGGATTATGTGGCGAATGCCGGAATTTCAGGAATTTCCACCGATACGGTCATGGGGCATCACGGGGTAGGGATTTTCTGGAATATATATGAATGGACGATAGACAATTAAGTCTGCCTGAATGGGGAGATTACGTAACAGGGAAGCCGAAAGGCTGAACTGTTACATTCTATTTGATGTTATAAACACGGAAATCAATTTTCAAGGATGCTGTGTGCAAGACTAAATAAAACCACGCTCAGACGGAAAAATATTACCTTCACTGACGCGCTTTCGCTCTATAAAAACGCAACAGACGCTAAGCTCATGCAGAACCTCGCTAAGCGCACACGTATAAATACGTGGCGTTTTTATAAGGTCAGTTCAAGTAATATTTTACCGTCTGAGCTGGTGTTTTGCTTGCCAGCACACAGCATCCTTGAAATTTGATTTACGTGTGTTAAAAAATTTATGGTTCAAATGATCGAAAAAAGTTGTAAAATAATAAATTAGCGGCATCTTAGGATAGTTCCTTATAAAGGGTCGGCCAGCTGGCCCTTTATCTTGTTACAAAAAGCCGGCTTGTGGGGCATGACAGTATTTGTTGCAAGAATCCGGTTTGCGGAGTATGATAGCATTTGTTGTAGTAAGCTGCCCTGTGAAATGAGACATCCATTGCGACAAAATAGGGAAATGATTGTAAAACATTGACTGCAAAATAGGAATAAGTGTGCGTTAGGAATGTATGAAGAATGAGTACGATAGAAGAACTTTTGGAGATAAGAAATTTATCCGTAAGCTTTGATACGCCCGCAGGTGAAGTGAAGGCTGTCAGAAGCGCTTCTTTTTCCCTTAAAAAGGGGGAGATATTAGCCATTGTGGGAGAGTCGGGATGCGGAAAAAGCGTTCTGTGCAAAAGCATTATGAAGCTGCTGCCAGGAAATGCCCGGATAAAAGAAGGAAGGATTTTGGCAAATGGGACGGATGTTACAAGGTACCGGGAACGGGACATGCGAAAGTTACGGGGAAATTTCTTTTCCATGATTTTTCAGGATCCTATGACAACGCTCAATCCAACGATTCCGGTGGGAGAGCAGATTGCGGAGGCGGTGGCTGTCCATTATAAGGGGCAAAAACGCGGTAAGGGTCAGGGAAAAAATCTGCCAATGAAAAAGGAGGATATTTACAGGCGGGTGATTGAGCTGATGGAGCTTGTGGGGATCAAGCAGCCAAAGGAAAGATATGAGCTGTATCCTTATCATTTCTCAGGGGGGATGCGTCAGCGCCTGGTTATGGCGATAGCGCTGGCAGGGGAACCGCAGATTTTATTTGCAGACGAGCCTACAACAGCCCTTGACGTTACGATTCAGACGCAGATTCTTGATCTGCTCTGTGAAATACAAAGAAAACTTGGGATGGCTGCGATACTTGTATCCCATGATTTAGGGGTGGTGGCCCGGGCGGCGGATCGTGTGGCTGTGATGTATGCGGGCAAAATTGTTGAGATTGGACGGGCGGAAGAAATTTTTTATGACCCAAGACACCCTTATACTTGGGGACTAATGCGTTCGCTTCCTATATTTGCCAGGCCTGATGAAGAATTATATACCATTCCCGGCATGCCGCCTAATCTTCTAAAGATGCCCAGGGGAGATGCCTTTGCATGCCGCAATGAATTTGCCCTTGCAATTGACTATAAAGAAGAACCGCCCATGTTTCAGATAAGTGATACCCATTATGCCGCCACCTGGCTATTGGATATGCGTTCGCCTAAGGTGGAAAGCCCTCTGACCGGGCTGGGGACCTTTGCGCCGAATGGTTACCGGCAGATTTACATACGAAAGTCTTTATCAGAACAGCGCACTGCCGGTAAGGAGGGGGAAAATGGGGACAAAGTGATTTTGGATGTGCAGCATTTGACCCATCAATTTAAGCTGGGAAAAAAGACGGTGATTCCTGCGGTGAATGACATTTCTTTTCAAATCAGAAAAGGGGAGGTTTTTGGCCTTGTGGGAGAATCCGGCTGCGGAAAATCCACCGTTGCGCGCTGTGTCATGAACATTTACAGGCCTGCGGGAGGAAAGATTTTGTATCAGGGAATCAATATATGTGATAAAGAGCAGGTGAAGGCCAACCGGAGATTGCTGGAGGCAAGCAGGCAGCTGATTTTCCAGGACGCGGCTTCAAGCCTGAACCAGCGTATGAAGGTGTCCCGCATTATTGAGGAGCCGATGCGCATCCACCATATCAAAACTCCCCGGGGAAGTTACCATAAAGAGGCGGAGTTCCAGATGAAATATGTGGGCATGGACGCTTCTTATCTGAGCAAATATCCTCCGGAGCTTTCAGGCGGTATGAGGCAGAGGGTTGCCATAGCAAGGGCGCTTTCTATGGAGCCGGAGCTTTTAGTGGCGGATGAGCCGATTGCTTCGCTGGATGTCTCCATACAGGCGCAGATTATTAATCTTTTTAAGCATCTGCAAAAGGAGCATGGATTTACTTTTTTGTTTATTGCCCATGATTTATCGGTGGTGCGCTATTTGTGCGACCGGGTGGGCGTGATGTACCAGGGCAGACTGGTGGAGGAGGCTAAAACGGAAGACCTTTTTAAAACCCCTGTACATCCCTATACAAAGGCTCTTTTGTCGGCAATCCCCATCCCTGACCCCCGTCTCGAGAAGGACAGAAAATCACCTGATTTTGATGAAATAAAGTGGCCTGAAAAAGGGGAAATGGTGGAAGTAGGGCCCATGCACTTTGTCCTTAAGAATGCTTGACAGCAATTGTAATTTTGAGGCGTTAACCGGCAGAGGGAGGAAATGGCGGATGAGCGGGAAAAAAATATATTTTTATTATGGCAGGAAAGCGCTGGGATTTATCTTAAGTATGGCGGTTTTATCCTTTGTGGTATTTTACATTGCCCGCCTTGCGCCGGGAGACGCGCTGGTATCCTATTACGGGGAGCGGGCTGAGAAGATGACCCCGGCAGAGAGGGCCTTTGCGGAGGAAAGGCTGGGTCTTAGGGCCCCGGTTTTTGTACAGTATATCCGTTGGGCCAAGGGCGCCATACAGGGAGATTTTGGCATTTCCTACAAATATAAGATGGATGTGATGGAAGTCATCAGAGGACGAATTGGCAACACATTGATTCTTGGGGGGATTGGCTTTATCCTTATTTTTGTGCTGGCGCTGTTTTTAGGGATATTGTGTGCGTGGTATGAAGACCGGTTCCCTGACAGGATGATTTGCAAAATAGGTATCGTTACAAGCTGCATACCGGAATTTTGGCTGAGTTTGGTACTGATTCTCATTTTTGCGGTTTATCTGCGTATCCTGCCCAGCAGCGGCGCTTACACGGCGGGCCGCGAGGGAGAGATAGGGGACCGTATTTTACATCTGGTTCTTCCCATGGCGATTGTGGTGACGGGGCATCTATGGTACTATGCCTTTATGATTCGCAATAAGATTTTAGAGGAAGTCAGGGCCGATTATGTGCTGTTAGCCAAGGCGAAAGGACTAAGCAAGTGTAAGATCATGTTTGGGCAGTGCTTAAGGAATGTTATGCCGGCGTATCTAAGCATCATGGCAATTTCGATTCCGCATATTATGGGGGGAACCTATATTATAGAAACGGTTTTTTCCTATCCGGGGATTGGAACGCTGTCCTATGAAAGTGCCAGATTTAAGGATTACAACCTGCTGATGGTGCTGTGCATGATTTCCGGCGGGGTAGTTATTTTGTGTAATATGGCGGCACAGACAATCAATGAACAGATAGATCCCCGCATCAGGCCGGGCAGGGAAAACGAAACATCGGAGGTGGAAGGGTTTGGAGGATAAATTGTTTGAGCTGGTGGGAGCAGCGTATGCGCCGCCCTTATCCTGGGCGGAAGAATCCCGAAAGGCAGCCGGGAGTGGGAAGTTGGCAAAGAGGTATTCCAAAAAGCCGGCGCTTTCCTTCTGCCTTCTGGCTGTGATTGTGCTGGGGTGTCTTGGCTGTGAACTTTTTATGCCAAAGGATCCTCTTTATATGGATTTGGCAAACTACAGCCACAGGCCGGATAAGGAATTTTGGTTTGGCACGGATACCATGGGAAGGGACCTGTTTTCGATGCTCTGGTATGGAGGACGGATTTCTCTGCTGATTGGTTTTTTGGCAACGGCAATTTCCACTTTGACAGCCATTATATTCGGGGCAGTCAGCGGCCTTGCGCCCGGATGGCTGGATATGCTGCTTATGCGGTTTACGGAAATATTGCTGAGCGTGCCAAACCTGCTTTTAGTGGTTTTGCTGCAGGCGGTTCTGGGTCAGGTAAATGTATGGAGCATTTCTTTTGTCATTGGCATCACCGGCTGGGCAAGTATTGCAAAGGTGGTACGCACGGAGGTAAGGCAGATACGGGGCAGTGAATATGTGATAGCGTCAAAGTGTATGGGGGCCGGCTTTTTTCATGTGCTTTGGAATCATTTAGCGCCCAATTTCATTTCTGCGATTATGTTTATGGTGGTGATGAATGTGCGCAGCGCCATTCTATCGGAGTCAACGTTAAGCTTTATGGGGATTGGTCTGCCCCTTGACATTATTTCCTGGGGGAGCATGCTTACCCTGGCGGACCAGGCGCTTTTATCCGGCGCCTGGTGGATGATTGTTTTTCCGGGTGTGTTCTTGGTTGCAACCTTGGTGTGCATTACCAACCTTGGCAGCGCCCTGAAGCGGGGAGTGGGAGGAAGTGAGAGTAATTTGTAGGGTTAAGGTGGTTAAAGTTTTTATACATGGTTACTTTTCACGAAGTTTCTTGAGGAAAACATGCAAAAGAAGCACTGGAATTATCGGGTGAGATTGTAAGCTGGGTGGAAGAAATTGTAACAAATAGAAATCAAATATAAAACTCCCAGAGTATGGGAGCTTCACATCAGCAGCTATAAAATTTTTGTTTTCTGAAAAGATTCCCTTTCAAATCGTCATTAGGGCATTTTACGGCAGTCAGCGCCGATATACCGTAAAACTAAATTCATGGGTTTCACCCGGAAAAACTTCTATGGACATTCCCACGGGCTTATCAAGGCTGTCATAATCGATGCTGGTAACAATGTGCACCGCAGACTGTTTTGGGGTACGAAGCAGGTTGGCGGCGGTAGGATCGATAATCTGGGAACGCATAGTCCGATTGGCCTTGTATATCTTGGTATGATAATGATTTTCAAGTGTCTGGTAAAGGGATTCCACCGCAAAGTCAAAGCGCTCCAAACCCGGGAACCTGGCCAGTGAAATATAATTGGAAATCAATGAAAAAGGCTGGTGATCCGCATAACGGACACGGAGAATCAAAAAACAGGGTTCTTCTTTCTCCAAGCCCAGAGGATCATATATATTTTTGTCATAAGGAATCACTTCGGCGCGAATCAATTGGGTACCCGGTTTTTTGCCGAGTATCTTCATTTCCTCCTCAAAATTCATAAGGTGATGGAAATTCATATTGGAAATATTCATTTGTTTTACATAGCTTCCATGGCCGCGCTTACGCTCAATAATATGCTCGGCTGTCAATTCGGCATAGGCTTGCCGGACAACCGGTCTGGATATGCCAAATTCTTTACATAGTTCTTCCTCAGTTGGGAGCTTGTCGCCGGGCAGGAATTTTCCGCTGCGGATAGCTGAGAGAATAGATTCTTTTACCTGAAAATAAAGCGGAACCTGATTATATTTATCTATGGTAATCAACGAGATGGCATTGGTCATCAGCAATTCTCCTTTTTCATAGCTCTGTAACCGAAACCGCCCTCCTTCCTGCAGTTTTCAGAGGAATAAACAGCGGCAGCCTCCAGGGCTGCGCGGACGGGTTTCTCCGGCATGATCTGCCCTTTACGCCAGCCTTGTTCGTAAAGTTTTGTTACGAAACAGGCTAAAAATGCATCGCCTGCGCCTGTGGTATCCCTGGCCTTAACATAATTGGCCGGATTCCGGATACCGATAGAACCATTGGAAAAATATTGGCCGCGGTTTCCGATTGTAATCAGTACATGTCTGGCGCCATGGCGATGGACCATGCGGGTAAAATCCATCATTTCCCCATCACCGAGGTGGCTGCAGGAAAAAAGGGCCAAATCCAAGTCCGAACAAATTAGATCCAAATATTCCGATGTGTGGTATTTTTCCTTTTCCGAAAAATCGTAGGTGAAGACTGCCGGTAAGGCAGAAAGCTTGTAAACTTCATTAGCTATTTTAGCATAAGCGCAACTGTGAATCAACTCATACTTGCCTATGGAATTTAAAATTTCCGGCGTCAGTTTGATGGGGCCGGACCATAGTTCCCCTGTGTCAACACCAAGATAACGCCGTTCCCCATCTATCATTTCATAATGGCATATTTTGGTGTGGCTGTCATTGACAACGGGGCATAGCAGGTAGGAAACGCCGGCAAAATCCAGGCCGGATCGGATAAGCTGGACATACTCATCATCGCCGAAATTTCCCAGATAAGCGGCTTCATGGCCCAAAAGGGCCGCATGGGCGGCAGTGTTGACTGCATTGCCGCCCGGATACATGACGCCTTTGTTTACATAATAGTCGATAGAATTATCACCTAAGCCAAGAAATTTCATAATCAATACTCGCCCTTTCTATAATATCTTCTGATGTCGAGGCTATGAGAGGTAATCACTTCAATATTTTTGCTGATTCTCTGAAGGACTGCCGCCATAACAACAGGGGAGAGCAAAGAGCGGTATTCGTCCTTAATGCCGGGGAGCTGATAGTCCCTGGCATCAAAGCAGGTCAGCTTGGTTGTGTGCTTTTGCGCAAAGCGCTTTACACGCTCATCCATTGTGCGGGTGGGGCCTTCGGTGAGCAGCAAAGTTACGCACACATCTTTTTCCAAAAGCTCTAAAGTTCCGTGAAAAAATTCAGGGGAACTGACGGACTTTGTTGGAATCCACTGAGATTCTTCCAACACGCACATGGAATAAGAGTAGGCCATGGGCCATAAATCCCCGGAACCAATCCAGATATTGTAAGGCTCCTGATGATAAGAGGCGGCATACTGTCTGCATTTTTCGTCTGCCTGCTTGCGGACATCTGCCAGTGCGGCGCCTAAATTTTTCATATTATGGGCGAAATCCGGATAGGCCGGAAAGAAACCCTTATTATATAGAATTTTCCCGATTAACAGGTAAAAAATCAATTCCTGGGGGCGTCCTGCGGCGTAAAGTATTGTGGCATCGGAGACCGCTTCTAACGGAGAGTTCTCCACGCCCACTGCAGATACAATGAAAGCGCCCTTATTTTTTACATATTGCGCCGCATCCATAGTTTCTTTTGTATCTCCGGATTTGGAAGTCATGAATACCACGGAATTTTCGGTTAACCGGTTGCAGCCAGTAATCAGCAAATCGGCGGAGAGCATGGCCGCCGTAGGCAAATTGGAGGTGTAATTGAGCCAGAAATCAAAAGGCGAAAGCATGGACATGGAACCGCCGGAGGATGTAAAAAAAAGAAGGTCAAAGCCTCTTTCGCAGATTTCATCTGCAATTGCCTCAATTTTGCTGCGCTGCTGGTAAATGTAATGTGCGTTTTCAATTATTTGTGATTCGTTAAAATTAATCATAGAGCTTTCTCCTATCTTTTATAAAAACCCCATTTGCAGACAACGGGGTATTTTTCTTGCCGTCGTTGCTTACAGGTCTATTGTAATAACAATATTATAATAGCGCGTTAGAGTTATGTCAATATTTTTGAAAAAAACAGGTTGTTTCAAAGAATATAAAGGTGAACTTCCTTGGAAATTAGCTGATCTCGCCAAGTGAATTATTTGTGATTCGGATAATTATTACGTTCTATTTTATATATAATAGTAAATTTGTTCTAAGCAATATTTGTATAAAAATGATGATTTGTACAAAATGCCTAAAAACTATTGGTCAAAACTGTAATTAATTCAGTATTGACTTAAAAGTCAAACTATAATATGATTTTTATTATCATAATGTAATTACAATACATCAAAAGCACAAAGCAAGTGCTATGTATCAATTGTGAGAACAGTAGACAATGATAGATTTCGACGGACATAATTTCGGACCGTAGAGCCAAAAATGTAAAGGAGGCAGCGCTAATGAGTGTTCAGACGAATGAAAAGCAGGACAGATTTCCCGTTCCTTTGTTTGCTTTGTTTTTTCTCTTTTACGCGGGCCAGGCCATTTACAATACCTATGTAAATCTTTATTTAAGTTCTGTGGGACTTAGCGAGAGCCAGATTGGAATGACGGTATCGATCTCCACGATTGGCATCTTGTGCGCACAGCTCTTTTGGGGACTGATTAGCGATAGGACTAAAACGAAAAATAGTGTTTTGCAGTTGTTATATATAGGAGCAGCTGTTATCGCGCTCATCTTTTATCTGAACAGTTCTTTTTTATTTTTGGCAGCGGCGGTTACTTTGTTTTCCGTTTTCTTTCATCCGTTGATGCCCTTACAGGATAATTTTGCTCTGGAATATCTGGAAGACAAAAGGTGGGATTACGGGCAGGTGCGCATAGGGGGAACCATTGGCTACTGCCTTACCGTCCTGGTGATTGGTTTCTTTTTGCAGGATAATTACCGTCCTATTTTCTGCATGGTTGCGGCATTTTTGACAATCTGCCGGTTGATATGCTTAAAGCTGCCAAAGATTGAAGGTTTCCGGACAAAGGAGAATAAGTCTTCCTATTGGGAACTGCTTCGGAATAAGCCGTTGGTAGGATTGATTTTGTTTAATCTGTCTTTCTCTATCGGCCTTAATTTTTATCATAATTTTTACGCGATTTATTTTACTTCGGATGCGGTAGGCGGCAATAGTTCTCTGGTGGGTATTATGATGTTTGCCAGCTCGGTTTCCGAAATCCCCATGCTGATACTGATACACCGTATTACAGAAAAGCTGGGAATCAAGAGAACGTTGGTAATGGCGGGAAGTGTGACGGCTCTGCGCTGGCTGCTGTTATTCTTTTTAAAGACGCCTGCGCTGATTGTGCCGGTCAATCTGCTTCACGGCATAGGATACACCAGCTTTTCTTACTGTATTATCACTTATATCGGGAAAACAGTGCCAAAGGATATGCGCGCTACGGGACAGACGCTGAACGTACTGATTGGAAATGTGGTTTCCCGGATACTGTTTGGCTTAGTAGGCGGTTTTATCAGCGAATACATGGGGGCGGATAAGATGATGCTTTTTAGCAGCATCTTGATAGGGGCAGGAACGGCCATATTTGTAATTTGGAGCAGAAAAATCAAGGAACTTAGCGATGGCGTAAGCCTTCGTTAAAAATAAAAAGGAGGAAAAAAATATGAAGAAAGAAATGAAAAAAATTCTGGCAGCGGCACTAACCTGCGCTATGAGCATTGGTTTGCTGGCCGGATGCGGAGGCGCCTCAGATTCCGGTTCCGGTGAAAGCGCAGATGCTCCGGCAACGGAAGAAGCTTCGGGCCAGGAGGAGATGGATGCGGCGGATGAACAGCAAGCGCCGGAAATGTCAAAGGAGTCAGAGGCAGAGGATGAAGGGACAATCCGCGTGGTTACTTTTTTGGCAGGGTCTGATCAGTGGGCTCCGGTATATAAGGAAGTGATCAACGATTATATGGCAGCGCATCCCGGCGTTACCATCGTAGATGAGAGCCAGCCTACCTCCGGTACACAGGATTTATTCCGTACCAAGGTGCAATCCGATGTAGCGGCAAAGACACCCCCTGATTTGATGCTGTATTACAATGGTGAAGAATCAAAAATGCCTTTGGATTCGGAATTGTTTGTGGATTTGAAGCCTTATATGGATGCGGATCCTGAATGGAGCGCCAATCTGAAAGAGGGCGCTATGGAAGCAGGACGTAACGAAGACGGAATGCAGTATTGCATCCCATACATCGGCTATTTTGAAGGAATGTTCTATAATAAAGAACTGTTCGACCAGTATGGCCTGGAAGAACCCACCAGCTGGGAAAACATAGAAGCCTGCATCGATGTGTTTGTGGAGAATGATATTGTTCCTTTTGCTACTTCGCTGATGAAACCAAGCTACATGGTAGAGCAGCTGATTCTGGCCCAGGTAGGCGCAGAGGGACAGAAGGATTATTTTGATAATTCCTGGGCGCCGGCTCTGGCGGCAATGAAAGATTTGTATGACAAAGGTGCTTTCCCGGCCGACTGTATGACAATGACAGAAGACGATATCCGTGTCCTTTTTGCGGATGGCAAGGCAGCGATGATGATCAATGGCTCCTGGACAGTTTCCGGACTGAAAGATAATGAAAATATGCGTATGATTACTATGCCGGCCCTTCCTGGCGGCAAAGGAGGCAGTGATGTGGCTCTTTCAGGCTTCGGAAGCGGATGGTACATGAGCAAAGAGGCAGCGGAGCGGGATGATGTCACCCTTCATTTCTTGAAATACATGACCAGCCCGGAGGTTATGACCCGTATGATTGCGGTAGGTGGAAGTTCAGCCATTACATGTGACGCGCCCGAAGGTGCAAGCCCCCTTGAAATCAGTGCAAACGATATGTTAAATACGGCAACTAAATTTGTGGCTGCCTGCGACAGCCAGGTGGTGCGCGAGGCATGGCTTAATATGACGGAACCGGGTATCCAGTATATTGCCACAGGGCAAAGTTCTCCGGAAGATATTCTGGCACAATCCCGCAGCCTGAATGAAGAATAAGAAAGGCTAGCGCAATCTTGCGGTTTCCAAAAAGGGAGGAGGTTTTGCCATGAAGAGCAAGAAATATTTTTACCTGTTTTTGGCTCCTGCAGCGGTGTTTATTCTAACGTTTTTGATTTATCCGCTGTTTCGGACGATATATTACAGCTTTACATCGTGGAAAAATTTTTCACCAAAGCAGAGCTTTGCAGGATTAGCCAATTATGATCGTTTATTCCATGATCCGGTGATCCTGGTTGCGTTTCGGAACACATTTATTATGATGGCGGGGGTTTTTTTATTCCAGGTAGGAGTATCGCTCCTGTTGGCGATTTTGGTTTCAAAGACAAAAAAGATGTTTAAGTTTCTGCGCACGGTATATTTTATTCCGATTCTAATCTCTGCCACTGCTATAGGGCTGATGTTCCGGCTGATTTACGGTTACGAGTACGGTCTGCTGAATTTGATCATCCTTTGGTTCGGAGGGGAAAAACAGGTTTGGATCAATGAAAAAACATCTATTTTCCTGGTTACGATTCCGATTATGTGGCAATATGTAGGGTTTTACTTCGTTATTTTCCTCACAGGGATGTCCAAAATCCCTGGGGAAATCAGCGAGTCCGCGAAGCTGGACGGCATCACTCCCTTTCAGGAAGCCGTTTATATTACAATTCCCATGATTCGCGATGTGATTACTTCGGTGGTGATTTTGGTCATTTCCGGGTGCTTTAAGGTGTTTGATATGGTCTACGTCATCACAGGCGGAGGACCTATGAATTCCAGCGAGCTGCTCAGCACTTACATGTATAGCGCGGCGTTCCGCAATTATAACGGCGGCTACGCCAGCGCCATCGCGATTGTAATGGTTGCTTTCGGCGTATTGCTGTCAACTGTCACGCGCAGGATTTTAGAACCAAAAGAAACGTATTGAAAGGAGGAGCCCGATGAAAAGCAAAATACCGCAGCACACTCCCATAGGATGGATTATCGTTATGTTTAAATGGCTCCTTATGTTTGGATGGGCGGCCATGACATTTCTTCCCCTGTACTGGGTTGTGATAAACTGTTTTAAACCATCTGATGAGATTCTCCGCAACAGTTTGGAATGGCCGGCTTCACTTAGCTTAGCCAATTTTATTTCCATTATGAGTTACCCGGACGTAAACATTCCAAAAGCGTTTTTGAACAGTTTTATTATTTCCGGCGCAGTGGTTGTACTGGTTGTGGCAGTTTCCAGTATGGCAGCCTTTGCGCTGGGGCGTATGGAGAACAAGATGGGGAAGTACATTATGGCAGTGCTTACCGCCTGTTTGCTGGTTCCCAGTTTTGCAACTGTCATACCCAATTTTGTTACATTAAGTAATATTCCCTTTGTACATGGAAATCGTATAGCGGCGATATTGCCGCAGACTGCCGGGAATCTGTGCTTTTCCATTATTATGGTACAGGGATTTATGCGCTCCCTTCCTATGGAGCTGGACGAGGCGGCGGTTATTGACGGGGCCAGCGTTCCTCAGATATTTACCTATATTTCTCTGCCCCTGTGCCGCTCCGTGCTGGCAACAGTGGCAATCATGGTTTTTATATGGAGCTATAATGACTTGTTTACCTCCCTGGTTTATGTTTCAGAGCGCTCCAAACAACCGATTTGTGTTATACTTTCCATGGTAAGCAATATGTTTGGCACGGACTATGGCGCGATGATGGCCGCTATTGTAGTGACGATTCTTCCGCCTCTGGTTTTGTATATATTTGCCCAGGAACAGGTGGTTTCCGGCCTTACGGCGGGAGCCGTTAAGGGGTAAGAAGGTTTGATAAGAGAGAGGAGTTTGATGAATGGATATTCTGACGAATCATATAGGTTACAGCGCGGCGGGGCCTAAGAAAGCGGTAATAAAATGCCGGGAAGAAGAAAGAGCGGAAGCATTCTCGGTGCTGGATTTGAAAGGAAATAAGATATATACCGGCGTTCCGGTTTTGGTTGGCCCGGTGGCTAACTGGAATACGGGCATTTACTACCGGGCGGATTTTTCCCAGATTACGTTGGAGGGGACATACCGCATACAGGTGGGGGAGCATTATTCCCAGGAATTTGAAATCAGTAAATGTCTGGTTACAATGAGAATGCTGAACGCCGTAAGCTACTATTTCAAGGCCCAGCGCTCCAGCGGTGAATGGTTGGTGGATGATAAAAGTCTGCCCTTTAAGGGGCCAAGAGAAGGAGAGGTGGACGCTCATGGGGGATGGTATGATGCCACGGGAGATTACGGCATTCATTTTTCCCATCTCTCCCACAGCGCTTATCATAATCCCCAACAAATTCCCTTCAGCGCTTATACCTTTTTTAAAGCCCACGACTTTCTTACGGAGAGTAAAAATGAGCAATACTCCATGCTGAAACGCCGGATGCTGGATGAAGGCTTTTTTGGAGCGGATTTTGTGATGCGTATGCGCGCGCCCTCCGGAAGTTTTTTCCGCTCCATAAACCGGAGCGATGCACTGGCCAGTGTGGAAGGCACCCGCAGGATTGGGTTTGAGTACAAACGAAGCAGTGACCAGTTCAGTGATGTTGCCGAGACTGCAGGGGAAGAAATGATAGGCGATGAAAATTATGAGGTGAGCCTAAGAAGCGGCGGGGGATTGGCAATTGCCGCCCTTGCCATAGCAGGACGGAATTACTATCCCAGTGGGGAGCATACGCAAAAGGAATACATACAGGCCGCAAAATCAGCATGGACCTATTTGTCTGAAAACAATGAGCGTTATGTGAACGATGGAAAATGGAACCTGGTGGATGAATACTGCGCCTTGATGGCAGTTACCGAGCTATATATCACCACAAAAGAATATGATTATCTTCAAAAAGCCCGCCAAATGGCAAAGAAAATTTATGCCCGCACAACGCCCACCGGCAGCGGACTGAAACGGCTGGAAGTGACGAAAGAGGTTCCCTATTATCATGCTGCTGACGAGGGGATGCCTGTGGTTGCATTGCTGCAGTATGCGGAGATAGAGCCGGAAGATGGAAGGAAAGCGGAGGCGGTGAAATATGCGGAGGATATCATGAGATGGAAACTCATGGTAACGGATAATCGCTCCAATCCTTTTGGATATCCTGTTCTGGAAAGTAAGGAAGGAAATCAGATTGTAGAAAAGTTTTTCTTCCCCCACAGCAGTACGGCGGCTCCCTGGTGGCAGGGAGACAACGCGCGCATTGCGTCTATTGCAGCAGCCAGCATGGAGCTTTCCTATGTGACGGCGGATGAAACGCTGGGGGTCCGCTGCCGCCGTATGGCCCAGGATACGCTTGACTGGATCATGGGGTTGAATCCTTTTGACAGCTGCATGATAGAAGGATATGGCAGAAATAACATCCAGTATTTCTTCAAAAACAGATATGATTTTATCAATTGTCCGGGCGGTATTGTGAACGGTATCACAAGCGCTCCTGCGGATGAGGAGGGAATCGCTTTTGTGCAGCATCCGACTTCGGAGATAAACGACAACTGGCGCTGGGCGGAGCAGTGGATTCCCCATGGAAGCTGGTTTATCTATGCAACGGCTTTAAAGAAAGAATAAAACGTTATCCACGGCCCGGCAATGCGCACAGGCTGCGCGTTTTTTACAATAAAGGCCAAAGAACGAGGCAACGTTTGTTTAACATAAGGACAGCTCGCAAAGGTGCTGTCCGAAGCTTTAACATGATTCAAAAAATAGAACCAAATGGAGGAATGAATTATGGTAATGATGGACTACATTGCAGAGCAGGCGGAATTGTTCCGGAAGGTTCTCCCACGCGGGAAGGAAATAGCCGCCGCTTTTTGTGATATGGCAGTGAAAAATAATCCGGGGCAAATCTGTCTGATTGCCAGCGGCACTTCCTACAATGTGGCGTGCGCCGCCGCTCCTTTTATGGAAAAGATTCTTGCAAAACCGGTCAGCGTGATTGTGCCTTCCCAGGTGGAAAAGCTTCAGGGCTTAAATCCCTTGGCAGTTGTCATATCCCAGGGAGGAAACTCAACCAATATCCTTGAAGTATTTGAAAAGCTTCATGGGGTTCCTACCCTTGTGATGACGGGAAATCCCTATGGCTATGCCAACAGCAAAGGAGAGCGTTATATGGAGGTTCCCTGCGGGGAGGAGACCGTTGGACCTAAAACCAAAGGTTACACGATTACCCTCCTTACCCTTTATTTGATGGCTTTGGAGGAAGGAAAGCGCTCCGGGGAAATTTCCGGGCAGGCGTATGAGGAATATGTGGAAGGACTTACCCAGGCTTCGGAATATCTGTCTGAAAACATTGTGCGCACAAGACAATGGGTGCAGGAGAATATGGAAATGATGGGTAAGATGGAGTTAATCTATGTGGCCGGAAAACGGCAGGGGGCAAAGATTGCGGCGGAAGGCGCCCTTAAGGTGATGGAAACTTTGCTTATTCCGGGAGTGGCTTATGAATTTGAAGAATTTTTGCACGGCCCGGCCAGTTCCCTTAGCGAAAATGTCAGCGGATTTTATTTATTGCCCACACCGGATGACTCCGATTATGAAAGAATGCAGCGTCTGGTAAAATACCACCGGGACATTTGTAAATCGGTGTACACGGTGGGGCTGGAAGAATCAAAGGACGGACGGGACTGCCTGTTAAAGATGACCGGGAAGTGGTATACCCAGCCATTTGAACAGATTTTGCCCATGCAGGTAATCAGTGCGGCGGTTACGGAAAACTTAGGGCTGACCGGCAGAGGTTCCCGGAAATTTATGGGACTGGATGCTGTGATGCAAATCAAGGCGAAAAACGAAAACGGTATTCAATAAGGACAGGTATCAGGTTCGGGGCAAAGGAGGGCGTTCATGAAATATTATGCAGGTTTGGATATAGGAGGAACCAGCGGAAGGATTATTTTGAGCGATGACAAAGGGCAGGTGCTGGAACGTTTCCAATCCGCAGGAGTCAGTATTTTTTCCGGGGGAGAGGAAACAGCTCAGAGAAAATATGAAGATCTGGTGTTTCCAGTACTGAAAAAGAGGAAATTGGAGCCCGCAGAGTGCGAAGGTATTTGCGTGGCGGCTACGGGAATTGACTCCGAGGCCCTGCGGGAGAGTGTCAGAGAGATTTTCCTGGGGATGGGATTTAGGGACTCCAAATTGTTTGTGTTCAATGACTGCGAGGTTTTTCTGCAGGTATACAGGGCGCCTTCCATGATACTGATTGGCGGGACCGGTTCTATCTCTTTTGGTCTAAGCAGGGACGGTGTTATGGTCCGCACAGGAGGCTGGGGCCATATTCTGAGCGATGAAGGGAGCGGTTTCCACATCGGCCTTAAGATCGTGAAGGCGGCAGGAGATTACCTGGACGGACGAAGGGGTGATGAAATATTATATCAGATGTTTTATGAAGCTACCGGGATTTCCGATTTGGAGGTTTTAAATAATATGTTAAACGCCAATATTATGACCAAAAATGCCATTGCCGATTTAGCGCCTTTGGCGGAGAAAGCCATGGAGGCGGGCTCCGAAACTGCCCGGAAGATTTTGGAGGAGACCATAGACGAACTTTACAAAATCGCCTGGGATAATTACTGTAAAATGACCGTAGACAAGAAGGATACGTTGACGCTTATTTTTTGGGGGAGCGTGCTTTGCAAAAACCAAATGGTGGAAGAAGGAGTGGCCCAGCTGGTGAGAGAGCATATTCCCAATGTGGAAATCAGGATTCCGAAAAAGCAGGCGGTTGAGATTGCACTGGAGGTGGCGCAAAGGTAACGCCTTAACTTGTTGGGCAGGAAGCACGGAATGCATAGTATTCATAAAGATATTACAATTAGATTTTGGTGTGCTGCCCGTTAAGCAGACAATTAAAAACAAAAATTTTTTACCCGGTTTTGCCGGGTAATTTTTATTGTGTCTTCTTTTTCTCAAATTCAATTATTTTCTATGTTCTGGCATGAAGGTCGAAAAGGAGCGGGAGTTATTACGGTGCGCTTTTAAGTTGTTGAAAACTTAGAGTTTTGTGATAAACTAGAGAATAGATAAAAATTGTTCGGAGGCAATTATGCTATTTAATTCTGCTGAGTTTTTAATATTTTTTCCGATTGTTACGTTGGTCTATTTTATCATGCCACGGAAAATAAAGCCATATTGGTTATTGGCAGCAAGTTATTACTTTTATATGTGTTGGAATGCCGAATACATATTTCTGATTTTATACGCTACCATTGTTACCTATGTAAGTGGATTACTCATTGAAAAAGTAAAATCTGGAGGATATCAAAAAAACAAAGAAAAAAATCTGAAAAATATAATTGTGGCAGGCGGTTTTGCATTAAATTTGATTGTTTTATTTTATTTCAAATATTTCAATTTCGGCCTGGCAATATTAACAAAGCTTTTTTCACTGATAAAGCTTGATTTGTATTTGTATGTTTCTCCGATTGATGTAGTGCTTCCGGTTGGCATTTCTTTTTTTACATTTCAAGCGTTAAGTTATATCATGGATGTTTACCGTGATGAAATATGTGCAGAAAAGAATTTCTTTCAATATGCGTTGTTTGTATCTTTTTTTCCACAGTTAGTAGCAGGCCCGATTGAAAGGTCAAAAAATTTATTGAAGCAAATTTCCACTCCCCGGCCATTTGAATTTGAAAGAGCAAGGGACGGCTTATTATTGATGCTGTGGGGATATTTTTTAAAGGTGGTGCTGGCGGATAGGATTGCAATTTTTGTTGATTCCGTATATGGAGATCTTACAACTTTTGCCGGCTGCTACATAGTAGTTGCAACAGTCTTATTTGCATTTCAAATCTATTGTGATTTCGCAGGATATTCCGTAATTGCTATGGGTACGGCTGAAATATTAGGTTTTGAGCTAATGGATAATTTTGAATCTCCGTATTTGGCCGGTTCCGTATCCGATTTTTGGAGAAGGTGGCACATTTCTCTTACATCCTGGTTTAAAGATTATTTATATATACCGTTAGGCGGAAGCCGAAAGGGGAAAGTGAGAAAATACATAAATAAATTGATTGTATTTCTTGTAAGTGGATTGTGGCATGGGGCGTCTATGTCATTTGTCGTCTGGGGAGGGCTAAACGGGCTTTACCAAATCATTGGGGAAATTCTGCAGCCAGTCAGATATAAGGCAGGTACCTTGCTTAAATTAGATAAAGAATCCTTGGGGCATAAGTTAATCCGGATATTGACAACGTTTATATTGGTTGATTTCTCATGGATATTCTTCAGGGCGGAGAGTATGGCGGACGCTGTTAAAGTAATTAAGGCTATGTTTACAACAAAAAATGCATGGATTTTATTCGAAGGCTCTATTTACTATTGTGGACTGGATCAAAAAAATTTTTGGCTGATGATTTATGGAATTATTCTTTTGATGATAGTAGATTTTTGTAAATCAAAGCATATTGCTATAAGGGAAGTGATAGCCAAACAGTATGTGTGGATCCGATGGCTGATTATAGATGCTGCAATTATTGCGCTTTTTGTATTTGGAATCTGGGGCTCAACATATGATGCTGCCAATTTTATTTATTTTCAGTTTTAGGAGGGGACAGAGCTTTGGATAAAATAAAAAAGGTGATAAGCGCAATTGTTTTACTGACGCTTGTTACGGTTAGCCTAAATAAAGTTTCATCTATTCTTCAGTTAAAAGAAAGTGATAACAGATATGCAGCATATTTTGCGGAAGATGCTCGGATTGACGTTTTGTTTTTAGGCTCCAGTCATGTAAGATATACTTTTTTTCCAATGGAGCTTTGGAATGACTATGGGATAAGTTCGTTTAATCTGGCTGGCAATGGTAATACAATACCGGTGTGTTATTGGACCCTTGTGAATGCATTAGATTATCAAATGCCCAAAGTAGTTGTGATGGATGTTTTCGATATGTGGCCAGGGAGAATTTTTGGTGAAGTCTGGGGACAGGTGCATGAAACATTTGACGCATTTCCTTTAAGCATCAATAAATATAGAATGGTAAAAGATTTGTTTGATGATAAAGAATTGAAAGATGGGAAGGGAAATTATATTTATGATAAACGCTGGGAATTACTTTGGGATTTAGGAGAATATCACACCCGCTGGGTATCATTGGAGAAAGAAGATTTTTACGGTCAGGCCAAGTTAGAAGAAGGATCCGCCGTTTGGAAAGGTGCATATCCGCTGGCTGGGGTTGCAAAAAGAAATGAGTATGTATACTTAAATAAGGGGGAGGAAATTTATTATGATGAAATATCAGCAGATTATTTAATGAGAATGATATTATTATGTAAAGAAAGGGATATAACATTATTATTGATTAACACCGGTTATGACTGTTCGGATGAAGCAAAGTATTTTGCGGACTCTGTTTATGATATTTCTGAAGAATATAATATACCTTATATAGATTTTACGAAAGAGAATCTTATTAATTTTGAATCCGATTTATATGACACATCAGATAATAATATCCATGTTAATTTTTCCGGCGCTGAAAAATTAACATCTTATATTGGAGCATATTTATCAGAACATTTTCAGCTGCAAGATCATAGAGAAGATGATAATTATGTTCGTTGGTGGGACGATTATCATAGATTTACCGAAAGCAAAAAGGAACATTTGCGTTTGCAGGGAAGTATTATAAATTATCTTATATTTTTGGCAGATGAAGATTATCAAACAATATTCGAAATCAATCATTCTGACATATTGCATGAAGATGGTAATGCGGCAATGTTTCAAAATATAGGAATAGATGTTGAGCGGGCTTTTCATAACTGTAATTTAATTGTACTGGACAATGAAAGTGGAAATGCAGAGTATTTTTATTTTGATGATTCAGAGATAAGCACTGGTATAGGTGAAATATCCTGTATTGATAAGGGCGCTTTCAGCTTATATTTGGATAAAAAGGAGCTTTATGAAATTGAAAATAAAGACGAAGGCAAAATTAGAATAACCGTTTTGGATAAAAATACGGGTGAAGTGGTGGATATGCATATATTTCAATAAGCAAAGACTGCGCCGGGAATTGGAAAAGAAGCCTTTTATCAGAATCCCAGCTATCCGGGGTGCCCTAAAAAGCGGGATATTTACCGGATGAAAAGAGTATCATTTTTACGTTATCAGGACATAATTTTGTGTGAATTGATTATCGTACAGATGTTCAGCTTTGCCATATCCGAGCAGCCGGCATACTTCTTGTGCAATAGCATCTTCCTGGTAATAAACATCCACATACAAAATGAGCCGGTTTTCCGATTCTTGGGACAGCTGTTACATAAATTTAGAGAAGTGGAGATATTACGGATGTTGGCAAGCCGGACGATATAAAAATAGACGCTGTCACGCTTTGCAAGTCAGTTTATTGTAACAGCGGTCATCACCCTATGCGGTTTGGCCTAATGTAACAAATACTGTCATGCTTCGTGAGCCGGCTTATGATAAGCAAGCGCTTCATTAGAAGACGAAAGCGCATTTTTTGTGGGGATTTAAGTTGCTTAAGGGCAGCGCCATGGAGGAATAAAATGAGTTATCAAACATTGCCACATTTCGGAGAGAAATTTACGAATGAAGATATTTGGCAGATTGCCATGGAACAGTCTGCAATAGATATAAACTGCAGAGCGGCGGATTTTCTTGGAACGGAGCATGTGATAGTTCCGTTTGCTCTGAGAACCGGCGCAAGAAAATATTATAAAGAGCCCATTGCCTGTAATCTTGTTTCTTACGGGAATAATATTGTTGCATCTGTAACGGATGGACTTAAGGATATGGTAGAAACATATATCGGTAAGTTTGAATTTTATCACTGCTTTGAAACGCCAAACATGCACTGGCTGGATAGTCGGCTAAGGGAAAAGGGCCAGACGGTATGTTTTATGGCGGAGTATTATCTGCCGGACTTAAAAAGGCTTCATTGTGGGGAATGTAATTACGAACTTAAAGTCTTAGAGCAGTCTGATTTTGGAGAATTATATACGCCGCAGTGGCGCAATGCTCTGTGTGAAGACAGAAAGCAATTGGATGTGCTGGGCATTGGGGCCTTTGATGCGGGAAAACTTGTGGGACTTGCGGGCTGTTCCGCCGATTGTGATACCATGTGGCAGATTGGCGTTGACGTGCTGCCGGATTATCGGAAAAAGGGGATAGCGTCCGCACTTACAAGCCGGCTGGCAATTGAAATTTTAAACAGGGGAAAAGTGCCGTTTTATTGTTCCGCCTGGTCAAATATCCGGTCTGTACGAAACGCGATTAGGAGCGGATTCGTGCCGGCCTGGGTGGAAATGACGACAAAACCTATCCACGTGGTAGAGGAAATGAACAACACTACATCCTCAAAGAATGGTTAACGCACCGAGCGAACCTTATGTTAACAGACGCTGTTGTCTTTGCGGAGCGGCCTATTGTAATAAAAGTGTAAAGCCTTTGATCGTGGCATAGCAATACCATGGGCTTTACACTTTTTAAGTTTCTTGTCAGCGTAATCTTTGTAACGACTGTAGATGTCGGCATAAGCAAGATAATGTAAACTAAAAATAATATTTAGTTGACATTATCTTGCTTTTTTGCTACCTTTATATGGAACATTGAACATGCAGCGAAGGAACAGTGATTGTGCCCACACCCTAATTTACAGGCTGTGGGCAAGAATGGAGGATTGTGATGAAACAGACAAAAGTGAAAAGTATGGCATTATGTGCATTGTTTACGGCGTTGACGGCGGTAGGAGCATTTATAAAGATTCCGGTGCCTGTGGTGCCTTTTACCCTGCAATTCTTGTTTACAATGCTGGCAGGGCTTTTGCTTGGAGGGAAACTGGGAGCAATCAGCGTTGGCTTATATGCCTTTTTGGGGCTTGTGGGACTTCCCATATTTGCAGAGGGCGGCGGACTATGGTATCTTTTAAAGCCAAGCTTTGGCTATATCATTGGATTTGTGGTGGCAAGTTACGTGACCGGAAAAATGACGGAAAAGCTGGAAGGCATTACGCTTGGGAAAATTCTTGTGGCTAATTTTATTGGTCTTGGGATTGTCTATGGGGCAGGAATGGTTTATTATTATGTAATCTGTAATTTTGTAATTCATACGCCCATTGGATTATGGCCGCTGTTCCTTTATTGCTTTTTGTTGGCGGTTCCTGGGGATATCTGCCTGTGTTTTATAGCGGCAATTCTGGCAAAGCGTTTGAAACCGGTTATTGCAAATATGTAGATAAAGAGGCATCTGATACATATAATCTTTGGCCTATCTGAGATGCGGAAGGATAAAGGAGGATTCATATGAGTTTTGTAGAGGAAATGAAAGATAAAGTATTGAATGGGGGATTGATCACACGAAAGGAGGCAATCAACCTGTGGGAAGCCCCGCTTATGGAGCTGCAAAAGGCGGCGGACGAGATACGCGAAACTATGTGTGGAAATGGTTTTGACATTTGTACGATTATCAATGGAAAATGCGGCAGGTGTTCGGAGGATTGTAAATATTGTGCGCAAAGCGCCCATTATGAGACTGCCTGTACGGAGACCTATCCCCTGCTTTCCACAGAGGAAATTCTGGAGGGAGCCAGAAACAATGCGCAGCGCGGCGTCCTGCGCTATTCTATCGTAACTTCAGGAAAACGTTTGTCGGAGGCGGAAGTGGACCAGGTTTGCGAAAGTATCCGGGAAATCAAAAAGAAGGTGAAAATTGAGGTATGCGTCTCCTTTGGCCTTTTGGATGAAGCCCAGTTTCGCAAGATAAAGGAGGCGGGCGCGTCTCGGGTCCACTGTAATCTGGAATCCTCTGCAAGGTATTTCCCCAAGGTCTGTACCACCCATACGTATGAGGAAAAGATAGAAACCTTGAAGGCAGCGAAAAGAGCGGGGCTGTCTGTCTGTTCAGGCGGAATCTTAGGGCTGGGAGAGACGATGGAAGACCGCATTGATATGGTGCTGACCGCAAGGGATCTTGGGGTGAAATCCATCCCGGTCAATTTGCTGAATCCTATTCCCGGCACACCTTATGAGGGCAGAAAGCCTCTTACCAATGAGGAGGTATGTAGATGCGTGGCTCTGTTCCGGTTTTTGATACCGGATGGCGCGATCCGTTTGGCAGGCGGACGGGGCCTTATAGGGGATAAAGGCGAGGGATGCTTTCAGAGCGGGGCGAATGCCGCAATCTCCGGGGACATGCTGACTACTGCGGGAATTACGGTGGAGACAGATTTGGAATTAATCAAAAAACTAGGATTTGAAACGAGGCTTTGTAATGAGTAAAAAGATATTTATTACCGGAACAGGAACGGATGTAGGAAAAACCTATGTTTCCGGATTGATTGTAAAGAAGTTGAGTGAGGGCGGAAAAAAGGCTGCTTATTATAAAGCGGCTATGAGCGGAAATGAGCGCAGGGCGGATGGAAGTCTGATTCCGGGAGACGGCCTTTTTGTAAAAAATATGTCCGGCATTTCCCAGCCTCTTGCGGATATGTGCCCTTATGTCTACGAAACGGCGGTTTCCCCTCACTTAGCTTCAAGGCTGGAAGGAAATCCGGTAAAAATGGAAGTGGTCAGGGAAGGGTTTTTGAAAGTCTGTGGCCAGTATGACTATGTGACAATGGAAGGGAGCGGCGGTATTTGCTGCCCAATCTGTTTTGACGAGGCAAAAATCCAGCTGGAAGATGTGATAAAAGAGCTGGGACTAGCTAGTATCATTGTGGCGGATGCAGGGCTTGGAACGATAAATAATGTGGTGCTTACGGCGGAGTATATGCGCACAAGAGGGCTGCCTGTAAAGGGCATTATCCTGAATCGTTTCCACAGGGGAAACGTGATGGAGGAAGATAACCTGCGCATGTGCGAGCACATGACAGGTCTGCCTGTGCTTGCCTGTGTTGAGGATGGGAGCAGGGAACTGCATATGGACTTGGAGCTGCTAGAGTCTTTGTACGAGGCATAAAGAATGGGGGATTAGCGTGAGAAGAACTTCTAAAGCTCGCGCCATAGGACGCTTCGCTAAGAAGTTCTAAGTTTCACGCCGGAGAATGCCCAAAAGACAGGCATTCTCCGCACAGATTTGAGGGCGCAAGAATGGGGGATTTATATGATTTGGTATCCATATCAACAAATGAAGACAATGAAAACGCCTTTTAAAATTATAGATGCGGAGGGCGTTTATTTAAAAACGCAGGAAAGAGCGATGATAGACTCGGTTTCCTCCTGGTGGAGCGTGATTCATGGCTATAAGCATCCGGCGCTGAACGAAGCTATAAAAACCCAGGTTGAGAATTTCTCACATGTGATGCTTGGGGGCCTCACTCATGAACCGGTGGAAAAACTCGCCAAGAAGCTGCAAAGCTACCTGCCGGGGGATTTGGACTACAGCTTTTTTTCCGATTCGGGAAGTGTGGCCGTGGAAGTTGCCCTTAAGATGGCGTTACAGTATTATGTAAACCGGGGTGAAATGCAGCGGACCAAGGTACTTTCCCTGACGCATGCATACCACGGCGATACCTTTAAAACCATGGAAGTGGGGGATGATGAGGATTATCATTTTATTTTGGAGGCTTATGGAGAGTCGAAGAATGTGATACATGTTCCTACAAAGATTCCGGCCTTGGAAGAAGCTTTTGAAAAATACCATCATGAGCTTAACTGCCTGATTGTGGAACCTCTTTTGCAGGGAGCAGGGGGGATGCGCATGTATGATGTGGGTTTCTTAAAAAGGGCGAGAGAATTATGTGACGCTTATGATGTGCTGCTTATCTTTGATGAGGTTGCCACCGGCTTTGGCCGTACCGGAAACCGCTTTGTGGCGGATTTGGTGCTGCCGGATATTCTTGTGCTGGGCAAAGCGCTGACCGGAGGCTACATTGGACATGCGGTTACGGTGGCAAACAAAAAAGTGTACGATGGCTTTTATGGAGACGAGCCGGAGAAGGCGCTGATGCATGGCCCTACTTTCATGGGAAATGCCCTGGCGTGCAGTGTGGCGCTTAAATCGATCGAACTGTTTGAACAGGAAAATTATATGGCCAAAATCCGTAAAATTGAGGAAGTCACAAGGCGTGAAATGGCCGGCTTTGCAGATCCGCGGGTGAAGGAAGTGCGCATCATGGGTGGGTGCGTATGTGTGGAGGTTTATGACGCTTCTGATTTAAAGGGATACCAGCAGTTTGCCTATGCACATGGTGTTTTCAGCAGACCGTTTTTGAATTATATGTATGCGATGGTTCCTTATATTATAACGGAGGAAGAACTGCTTAAAGTGCTTGGAACCATGAAGGCATGGTTTTGTTAATATTTTCAGCTTGTCAACTCCTGCTCCTGGTAACAGTCTGAGAAGCAGGAGTTGTTTTCATGAAAAAGAGAGAATTTCCAGCCGGCTATCCAACGATCGTGTAACCCGATTCAGATAATATTTTTAATGCTTTTTCGAAATGATACTCTTTTGTTAAAATATAGTCCGTATGATAGGTCGATAGGACAAAAATCCCAATCTCATTTTCTGCCATAAGGGCAGCTATTTTTGAAAGGATTCCAATCAGTGAAAAATCCAAAATTCCCTGTATCCGAAAGGCTCTCCATCCATCGTCACGGGTAATCACGTTACCGGGCACATGGTCGGTGATGCAGACCAGGGAATTTTCGTCATCGGTCTTACCCGTAAAACAAAATTCTGATTGGAGATTTACCTGGGAATAGTCTTTTACTTTGCATACGGAGAAGGCAAAGTCTATTTTTTTGATCGTTAAGCCGGCCTGTGAGGCGGGTGTGTGTTTGCGTTCCATGCTGACCTCCATGTCGTTGTTTTGTAGTGAAATTAATCTGTGTGTAAATGCCCGTATTTTGAGCATTTTCTTGTGTGAGAACAGTTTGTTCTGCAGACGATACTAAGTAGATACATTGCTACATATCATTCATTGCTATATATAGTGATAATTATTATGTTTATAATTGTCAACCATAAATCACATTTTTATAAAATTTTATATGACTAATAAATTGAAAATATTTTAAGTTTTGCTGCGTTAAAATTACCTTTACATAGGGAATTATGTTCTCAGTAAAAATGCAGTTTATGCATATTCCTGAACCGTGAACAGTATTGATTTCTCAAAAAACGCTGGTATCATATAGAGGACAGTCTATATATTTTGATTTTTTCGTTGCTTACAATAAAGTTTTTAGATAAAATAAAAAGGGATATCATCATTCGATTTGATATAATGATTGAAAATAACATATGACTCTTGACTTCTTGCATAGGCTTGTAGAGACATAGAATCAGTTCTCATATTATACAGCCGGAAGGGATATTAATGATGCGGATTGATTTAAAGAAATTAATTGGAGAAGTAACTGAATATGATAAGAAATGTAGCGTAGGTAGAAAGAAAGTAGGTAAAGAGCTGACTGAAAAGTGCCAGCGCATTTGCTAATAGTTTTGATGGCACTTTAATTTGGGGTATTACCAATGATGAACCAGAGTTTAAGTCGAGTAATAGTGAATTTTGGCTAATATTCAAAGCTGCAGTTAGAGATGATATTCCAATACTTATAGGAACAATCAGAAAGTTCTTGTAGAGATATATCACTTTTTTGGATATAAAGGAAAGTAGAGAGAGGCAATTGTTTTAAGTGTTACAAGAGCAAGGTAAAATTGAAACTATTGGAGCAAACAGAACAAGACGATATAGGTTAAATAAATATAATAGTTAAATTTACTACCAAAGATTAGACTGTGGATAAAAAATATAAATTAATATACCTTGAGAGGACAATATGAGAAATAGTTATTTACTGTTAGGAAATGGTTTTTCTATCGATATTATTAAAAAATTAAACAAAGAAAATCAAATTGATTTAGTAAATTTGTTTAGCAAAGGAGCAAATGTATGTTACCCTAAAACGGCAGAAAAGGGATTTTTATCTCGTAAGTACACACCGAGTTTGTGGACATTAGGAGCTAGAACCTATAACTCGTATGAAGAATCCTTGCAATTAATTACAGACATAATTACATGCGCAAATGTATTTAATTTGTCAGCGGAGAAAAGACCGGGAGAAAAGGAGCCAAGTATACATATAAGTGCATATAGTGAGCTTTCTACATATCTGCGTTATTTGTTTATATATTATAATAATTTAATAACAGACGAAGAACTAATAAAAGTTTCTGCAGGTATTGAACTTTTGGATTATATTATAAGTCAAACAAAAAAAGGGAGAAAAGTGTATGTGATAACGTATAATTATGATGTTTTGCTTGAAAGGTTGTTGGCTTTAAAGGGAATCATGTTTGATGTCTATGGATTTGTCAATACTGGAGCAAATATAATAATATATAAACCGCATGGTTCTATAAGCTTTTCTTTTCGAATAAAGGTACAAGAATCCAGTCCATATTCTATAAGAGCAGCGGTAGAAGAGTCAATTGCTCAAGAGGCAGAGAATTTTGAAATAAAATATGATTTGTCTGAGGATTATCCTATTGTAAATGCCATTATTCCACCTGCTGGAGATTCAACTCGACTTAATTTAGGATGGATAAAGGAGATACGTCAAGGGGTATAGGAAATAACTAAAGTCAGTACCTCAAAGGATGAAATAATTTTATTTGGTATATCGTATTGGCATGTAGATAGAAATGAAATTGATGATATTCTTATTTCAATAGACTCACAAATGGAAGTTAAATATGTTAATCCTGCCCCGCCCACGTCACTAGATGCAGTTTTAAGCAGTTTGTTTGCTAATTATATACATTATAGTAAAGGGGCATTATTAAAGGAGGAGTTATAATGGGAAATATGAGATATAACCGAAAATCAACATCAATTACTATATCTAATTTTTTTGAACAATATCAGTTAGGAAAATATCGTTTAGATCCACCTTATCAAAGAGATTTTAATGTTTGGAATGGTGAACAAAAATCATTTTTGATTGATACTATTCTTAAAAATTTTCCTATTCCCCCCATTTTCTTAGAACAGAAGATAAATCCGGATACTGGTGTTACAACTTACGATGTTATTGATGGGAAACAAAGATTATCAACTATTATCGATTTTATAAATAATAAGGTTTCTATTCCGTTGAGCTATGGCAGTGATATATACGGAAAGGAGGAACTTAATGGATTAGCTTTTGAACAAATTAAAGAAAAAGCCAAGGCAGATGATGATATTAAGGCAATTTTAGCAGATTTTTGGGCATATTCATTATCAGTCGAATACATCGAAAATCCAGATGTAAAGATAGTTGATAATATTTTTGATAGATTAAACAGAGAGGGGAGCCGCCTAAATCCACAGGAATTGCGAAAAGCTCAGTATTATGATTCATTACTTTACAATGATATTGAGTATTATAGGAATGACTGTTTCATAAAAAAATTAACTGCAAAATTAAATAAGAATCGAATGGATGATATAGGATTTATTACAGAGTTGTTTCTTATGACATTGCGTAATGGGATTATTGATGGAAATGAATCAGAAATTGATAAGGTTTTCGAAGATGAGGCAGAGAAATATGATGCTCAAAAATCTAGTATTACAAAAGGTAAATTTAGTAAGGTTGGAAAACTGTTACAAGACTGGAATATTGATTTGGATAAGTATCATATAGAAGGCGTAAGTCATATTTATGCACTCTGGTATATCGCATTGTATGTAGTTAATGAAAGAATAGAAGAAACCGATTATATTAAACAGCAACTATGTTTTTTTTATGAGGATTTAAGAGGAGGTCAACAAATAGAAGAAACTATTGTCTATCAGCAATCAATGCAATCTGCAAGTCGCTCGAAATCATCAAGGAAGAAGCGTATAAATGCTATGCTTAGATTTTTGGGATATAGGACAATATAAAACGAATTGTGATTACAGTGAAAGTTGATGCTTGAGTTTTTGTTCAAATAAAAATTATTAAGGACTCGAAAATTGATTGAATTTAATTTGAAAACAAAGAGAATATGTATGTTAATGTGAATTTATCTCTGCGTGCAATGTATCTAGAGGATGTGAAGAACCTATTTAACATGCGCCTCGCAACTCTGGGGCGCTGCATTTTTGTTGCCGTTTTTTTGACTTAAGTCCTGGATTCTCGGAGTTAACATGACGAGGTTGGTACCTTCACTCCGAGAGCCTCATATATTTTTGCCTGCT
>NZ_QZDT01000151.1 GCF_009917485.1 Parablautia muri
CTAAAAACTCTAACCCCAAGTTTACAGGAGAACGCCATATATTTCACTACACGTTCTTATTTGACGCTTACGATGAAACGTCTCAATCATTAACATCATAGCAAGCTGGAATCCATAGGAAAAGCTTTCAAAGGAATAGATAGTTGACATTTCATTTTCCAGAAATCCCAGCCATTCTAAAAGACTTTGATCTTCTGATAGCTTATTCTTGAGCTGTTCCATGATGCCGCTGATTTCCTGCTCTGTTTTTCTGTATTCTTCACACTTAGGCAGGATATTTTCAGCAGGATAAATTTCACCATCATAAAGTGTTTTAAAATGGATTTACTCATTTAGTGCTGCCTTCATTACCGAAAAACATGTCATTTCCTGTAAAGACCTCCACCATGAGCAGCGCGCCTAATTTCAGGGCATACGTAAATGTGCCGTATTGGGTAATGTCGTCAACATCTGCCTGGGCGTTACAGTAGTTGTTAAATAATTCCTTTGCGGTATTATCCAATTTTGCTGTTAATTCTTCCATGCATTTTCCCTTGTGATTTATAGCCTTATGGAGAGATGAATCATCCGAATACAGAAATGAATCAGGACGGACATTTCCAAGGTATAATTGTTCTATTATGCTTGACATATTCAGTTCCTTTCTTTAGTTTGGCTGGCTAGTTACTGGTTTTTGAAGCTCCAACAATTCCTTGTATGGATTTGCCGCGCATGATATAATATTTACGCTCCAAATGCCATCAGGCAGTTGCTGGGTGGGAAAGTGGCTGGTTACTTGGCAGGTATGCTGCCGCTTTCTCTTTTTTATTTTGGTTTGCGGATTCAATTTATCACCTCACTTTTTATCCGTGAGGTAACCATATAGCTGTGATTAGAAAAAATCAATAGGTTTGAAAGGGATTTTCGGTTTGAGATGAAGGGGTTATAGTTCGGGAGGTCAAAAAAATTAAGTTGGTGTCGATGTGGAATAGATGCGTGCTTTCCCACGCTAAAGTATCCGAAAAAGTATGTAAACCTACCGGCATATACCCTTAACACCTGCTCCCCTATGCCGCCCATACAATCCCCAAATAAGCACGCTACACGCCTATTTAGCTACGTTTCACCTATACCCTAATCCTCTACCCTAACACCATTACAAGCCCAAATTGAGCGTATAATCATAACATGACCATACAATTACAGCCAAACAGACCGCACAAAAAAGGCTATGAGTATTTACACCCATAACCTTTATTATGTATTATTTATAATCTGTTTATCATGTTGTTATCGTTCCCAATAATACCCTGTTCCATCCTCAAAATACAGTTGCAAGCCGTATTCAGTAGCCGTAAAGTCAACGATTGTATTCATATCCACAATATCATCATTGAACGGTATATATCCGTCTGGTACAACTTCCCTTGTCTCTGTTACTGTCTGAATCTCTGTTATTGTTTCCGCTTGCGTGGTACCTAACAGATAAGATAACATCATTGTAATTCCTATAGCAGCGATAACTCCAATTATTCTAAATGATTTTCCCATAGTGTGTGTTCTCCTTCTTTTTAATTGTGACTGCCAGTAGCTAAAGCAAAGGCTTTTAATGATTGCCTTGCACTTTCATGCGTAAGCGTCAAATAAGAACGTGTAGTGAAATATATGGCGTTCTCCTGTAAACTTGGGGTTAGAGTTTTTAG
>NZ_QZDT01000152.1 GCF_009917485.1 Parablautia muri
CATTTTTATAATCCGCCTTTCTGCGAAAGGCACCAATGCGTCATGAAACATTGGCTGACTTTCGCTTTTCTTTTCTATCTTCCTTCTGATACAATTCTTTTATAAGACTGACACACTACAGAACACGTGGAGGTGAGTGGCGGGGCTGTATAGCGGCGACCTCGCATTTTTATTTGTTGTCGGTCATCCGTTAAGGCATCAATGATTGGCGCAATCAAAAGCCCGTAAACTTATCTCTTCCAAAGTCGACTCGATTTTGCCGGATGGCCAGTCACTGTCAGTTTTGTAACTATAAATCATCAGGAGGTTCTTTTATTGTCTTTTAAAATCTTAAAAAATAATTGCTGTGGGCTTGATGTCCACAAAACCTGGATTTATGCCTGCATTGGTATTACTGATTCCATCAAACGCACAGAGTATAAGCAGGCCCGCTTTTCTTCCTTTACGAAAGGCTTGAACGAGTTGTGTGACTGGCTTGCTAAATACAACTGTAACGATGTCTGTATGGAATCTACCGGCAAGTACTGGATCCCAGTATTTAATATCCTGGAGAAGAATAACATCTGGGTTACCCTTTCCCACCCCAAATATACCAAACCCCAAAAAGGCAACAAGACGGATCGTAAGGATGCCAAGTGGATTTGTGATTTATATATGTGCGGAATGGTCAATCCTTCCTTTATTCCGCCTGCTGACATCCGTGAATTAAGGGATTTAGTAAGATACCGTTTCAAACTCACTTGTATGATTACCAGTGAGAAGAATCGTGCCCATAACTGTCTTACTGTGTCTAACTTAAAACTTGACGATGTATTTTCTGATATATTTGGTAAGTCTTCCCGTTCCATTACAGAACAGATTTTACAACACCCCGGGGAAACTTTTGATGTGACGCCTTTTGTCGATGGCAGATGTAAAACTCCTATCGAAGAAATACAGGCTGCAGTTGATGGTGCTGTCTCGCAGGAGCAGGCTGTAAAACTTAGGCAGTGTCTGAACCACATCGATGAATTAGAATTGCACAAAGCAGAAATAGAACGGGAAATCTTTCGTCTCAGTGAAAACTACGAAAGCGTCCTTAATCTTATCCGGACCGTACCAGGATTCGATAAAAATCCGCTGACTGCTATACAGGTGCTTTCTGAAATCGGAGGTGATATGTCTGTCTTCCCCACAGCTAAAAACCTCGTTTCATGGGCAGGATGTTGTCCCCGTAACGACCAAAGCAACCGCAAGATTAAGTCCACTAGGATTTCCCGTGCTGGTTCCTATTTTAAACCAGTTTTGGTGCAAGTTGCAAATGCTTTAATCAAATCGAAGAAACATCCTGAATTTGCCACCCGTTACCGCCGTATAAAAGCACGCCGCGGCCACAAGAAGGCTATCATTGCAATCTGTCGTATGATCCTGACCGCTATCTGGCACATACTAACAGATTTAAAACCATATACACCAGAAGGCTTTCTTGAATCACGTCCTGTGAACAAAGAAAAAGTTTTAACTACTTCACAGGCACTTAATCTGCTTAAACAACGAGGCTACACCATTAAGGATGATGCTATTCCTGTTACCTGATTAGGTGTTGTGTCTATATTCAGTTTTCAAAACCACCTATTAAGATGGTTTGATTGCTATGCCCTTTATTTCTTGGCTGTCCTCTACTTATTTGTTTCAAACTT
>NZ_QZDT01000153.1 GCF_009917485.1 Parablautia muri
CCAATGTCATTTAGATAAGGACAACATTGCAGTTAGGATTCTTTTTACAGCGAGTAAACATTTTGTTTATTCGCTGTTTTTCTATATTTAAAAGCATTCAACGTAATAAATTTGTACGACAAACAGACAGATGCTTTCATCTGTCTTAAAAATAGTATATACTAATATTTGATTAGGCTGCTCTATATAGAAAGCTTATCGCGGACTGGGGTTTGACTTTGCGAGGGTCTGTTCTCCCAGAACGTACAGGAAGAAGCTCATGTCCGATTAGATACTCTACATCGGGTGGAGCTTTTTCTTCTTTTATTGATAGAAAATGACAGCAAATTCGCATCGCACGGGTATAATTCAGCTGATATATATATTTGCAGCCAACTTTCTGCTTGACAACCACATTAGTCGCTATAATCTCACAGAAATTATACAGAGTCATTCTTGACTTTCCTGCACAATATATTCTGGTTTCTTTGCATGAAACCGTGTTAATCCTAATGCATATTTTAACTCGCGAAAAGAGGTTTCTATTCCCCAGCGTTTCGCATATAACTGTTTGATTTCACCAGAACTAAATTTTTCTTGTGGCAGATTTGTAATAATACATTCATAAGAGTCTTGCGAGATTGGAAAACGCACTACTCTCATTTTTATCTCGTAAAACTTATTAAAATGCAGGTCAAGATAATCAAAAGGTGTTTTTTTCATAATAATTCTGTATTTTTGGGGATTTGCTTTTACTTCATTTGTCTGCTTTTTTGTGAGTGTAAGATTAACCCATTCGTCAAATTCATCACTCTCTGGCAGCATTGTTAGTTTCGAAGCTATTCCATTACTTGTTACATCTTTGACGCGTATTAAGTAATACATTCCTTTATGTTCCGCATGAGCAAATATATTGTAGTTCTCATAGCCCCTGTCTGCGATAAAAACAGCAGGCTGGCCACGGTATCTGTCAATCAATTCACACATAGCACTATTTTCATTTTTCAATCGGGCAGGTTGGATAATTGCATCTGTGTATCTTCTGCTGCATAAATCATAAAAAGCGTTTAAATGCAGCTGGTTGAAGCCTTTGCTGTCAGGAAGCGGTTGAAAATAGGTTGTTTCATCTTTAGGATTGCAGGCAATGCATAAATCCGAACCATCACAGGCAATTAATCTAAGTCCTTTATATGTAGCATTATCATTAAAAGATTTAGTGAATTCTTGAAATAAGAACTCAAATGCTTCTGGCAATATCTGTGCCCTGCGCTGGTTAAATGCTGAATCCGATGGCGTGGAACTGTCAAAATCAAAATATTCCAACAATTCATCTCTTAATGCTTTCCCCTCCATTGTAAGCATAAACTTCATTATCTCTTCAAATGACCATTTCTTTTTACGTGAAAAATCCGTTTCTGGATTCTTTGTAAACAACCAACGGTAAGAATCCATCTCTGTAATAATGGATAATAGTTTTTGCTTTACCTCTGTAGAATAATTCATTGTGTAATCCTCCTTGCAACCGAGATGTTTTCTTGATTACAAGGGCCGCTCTGACTATCTTTCTTTTTAGATAGTCAGAGCGGCCACACATTTGGTTTATCCTGTCAAGTGATTTATGAAATTATACAAAAAAAGAACAGGGTACATATTTCTACATACACTGTTCTTTGCATCGTCCTTATCTAAATGACATTG
>NZ_QZDT01000154.1 GCF_009917485.1 Parablautia muri
ACTCAAACTTCGCACTTGAATAAGTGCCTATGCACCTTGAAAATTCAATAAAAACTGGCAATAAAATAGCATGAAACACTCTATTTTTGGTATAATTGAATTGTTCAGAAACAACATACCAACGGAGGCTCATGCTATGAATAACAGTATAACACAAGACAACCAGAATGATAACCAGATTTCTAAAACGATCAAAAGATTTTTTGCCAGATTCCATGTGACGTCTGCCCTGAAAACGGCGGGCGCTTATCATAAGAAAGGTACACCTGTGATACAGATTTTTCAGTATCTGTTTCTTCTGATCTTTTCAAACAGAAGCATGTACATGAATCTGCTGTCGGGAAGAAATACTCCGGCTTTTGCTAAAGATACGGTATACCGCTTTATGAAATCAACACAGATCAACTGGATCAGGTTTACAACGATACTTGCATCAAGAATTATCAAGGATGCCGTTGTCCCACTGAATAATGCAGACAGGGAAAATGTTCTCTGCATTGATGATTCTATGTTTGAAAGAAACCGCTCCAAGAAGGTGGAACTCCTTGCAAAAACTTACGACCATGCAAAACATGCCTATAAGTTTGGGTTCCGCATGCTAACCCTGGGATGGACTGACGGAAGTACGTTTCTTCCGGTCAACAGCATCCTTTTATCCACGGATAATAAGAAAAACCGTGTGAATGAAGCCGCCTGCCTCGATAAAAGAACCGTTGGTTATAAGCGCCGCAAACTTTCTATGACCAAAGGGACGGAAGCTATGTTGGAACTTCTGAAAGCCGCTAAAACAGTGGGGATTCCTGCAAAATATGTCCTCTTTGACAGCTGGTTTTCTTCTCCCAAATCGCTTCATGCTGTAAAAAATCTTGGCTATGAAGTGATTGGAATGATTAAGAAAACCCCGAAAATGTTTTTACGATACAATGGAGAAGAACTCTCCCTTATTGATATCTACAAGAAAAACAAAAAACGCAGGGGATGTTCCAGATACCTCTTATCGGTGGATGTGGAAGTCATTAAAAACGGGGAAGCGATCCCGGCCAGGGTTGTATATGTCCGCAACCGGAATAAGCGCAAGGAATACCTCTGCCTCATCACAACAGATACATCCTTATGTGAAGATGAAATCATTCGCCTTTATGGAAAACGCTGGGATATCGAAGTATTCTTCAAAGTCTGCAAGAGTTATCTCAGGCTCAGTAAAGAATGCCATTGCCTTTCTTTTGATGCAATGACCGCCCATACGGCAGTTGTTTTTACCAGGTATATGATGCTGTCCATCGAAAACAGGGAATTAAACGACAGCCGCTCACTTGGAGAACTGTTTGTGTACTTTGCTGATGAAATGTCTGACATCACATGGATGCAGGCATTT
Source organism: Parablautia muri (assembly GCF_009917485.1). Taxonomy (GTDB): domain Bacteria; phylum Bacillota; class Clostridia; order Lachnospirales; family Lachnospiraceae; genus Suilimivivens; species Suilimivivens muri. The sequence goes on from NZ_QZDT01000154.1 coordinate 1,376, forward strand.
CAAATGCTGCTTCAAATGTTCCGGAAACTTTTAGAGGAACACTGTGATTTTGTTGATGAAAAGATAGATGAACTGGTTGACACTTTCATCAACACCTTACCATCCCTGCTACAATCCCAATTAGCAGCAGCATAGTGTACCAAAAGGCTGTTCTTTGATAATTGAATCATTGCCAGATATTGAGTTTTCAAGGTGCATAGCTAAAATCTATGTGCGAAGTTTGAGT
>NZ_QZDT01000155.1 GCF_009917485.1 Parablautia muri
AACTCAAACTTCGCATTTGAATAAGCGCAGATGCACCTTGAAAATTCAATAAAACTGGCAATAAAATAGCATGAAACCATCTGGTTTGATATAATTGAGTTGTCGAAAAACAATTAAAACCGGAGGCTCATGCTATGAATAAAAGTATAACACAAGTAAACCAGAATGATAAGCAGATTTCGAAATCTATAAAAAGATTTTTTACAAGATTCCATATTTCTTCAGCATTGAAGGCATCTAACGCTTATAAGAAAAAAGGAATTCCTGTTGTTGAGGTTTTCCAGTATCTTTTTTTGCTGATCTTTTCTAACAGAAGTATGTACATGAGTCTGATTACCGGAAAAAATTCTCCTGGGTTTGCAAAGGATACTGTGTACCGATTCATGAAGATGTTCCAGATTAACTGGCTTCACTTTACGACTCTGTTAGCTTCACGAATCATTAAGGATGCTATTGTACCTTTGGATTCAGAGAATCGTACAAATGTATTGATCATTGATGATTCCATGTTTGAACGCAATCGCTCTAAGAAAGTAGAACTTCTTGCAAAAGCTTATGATCACGCTAATCACAGATACCGTTTCGGATTTCGTATGCTTACACTTGGATGGTCAGATGGAAGCACATTTCTTCCCATCAATAACGTTCTTCTCTCATCTGAAAACAAAAAGAACAGGGTCAACGAAGCTTCGGATCTTGACAAACGAACTGTCGGATACAAAAGAAGAATGCTTTCCATGCAAAAGGGAACGCAGGCGATGCTTGAACTCCTAAAAGCCGCTAAAAAGGCTGATATTCCAGCCAAGTATGTTCTTTTTGACAGTTGGTTCTCTTCTCCAAGCACGCTCCATGCTGTAAAATCAATCGGCTATGATGTCATTGGCATGGTGAAAAAGACTCCCAAAATGTTCTTTCGGTACAATGGTGAAGACCTGTCTCTTCTTACAATCTATAACCAGAATAAAAAGAAATGTGGTCGTTCCAAATACTTACTTTCTGTGATAGTTGATGTTGTAAAGAATGGAGAAATTATTCCGGCTAAAGTTGTATATGTCCGTAATCGGAATAAGAAAAAGGAATACTTGTGCCTTATCTCTACAAATACAACTCTGGATGAAAATGAAATCATCCGTATTTATGGTAAGCGCTGGGATATCGAAGTTTTCTTCAAGGTATGTAAAAGCTACCTGAATCTCAGCAAGGAATGTAACTCCTTATCTTACGATGCAATGACTGCCCACACTGCAGTTGTTTTTACACGGTATATGATGCTTTCCCTGGAAAGCCGGGAATCTAACGACAGCCGTTCACTGGGTGAACTTTTTCTATACTTTTCTGACGAAATGTCTGATATCACATGGATACAGGCATTTCAAATGCTGCTTCAAATGTTCCGAACCATGCTTAGCGACAACACAGAACTGTCCGAAGATAAAATTGGCGAACTGGTTGATACGTTTATGAACACGGTACCTGCATTACTGAGGACACAGCTTCAAGCAGCATAGCAGAGGAATTAAGATAACTGAATAACTGCCAGGTATTGAATTTTCAAGGTGCATAGGCTAAATCTATGTGCGAAGTTTGAGT
>NZ_QZDT01000156.1 GCF_009917485.1 Parablautia muri
CGTGCCTTTGCCGTCAGGATTGTCTGCCGGAGATAGGCGGCTGTTGCATATTGGCAAGCGTCAGGAAAGCTAACAAGGTCAGCCCTGTAACGCTCCACGTCACTTTCACGTTTCCTTGACCAGCCGAGGTCTTTAAGCAGGGCAAGCTGTTCATCGGTGAAGCCGGAAAACTCTGCGCTGTCAAAGCCTTTGCAAATCCTATCACGCCTTGCCGCTTCTTCGTCATAGACATCATCGCCATAGGACGGCGGCATAATCTCTGGAAAGTCGTCCATGGACATCTGCCCCGGTATATCTTCAGCCAGAGCAAGTGGCTCCAAGGTGAAGCGCACAGCCTTGACCGTCCTACCCCTCTTTATCGGCTCATAGGAGAATTTGCAGTCGGTCTTGTCGTTCAGTTCCGAGAGACACTTTTTTAGAACCTTGTCGTTAAATTCCTTGTATCCCTTGTAACTGTCAGCCGTACACCGCATGAGGGCTTTCAATTCGTCCAGAGGAACGTCCCAAGTAAGGTGCATATGCCTATTCTGTTCGAGGTACAGAAAGAGGACATAGCTGTATCTGGAAGTCAGCTTGACAACGTTTCGCAGGTTATACCGCAGGTATCCAAGCCGCTCCGGGTTGAAGATATACTCCATGGCCGAGGGGCTTGCACCCAAGTCCACCTGCCACAGTCCATCTTCGTCTTGATAACATTCCGCTTTCTCAAACAAGGCTATGAGAGTGAAGCCCTTGCGCTTGTTGCCGTCCTTGATTTTGATAGTCTGAAAAAGATTATTAACCCTCTTTTCCAAGTCCGGCGCATTTATCTTTACAACGCCCAAAAGCCGCTCTATTTCGCCTTTCTCAAACCGGATAAACCGCTTTTCCGGAACATGGCTATTTATCCGGCCAAGATATGCGTCCAGTATCTTAAACTCCGCAAGTGTCAGCCCGGTTTCAGAGAGGGACAAGAGGGGATTAGACTTCTGGACAAGCAGATTGTCCGGCTCTTTCCCTGCCCCCTTATAGTCCGGGATTGCAGGGAGTTTCTTTCTCCGTGGCATGGTATCAACTCCTTTCCTTATCATGATACCATAAGGGCGAATTTTTGTAAAGTATAAAATTCTCTTTTCTGGAAAAAGACTATGCCCCTAACAGAAAAAGTCTTCGCTCCTTGCGGAAGAAGTCTTCGCTCCTTGCGGAAGAAGTCTTCGCCCCTTGCGGAAGAAGTCTTCGCCCCTAAAACCCGGAAAGCCGCATAAAATCAGGTTTTTTTAGCGTCTAAATCAAAAGTAGGAAATCAAAAGTAAGAAATCATAAGTGCTAAATCAAGCTATCTATCAAGGGACGACCCCGCAAGCCGCAGTATGTGGATAACTTTGGAGGTTCTGGAAAGCGTCAGGATTGATTAGCGATAAAAAAGAAAATGAGGATAGGAGCGGAAACGGTCAAGAAAGCCGCTGTAAAGCGTGTACACGTCCTTAGAGGGGTAGGTAAGGGGAAAACACCATACAGCCCCCTAAAGCCGTCCAGAGGGCAAATAAAGGCGAAATAGAGGGTCAAGGAGTGTGCCATTACACCGCCACCCCTCT
>NZ_QZDT01000157.1 GCF_009917485.1 Parablautia muri
TTCACTATAATTCACATGCGATTTTTGATAGATTGAAGTTTTTCACTCCACGGCGCCAGTTCCGCCAGCTGTTCATCGGTCATATCTTTACTTGGCCGATGCTTCAGCAGAAATTTGAGATATTTGTAAATATTCAGGCCGTGTGCTTTTGCCATCTCAACCATTGTGTAGACTACTGCACTGGCATTCGCTCCTTCTACGGAACTGCTGAACAGCCAGTTCTTCCGGCCTACTGCGAATGGACGGATTGCATTCTCACTGAGATTATTGGTAAAGCTGCAGCGTCCGTCTTCCAGATAGGTCTCCGCTGTATCTCGCCGATTGAGAACATAATTAACCGCTTTATCCATCCGGGTGTTCCGGACTGGCTTCTGCTGATCGAGCCACGACCAGAAGGCCTCCAGAACAGGTTTTTCCTTCTCGAGACGCATCTGGTTCCGTTTTTCATAATCACCGGGATACTTTTTGTTTATGGAGTCCTCAATGGCGAATAACCGGTTGCAGTACTGGACTCCCTGCACTGCCGGCTGGCTGTAATCATACTGCCTGCCTTTGGGAACAGCATCGATAAAGTATCGGCGGATATGTGCCCAGCAGGAGCAGCGCCGGATCCCCGGCAGATTGTTATAGCCCTGATAGCCGTCCGTTTCCAGATATCCGCTGTAGCCTTCCAGAAACTCTTTTGCATGGCTGCCGCTCCTGGTCGGAGAATAGCCATACAGGATGATCTCCGGAAGTCCATCCTCACCGCTTCGGAACAGCCACATGAACGACTGGGTCTGTGCTCTGCGGCCTTCCTCATTCAACACCTGGACTCGAGTCTCATCTGCCATTGCAAAACTGCGTTTCAGCAACTCCCGATGAAAGTAATCATACATCGGCTGAAAATAGTTCTGCGAACAGCAGATGATCCAGTTGGCAAGGGTAGTGCGGCTGATCTGGGCCCCATACTGTTTCCAGTCCTTCTCCTGTCGGTAAAGGGGAAGCCCATTGGCATACTTCTGATACATAGTCCATGCAACAGTGGATGCTGAGGCAGGACCTTTCCCAACCAGAGACGCCGGAACCTGAGACTTTACGATCACGGGTTTTTCCGTATCGCCGAGTCCTTCCTTACAGGATGGGCATCCGTAACTCTGGCTGTAGTATTCGATCACTTTACAGGTGGCAGGAATGAATTCCAGTTCCCGGCGGACATACTCCTCGCCGATCAGGACCATCTGCGTACCGCAGACCGGGCAGAGCTGGTCTTCTTCCGGAAGATGGACCACTACTTTTTCAACCTTCAGGCCTTTGAAAAGCTCATCATGAGTTGCCTTCTTTTTACGGGCATGCTCCCGGATCACGGTTTCTTCTTCCGGCAAAGAGGGATCCTGTTCCATTTCCGCTTCATCAAAGAGATTCTGTTGTCCCGGAATGTCATCGGATCTTCTTTCACTGGATGAGCCGAAAAGCTTTTTGGTCAGATAATCCACCTGTTCCTGAAGCGCTTTCTCGTGACTGGATTTTTCGTCAATCATAAGACGGAGAGATCTGATCAGCTCAGTCTGTTCAGATACCATTGTTTTCAGCCC
>NZ_QZDT01000158.1 GCF_009917485.1 Parablautia muri
CGTGCCTTTGCCGTCAGGATTGTCTGCCGGAGATAGGCGGCTGTTGCATATTGGCAAGCGTCAGGAAAGCTGTCAACGTCAGCCTGAAAACGCTCTATGTCGCTTTCACGTTTCCTTGACCAGCCAAGGTCTTTAAGCAGGGCAAGCTGTTCATCGGTGAAGCCGGAAAACTCTGCACTGTCAAAGCCTTTGCAAATCCTATCCCGCCTTGCCGCTTCTTCGTCATAGACATCATCATAGGACGGCGGCATAATTTCCGGAAAATCATCAATGGACATCTGCCCCGGTATATCTTCAGCCAGAGCAAGCGGCTCCAAGGTGAAGCGTACCGCCTTGACCGTCCTACCCCTCTTTATCGGCTCATAGGAGAATTTGCAGTCAGTCTTTGCGTTCAGTTCTTCGTGGCACTTCTTTAGCACCAATTCGTTAAAGCGATAGTAAGCCTTGTATGTATCGGCAGTACACCGTAGGAGGGTTTTCAAATCGTCCAGAGAAACGTCCCAAGTAAGGTGCATATGCCTGTTCTGTTCGAGGTACAAGAACAAGACGTAGCTGTATCTGGAAGTCAGCTTGACCACGTTCCGCAGGTTGTACCGCAGGTATCCAAGCCGTTCCGGGTTGAAGATATACTCCATAGCGGAGGGGCTTGCCCCTAAGTCCACCTGCCATAGTCCATCTTCGTCTTGATAGCACTCTGCTTTCTCAAACAAGGCTATGAGCGTGAAGCCCTTGCGCTTGTTGCCGTCCTTGATTTTGATAGTCTGAAAAAGATTCTTAACCCGCTTTTCGAGGTCATCAGGCTTTATCTGGGAAACGTCCAAAAGCCGCTCTATTTCGCCTTTCTCAAACCGAATAAACCTCTTTTCCGGGTCATGACTGTTTATCCGTCCGAGATATGCGTCCAGTATCTTAAACTCTGCGAGCGTAAGCCCGGTTTCAGAGAGGGACAAGAGGGGGTTAGACTTCTGGATAAGCAGATTGTCCGGCTCTTTCCCTGCCCCCTTATAGTCCGGGATTGCCGGGAGTTTCTTTCTTCGTGGCATGGTATCACCCCTTTCCTTATCATGATAGCATAGCACCATATTTTTTGTCAATAAAAAGTTGGTGCTTCTTGAAAAAATCTATGGTGCTATCAGGAAAAGTCTATGGTGTTACCGGGAAAAGTCTATGGTGCTACCGGGAAAAGTCTATGGTGCGTCATGGAAAAGTCTATGGTGCTAAAACCCGGAAAGCCGCATAAAATCGGGCTTTTTCGAGTGTCTAAATCAGGAGGGAAATCAAGAAAGATAAATCAAGTGCTAAATCAAGCTATCAATCAAGGGACGACCCCGCAAGCCGCAGTATGTGGATAACTTTTGGGGGTTCTGGAAAGCGTTAGGATTGATTAGCGATAAAAAAGAAAATGAGGATAGGAGCAGAAACGGTCAGGAAAGCCGCTGTAGGGCGTGTACACGCTTTTAGAGGGAGTAGGTAAGGGGAAATACCATACAGCCCCCCAAAGCCGTCCAGAGGGCAAATAAAGGCGAAATAGAGGGTCAAGGAGTGTGCCATTACACCGCCACCCCTCT
>NZ_QZDT01000016.1 GCF_009917485.1 Parablautia muri
ACTTCCTATAGTCGCAAAGTTTTTACTTATAGTTTTTGTTGTAAAAAGGTTGCATAAATTGCCATTTATCTCTTGTCTTTATGAAATTACCAGTTTTGCTTAATATCAATGAAAGGAGGTGTATTAAAAATGGCATTTATATTGTTTAAAGATAAAAAGCGGCCTATTGAAGTACGAGTGAAAAAGTTGTCAGAGCATCAAATTGAGATAGCGGGATGCCCTATAAATATTTCCGGATTTGCTTATTATCATGACGCAGAAATGAAGCATCAATATGGAGATTTCAGTAAATTTACGACTTTATATAGAGAGTTGGACGAATCATACATACTTTCGGATGATAACTCTGTATATCCTGAAGAATCTGAAACAGTTGAAACTCCTGAACCGCCATTGCGTGAGGTGATCCAGCTTCTGAAAAAAGATTTGGCAAATATGCAAACTGTGCTGGATAAAAATCGCGACTATACGGTGCGGGCGGCAAATGAAATTACAGACATTCAAATTGCATTGTGCGAAATTTATGAAATGATAGGAGGTGTAGAGTGATGTCTACTGTTTATGCGGCACTTATCATAAAAGGCAAAAAAACCTTTGATGAAGTTCCAGCAAGCTTAAAAGAACAGGTCAAAAAAATTTTAATTGATTTAGAATGTTCTGACTTGCTTACAAAATGATTAAAAGAAGCCTATTAGTGAGAGATAACCGCTATATGACCAGATACCAGTCATAGGTGGTTATTTTATTGCATTAAAAGAGGATATGAAGAAAGTTGATCAAATTATAATTATTAGGGGGAAAGCCCAGAAAGGAAGGAGTTATGGAAATGAAAATCATGGAATTTATAAACGTAGTGGCGCATAACCGGATAATGAAACTGGTGGTGTTGTCAATAGTATTTGACACAGTATTTGGGGTGCTACGGGCAATAAGAGAGAAAAAATTTAATAGCTGCGCAGGGATTGACGGTGCGATTAGAAAGATAGGCATGCTTATCTCGCTGGTATTTATGCTGGCCGTTGATATGCTGATAAAGATTAATCTTATCGGGTTTGTCCCCGAAACTATACGCGAGCAAATAGGGCTTACTAGTGTAGGCATGGCTGAATTTTTTGCACTGTTGTACATAGCCTATGAGGTAGTAAGTATCTTTAAAAATATGGCACTTTGCGGTTTACCTGTAAAAAAAGTATGGGCAGTAGTGAGAGCTTTTTTGATTAAGTATACGGATGAGCTGCCAGACACGGACGAATTGGACGGAAACAGCACTACAGGAAGCGTAGAAGATCATAGGCAGCAGGAAAAAACGGAATAAGCAATGCAACAAAGTGGAAGATGAAGAATACGAGAATTTAACCTAAAATATTGCGACAGTAGGTTGCTAGGAGGAAATATGATAATAGGAATCAATTGTGGACATACAGCAAGCGGCTATGGATATGGGGCCGTAGGCATTATCAAAGAGAGTGAGCATACAAGGCTGGTAGGACAAGCACTTATGGGCCTGCTTAAGGCAGCAGGCATTACAGTGATCAACTGCACTATAGACCAGGCATCCAGCAGGGATGCATATCTTGCAAAGGCTGTACAGCTTGCTAATAATCAGGATCTAGATTGGTTTATCAGCATCCATTTTAACGCGTCTTCAGGACAGGGACACGGCGTTGAGGTGTACACTTATGAGGGCAGGCAGTATCAGGATGCATTAGACGTATGTGCCAATCTGGCAGCGCTGGGATTTACAAATCGTGGGGTAAAAGCAGGCTCCGGACTTTATGTAATCCGTAAAACTAAGGCTAAATCCATGTTGATAGAGGTTTGCTTTTGTGACAATGAGCCAGATGTTAACAGATACTTAGCTACTGGCATCCAGGGCATAGCACAAGCGATTTGCAATGCAATCGTGCCCAATGCGCAAGGAGTGGCAGCAGGTACCGCTATTATGGGCCAAAGTATAGCGACAGCAGAGCAGCTAAATGCCTTGCTGTTATCCAAAAATCCAAGGGCAACCGGATATTTGCACCTTGCTAAAATATTTTTAAAAGAAGGTGAAAAAGAAGGTGTACGCGGTGATGGGGCTTTCTGTCAGAGCCTTATTGAGACTGGATATTTTAAATTTGGTGGTGATGTACAACCTAATCAGCATAACTATGCTGGTCTTGGTGCTACAGGCGGTGTGCCAGGGCTTTATTTTCCGGACGAGCGAACAGGTATCAGAGCACAGATACAGCATCTTAAAGGATATGCTACAACTAGTCCATTAGACCAAACATGTGTTGACCCGCGGTATAAGTATGTATCAAAAGGATGTGCTCCCACATTTGAGCAATTATCTGGAAAGTGGGCGGTACCGGGATATTCCGGCTACCCTAGCCTTGATGCGGCCAGAGCAGCTAAAGATACTTACGGAGACCATATCGTAGCATTGCTGGGAAAAGCATTAAATGTTAAAATATAAATATATGGCATCTAAATAAAATACTTTTAATATGATTAAGGCCATTAGCTAAGTTAATGGCCTTAATTAATAGGTGTACTTTGTAATAGTATACAGTTGTTCATGACGGCACACCCAGCGATTCCACAGCATCCAATTATTATGTGAAATACAGAGACTATATTAAAAATGTTGTCTCCTCGGAAATATATGCTACCTGGTCGGAAAGCGCTATTTATGCCAACACATTAGTGATTATGTCCTTTACACTGAACAGAGTGTATACAGAGTGGTACCGGAATCAAGGTTACAATTTTACCATTACATCCTCCACGGCTTACGATCAGAAATGGATGCGGGGAAGAAATTCTTATGAAAATATAGATCGGGTAGTGGACAGCATATTTGCCAATTACTTATCCCGTCCTGGTGTGCGTCAGCCCATTTTTACTTCTTATTGTGATGGACGGCGGGTTACCTGTAACGGCTTGAGCCAATGGGGCTCTAAATATCTGTCAGAGGAAGGATATTCGCCCATTGAAATCATCCGCTATTATTATGGAAGCGATATGTACATTAACACAGCACAAAGTATCTCCGGCGTTCCCTCCTCCTGGCCTGGCTATAACCTTACCATTGGATCTAGCGGCGATAAGGTCAGGCAGATGCAGCAACAGTTAAACCGCATTGCCCAGAATTATCCGGCAATTCCCACAATAGCGGCCGATGGCATTTTCGGGCCGGCCACCGCAAATGCAGTGAGAGCTTTCCAGGGAATCTTTAACCTGCCCCAAAGCGGTATCGTAGATTATCCTACATGGTATAGCATCTCCAATATCTATGTAGGTGTAAGCCGCATCTCCGAGCCAAACTAAATGGAATACTAGCTGAACTGTGAAAAGTAACAACTGTTACGTTACTTTTCACAGGTTAGTCAATAAACAGCTTGGAAAAACAAATATTCTAAAAGGAACCCTTGGAAAAACGTTGCGCATTTATGCGTGTGTGCTTAGGTGAGGTCCTTTCGAACCTGGCATCTGCTGCGTTTTTACAGAGCGAAAGCGTGGTGACGCCTAAATATTTGTTTTTTCCAAGCGTCCTCTGGCCAACGTGTGAAAAGTAACACTGTTACTTTTGAACATAAAAATGCCCCTCTGACTAGTTGCGAAAAACCGGGTAATGATGCTATACTGATACTATAGTTAGCGGCATAATTTTGTATGAAAATTATAATCGAAATTTCACGAAGGATTCAACCAACGCCAAAGAAAATCACAGCCAAAAGGAGCAAAGAGTGTGCAGAGCGCAGTAGAAAAGGTTTTAGAAGGAAATTTTAATAAGGGAATAAGGGCATTAGATTTTTCCAGCCCTGTGATTGAGCTTAACCTGCGCGAAGGCGAGGATTATGAAGGAAGCTTCATCATATTCGGCCCTGAGAATGAGGTGTGCGAAGGAATCATATCTTCTACCAGTCTGCGCATGAAATGCTTAGCGGAGCGTTTTTCCGGCCCACGGGAGGAGATTGGGTATCAGTTTGATGCCTCCGGTATGATGGAAGGCGATGAGGTAAAGGGTGAATTTCGCATTATTTCCAATCAGGGGGAATATTTTGTTCCCTACAATGTAAGCATTACCAAAGGAACGCTGGATTCCGAGCTAGGGAATATCAGGAATTTATTTCATTTTACCAATCTTGCGAGAACCAATTGGGAGGAAGCAGTCAGTCTGTTTTATTCCAGGGATTTTAAAAACGTTTTCCACGGAGCGGACAGGCAGTATTATGGTATCTATAAAGGACTGTTAGAGGGAAACAGGAAGGAACAGTGCGTGGAGGAATTTCTGCTTGAAATCCGAAAAAAGCAGGAGGTACGATTTCTATTAGAGGAGACAAAGCTGCGGATAGAAAATCCGGAGGATATGGAGGAAAACAAGCTTGTCATTAACCGCAACGGCTGGGGCTACTCAGAGCTTTTCGTGGAGAAGGAAGGGGATTTTATTGTACTGGAAAAGGAAGTAATCAGGGAGGAAGATTTCCTTGGCAACTGCGTTAGGCTCCCCTTTTATGTGTCAAAAGAAAAGCTCCATGGTGGAAGGAACTATGGTGCAATCCGGCTTTATAATCCGTATGTGTCCCTTACGGCGGAGGTTACGGTCATTCATAAGCCTGAACTGGTCAGAATGCCGACAGTCAGTGTACGCCGCCAAAAGAAACATATGCTTACAGAGCTTATGCAGTATTATGAAGCCTTCCGCACGAAAAAAATAAGCGCTGCGTCCTGGATGAAAGAGACAGGGGAATTGGTGGAGGGAATGCTCCAGTTAGATGAAAAGGATATCTCCGTAAGGCTTTTTCAGGCACAACTGCTGATTACCCAGGAGCGCTTTAATGAGGCGCAGTGGAATTTAGACCAGGCGGCGGAAGCACTTTCTGAAAATTATGAACCGGCTCTGTACAGTTACTATTTGTATCTGACAACCCTGTTAAACAGGCCGGAAGATGACATAGAGGAAGCGGCAAATCAAGTGGAGCGGATTTTTGCCCAAAATTCAGATAATTGGCGGATTGCATGGTTGCTTTTATATCTTTCTGATGAATATACAAGAAGCCCTTCCCGAAAATGGATTATGCTGGGGGACCAGTTTATGCATGGGTGCAGAAGTCCGCTGCTTTACATAGAGGCATGGAACCTGGTAGCAGCGAATCCAACGCTGCTTTTGCGGCTTGAGGATTTTGAACTGCAAATATTAACTTATGCGGCAAAGAAAGAAATATTGACTGCTGAGGTCATTGGACAGGCTGTTTATTTATCCCAGCGGCAGAAGAATTATTCAGGCAGACTATTTTTCATTTTGAAATGTTGTTATAAAAAGGTGCCCACGGATGAAGTGCTCCAGGCAATTTGTACTTTGCTGATTAAGGGGAATATGACAACAGCAGCAGCTTTTGCGTGGTATGAAAAGGGTGTGGAAAAGGAGCTGCGAATTACCAGACTTTATGAATACTACATGATGTCGCTGCCTCTTACGTATGATGCGGTTATTCCTAAAATTGTGCTGATGTATTTTGCTTTTGACAGCACCCTTGACAGTCTGCGAAATGCTTTCCTCTATGCCTACGTGTACCGGAACAAAGGGCAGTATCCGGAGCTGTATGAAAGCTACCGGGAGCAGATCGAACGGTTTATGGTATTTCAGCTTATAAAAGAGAAAAATAATGAGTATCTGGCGCCTCTTTATAAAAATCTGATCACACCCATGATGATTACGGAGGAGACGGCAAAGGGCCTTAGCGTGGCACTCTTTATCCATCATTTGACCGTAAAGCGCGGCGATATACGGAAAATTATTTTGGTCTATGAGAAGGAAAAGACGGAAAGCGTTTATCAGGTCACAGGCAGGGAAGCTTATATCCCTATTTATGGAAATGATTACAAACTGCTTTTGGAGGACGCTGGCGGAAACCGGTATTGCAGGGAGCAGGAGTATGTGTCGGAAAGGCTTTTAATACCGGATAAACTTTCATCCATGATTGCACCCTATGTGACAGATTGCGTTCATTTTGACCTTTGGCTTTGTGAAAAGGGCCATGGAATGGTGGGAATCAACGAAGAAAACGTGGCGTATATGAAGCGTCTTGCAGGGGAAGATATGGTGGTGGAGGAAGTACGCCGGGAAATCAGAATGAGGCTGATTCAGTTCTTCTATGACAGTGACAGAATGAAGGAATTAGATGACTGCCTGAGTAATATCGAACCTGACCAGATAGAAAATAGCAATTATACGCAGATTGTGCGTTTTATGGTGATACGAGGAATGTACGAGAAGGCTTATGAGTGGCTGAAACTGCGTGGAGGCGAAGGGGTGGAGGCAAAGCTGATTGTAAAGCTGTGCAGCCGGCTGCTTACCATGGATGGTATTACAGAGGATGCTGTCATGACGGTTCTTATTTTTCAGGCATTTCAGGCCGGAAAGTATGATGAAAGTCTGCTGGTTTATCTGTGCAGATATTTTAGAGGTACCAGCAAGGAAATGCGGGATATCTGGAAGGCGGCGGAGGCTTTTGGGGTGGATACCTATGAGCTGTGCGAACGGATTTTGATGCAGCTGATTTATACGGGGGCATACATTGGGGAAAAGACAGAAATTTTCAGGCGCTATGTTTCAGGAGGAGCCAAAACAGAGATAGAGATTGCATTCCTGGCACAGTGCGCGTATGATTATTTTGTGGAAAATGGGCTGACCAATGAGTTTGCATTAGAGGATATGCAGCGGGTGATGGACAGGCAGGAGGAGATTCCCTTTGTCTGTAAGCTCGCCTACACCAAATATTATGCAGAGAACAAAAAGCAGGTGGATGAAAAGATATCCCACTATCTGGTTGGTTTTCTGCGGGAGATTTTAGCCCAGGGCAAGTATTTTCCATATTTTATGGAATATGCGGACAACATTGCGTTTATGCATCAGTTTGCGGACAAGACCATGCTGGAATATCGGGTTAAGGATGGAAACCAGGCAGTGATTCATTACCTGCTGGAAAAGGAAGGAAATGCTCAGGGAGAATATATGAAGGAAGAAATGCCGGAGATGTTTGGCGGCATATGCGTCAAACAATTTATCCTTTTCTTTGGCGAGCATTTACAGTATTATATTACCGAGACAGAAAACGGCAAGGAGAACCTGACCCAGAGCGGCACCTTAAGCCGCAATGAAACCGGAGGCGAACAGAAGGAGGGCAGATATGGTATGCTGAACGATATTGCCATTGGAAGAAACCTGCATGATTATGATACCATGGAAAGCCTTTTGTACGAGTATTTTGAGAAGGATTATATTGTGAAAGAACTGTTTCAGATGATGTAACATTTGCAAACATGCAAGGACAGCCAGGTTATGCAGGGGGTATGGGAATGCTTCAGGACAGAAAGGACCTATTAGGTAAAAAAAACAGCAAAAAAGTAGCGGTAGGCTATGATTTGGGCAAAAGCTACGCCCAGATCAGCTACTGCCGTTTGGAGGAGACGGAACCGGAGACTGTGTCGGCGGTGACGGGTACGGAGCAGTACAATATTCCCACTGTATTGTGTAAGAGAAAAGGTGTGGGCCAGTGGTATTACGGCAAGGAAGCAATCAAGTTTGCCAGAGAAGAAGAAGGTATTCTGGTGGAGGATTTACTTACACTTGCGGAGCGGGGGGAGGATGTAATCGTGGAGGGGGAGGCCTTTGACCCGGCGGCCCTTCTTACCTTATTTGTAAAAAGAAGTTTATCGCTCCTTAACCTGCGCGTATCTTTAAACCAGATAGAAGCCTTTATGTTTACCGTAGATACATTAACGCCGCGGATGGTAGATGTGCTGGGTAAAGTGGCGGTGGGCCTTAACTTAAAGGCGCAGCATATCTGCTTTCAAAACCATATGGAAAGCTTTTACGCTTATACCCTGCATCAGAGTAAGGAATTGTGGAAAAATGACGTGATCATCTTTGAATATGATACGGTGCTAAAAAGTCTGTGGTTTAAATGCAATGCCCGTACCACGCCCCAGGTGGTAATGATAGAGCAGCAGGAATATTCTCAGATGGGACGGCGGGTCTGGAAAGAGGATGAAGAAGCAAAAGAGCGGCAGATGGAAGATTTAGACCAGCTTTTTTTGAGTATTGCGCAACGGGCGCTTCAGGGAGAAATGGTTTCAACCGTTTTCCTTTTAGGGGACGGCTTTAAAGAGGAATGGGCAAAAGAATCCTTAAAATTTCTTTGCAGAAACCGGCGGGCATTTAAGGGAAATAATCTGTACAGCAAGGGTGCTTGCTATGGAATGATGGAGCGGTTAAATGCCAGCAGGCAGTGGAAGGAATATGTATACCTTGGTGAGGATAAGCTAAAATCCAATATAGGCATGCGGGCTCTGCGGCGGGGCGAGGATTCCTATTATGCCATTTTAGACGCGGGAACCAACTGGTATGAGGTAACCTCGGATTTTGATATCATATTGGAAAGCGGCAACACAGTGGACTTTGTGATTACGCCTATGACGGGAGGTAAGGTGGAAAATAAGACGATTGCATTAGAAGGGCTGCCGGAGCGGCCAAGGGCGGCCACGAGACTGAATGTGCATATAGAGATGACTGCCGTCAATCAGGCGGCGGTTACGATAGAAGATATGGGTTTTGGAGAATTATTTTCTTCCAGCGGGAAGGCATGGACGCAGACGATTATGGTTTAAGAAAGTTCAATAAGTTTGGAAGTAAACTTCCAAACTCTTTATTGTGGCAGTACCGCAGGCAAAGCTTGCGGTATGCGGAGGGTATCGGAATGGGAAAAATTTTATTGTGTATGGGAAAATATGCCGAACATCCCTATTATATTGACAGCGTGCCTGCAAATGTGTATTGTGTGGAGGAACTCTGCTATCTTTTTGCCAGCAATCCTTTTATGATTGACAGGGATATTATGGATAAAAATCTGGCAAAGTGGCTGGATGTGGAGTGCGGCCTTTCTGAGCTTAGCCATCAGCTCCTGAGCTTATTTAACAGAGGGACCCAGCCCGGAGTTTTTGTCAGCACGATCCTGGAATACGTCAATTACTGTACGCCTGAAGAAAAGAAGAAAATAGAGGATGTGCTTCAAAACAATATAGGCTTAAACGGTTATGAAAAACAGAAAAGGCAGGCGGATTTTCTTTTGAAAAATAAAAAATATTCCCAGGCACTGAATGAATACGATGAGCTGCTGCGTGAGCTTCCGGAGACGGAAAGTGCGTTAAAGCCTCCCATCTGCCATAATGTGGGCGTGATTTATGCAAGATTGTACCAATTTGAAATGGCGGCCAGATATTTTAAGAGAGCCTATGATATGACAGGGAATGAGGAATCCGGTATTTGTTATCTGGCGGCCAGGAGACTGCATCTAAATGAAAACGCTTATATAGATTTTATTGCGGAGCATGGCGAATATCACGGGTTGTCCTTGCAGGTGGAAAAGCGTTTAAATGAGTCGAAGGGGGAGTTTGAAGCTTCCCAGGAAAACAGAATGCTCTCGGCGCTTAAATTTTATAAAGATGAAGGAAATGTGGCCTCTTATTATGATGACATTGATCAGATTATTATGAAAAAAGAAGATGAATATCGGGAACTGGTTTTGGAATAAAAAACAAACATAAAAGCGGAATAGGGAAAGGGTTATATGGGGTTATTTAAAAAACTGTTTCATTGGAAAAAGAAGAAGGAAGAACCTGAGCTGGCCTCAAATGATTGGAGCGAGATTACCTATGACAGACAGGATTATCAGATTGAAAATAAAGATCAGCGCCAGGAATATGTAAAGGGATGTCTTGAGCAGATTGCGGAAGCTTCTAAGGAACTGGAAAATCTACAGCTTGAGTACAATATGGTTACTTCCTCTTTGAAGGATATTGAAGAAATTGAGGCTTTGTCCGAGGAGGATGCAACGGAGCTTAGGGAGTGTGCTAAGAAAATTGACAATCTGGAACGGCAGCAGACCGGATATGAGGAACGAAAGAACCGGATGAGCGAAGAAGAATTCCGGGAGCTTGAGCGCATGGAGGATGAATTTGAGGAAGGCTATGAGAAGCTGACCAAGGCGGAGGACTATCAGGATTTGGTGAAAAGGGATCTGCGGAAATTAGACGGAGAGAGACAAGCCTACTATTATAGAAGGAGCGAGCTGCGCCGTATCATTGCAGATACCAAATCTATGACCATTGTCTGCACGGTTGCCGTGATTTTATGCATTTTGATTCTTTTTGTTTTGCAGTATGGCTTCAGGATGGATACGAAGCTGGGATATCTGGCTGCTGCAGCAGTGGGAGCCATTGCTATTACGGCTATTTTTGTCAAGCACAATGATTCGATCAAGGAGCTGGGACAGGTGGAGAATGGAATCAGCCGTATTATCAACCTGCAAAATACAGTTAAAATCCGGTACGTAAATAACACCCATTTGTTGGATTATCTCTATTTTAAATATAATGTTTCCAGTGCCGGGGAGCTGGGGAAAAACTGGAAAAGATATGAGAAGGAAAAAGAGGAGAGGCGCATTTACCAAATCGCAATTCAGGAGCTTGGAGAGTGGCATAAGGAGCTTATTGACATTTTGCGTTATCATAAAATTGCGGACCCTATGGTCTGGCTGCACCAGGTTCCGGCGCTGCTTGATAAAAAGGAAATGGTGGAGGTGCGCCACAGTCTGATTATCAGGAGGCAGACCTTGCGTAAGCGCATGGACTACAACAAGGAGGTGATAGCGGGCAAGGCCCAGGCAGAGGTAAAAGATTTAGTGGAGAGTTACCCAGAGTATGCACAGGAAATATTAGACATTGTGGGGCAGTATGAACAGGATTTTTCTTGACATGAAAATACCAGTTGCGTCAGAGAGAAAAAATTCTGCTTTTTGTAAGATATATTCATGATTAAAGGCATTTAAAGTGAGTGCATTGGCTGTGATTGTTGATGCAGGAATGACAATTTGCCGCATGGCGGCGGAAATGGAGGAAAACATGAAAAAATTGGAACAGCTTTACGAGGGAAAGGCAAAAAAGGTATTTGCAACGGAGGATCCGGACGTGGTTATTGTGGATTACAAGGATGATGCCACCGCTTTTAACGGAGAGAAAAAGGGCACCATTGAGGGTAAAGGTGTTATCAACAACCGTATGACCAACCATGTGTTTAAGCTTTTGGAGAAGGAGGGCGTGCCAACCCATCTGATTGAGGAATTAAGCGACAGGGAGACGGCCGTTAAGAAGGTGGAGATTGTTCCCCTTGAGGTGATTATCCGCAATGTGGCAGCCGGAAGTTTTTCTAAGCGTCTTGGGGTGGAGGAAGGAACCCCTTTTCAGGAGCCTACCATTGAGTTTAGTTATAAGAATGACGAATTAGGGGACCCCTTGATCAACAGCTACTTTGCGGTTGCATTAGGACTTGCAACCTGGGAGGAGATTGATACGATCAAGAAATATGCTTTTAAGGTAAACGAGGTCTTGAAGGCTTATTTCCTGCAGGCAGATATTAAGCTGATTGATTTTAAGATTGAATTTGGACGTTTCCATGGGGAAATCCTTTTGGCGGATGAGACATCTCCCGATACTTGCCGCTTGTGGGATGTGAACACCAACGAAAAACTGGATAAAGACAGGTTCCGCAGAGACCTCGGGAACGTGGAGGAAGCTTACAACGAAGTATTCAAACGTCTGGGATTGGCTTAAGATTTTGAAAAGGATTTGGCGTGGACTTGTGTTGTTAAGCAACGGATGCAGATGAGAGGAACCATAAAGAGATTATGAAAGATGTGGCGCTGTGACTGGGAAGGTAGAGGATGACAGAATGGAAAAACGGTGCGTGATGGATGGTGCGGAGATGCAGATGGATAAGCCCGGTGAGGAGTGCGGCGTTTTTGGGGCTTATGATTTTGACGGCGGAGATGTGGCGCCGAGCATTTATTACGGTTTGCTGGCGCTCCAGCACAGAGGTCAGGAAAGCTGTGGCATTGCGGTGAGTGATACCACCGGCCCTAAGGGCAAAGTGCTTTGCACAAAGGATATGGGGCTTATAAATGAAGTTTTCACCCCGGAAATTTTGGAAAAATTGCGGGGGGATATTGGAGTGGGGCATGTGCGCTATTCCACAGCCGGAAGCTCCACAAGGGAAAACGCCCAGCCGCTGGTATTAAATTATGTGAAGGGCACGCTGGGGCTTGCTCACAATGGAAATTTGATCAATGCGCCAGAGCTTCATCGGGAGCTTGCATATACTGGAGCAATTTTCCAGACTACCATTGATTCGGAAGTGATTGCCTATCATATAGCAAGGCAGCGGCTGAATACTAAGAGCGTGGAGGAGGCGGTGGCCCAGGCCATGGAAAAGATAAAAGGGGCTTATTCCCTGATTATCATGTCTCCCCGCAAGCTGATTGGAGCAAGGGATCCTTTTGGTTTCAGGCCTTTGTGTATTGGAAAACGGGATAATACTTATTTCCTGGCTTCGGAAACCTGCGCCCTTGACACCATTGGGGCGGAGCATGTGCGTGATGTGGCGCCCGGTGAGATTGTCACCATTTCCCCGGAGAAGGGAATTGAGTCGGATACAAGCATGTGTATTCCCATAAAGCATCAAGCACGTTGTGTGTTTGAGTATATTTATTTTGCACGGCCGGATACCTACATTGACGGTATGAGCGTTTATCATTCCCGTATCATGGCCGGGAAATTTTTGGCCATGGACAGTCCTGTGGAAGCAGATTTGGTGGTAGGTGTTCCGGAGTCCGGAAATTGTGCGGCACTTGGCTACTGCCTGCAATCGGGCATTCCTTACGGACAGGCTTTTGTAAAAAACGGTTATGTGGGCAGAACCTTTATAAAACCCGGGCAAAAAAGCCGGGAGAGCAGTGTGCAGGTGAAGCTCAATGTTCTGCGGGAAGCGGTGGACGGAAAAAGAATTATTATGATTGACGATTCCATTGTGCGCGGTACCACCTCCGACCGGATTGTACATATGTTAAGGGAAGCAGGGGCAAAGGAAGTGCATATGCGGGTCAGTTCGCCACCTTTTTTGTGGCCCTGCTATTTTGGAACGGATGTGCCTGCAAGGGATCAGCTGATTGCCTGCAATCGTTCCGTTGAGGAAATCTGTCAGATAATCGGGGCGGATTCGCTTGGTTATCTGCGGATAGAGCGGCTGGGGGAAATTGTGGGAGATAGGCCAATCTGTAAGGGGTGCTTTACAGGGAAATATCCCTTAGAGCCGCCTGCGGAGGATATTCGCGGAGAGTTTGAAAGTTAGAATGGTAACAATATAAATGCTGGATATTTGCTGATGGCCTGATGAAAAAGCCAGGCAGTATGGAGGAGTTTTATGAGTACAGACAGATATGTCAGCCCTTTGTCTGAGCGTTATGCCAGTAGGGAAATGCAGTACATTTTTTCACCTGATATGAAATTCAGAACGTGGAGGAAGTTGTGGATTGCCTTAGCGGAGACGGAGATGGAGCTTGGTCTTTCCCAGGACGGCAAGCCTGTTATCACGCAGGAACAGATTGACGAGCTAAAGGCCCATGCGGAGGATATCAACTACCAGGTGGCGAAAGCAAGGGAAAAGGAAGTGCGCCATGATGTAATGAGCCATGTGTATGCCTATGGACAGCAATGCCCAAAGGCAGCAGGCATTATTCATTTGGGAGCCACCAGCTGTTATGTAGGGGATAACACAGATATCATTGTAATGACAAAGGCGCTTTTACTGGTGAAGAAAAAGCTGGTAAATGTACTTGATGTGCTTGCAGATTTTGCAGATAAGTATAAGGGACAGCCTACTTTAGCGTTTACTCATTTTCAGCCGGCGCAGCCTACTACGGTGGGAAAACGCGCCACCTTGTGGATGCAGGAGTTTTTACTTGATTTGGAGGATC
Source organism: Parablautia muri (assembly GCF_009917485.1). Taxonomy (GTDB): domain Bacteria; phylum Bacillota; class Clostridia; order Lachnospirales; family Lachnospiraceae; genus Suilimivivens; species Suilimivivens muri. The sequence goes on from NZ_QZDT01000016.1 coordinate 13,854, forward strand.
TTAATTACGTCTTATCTGGTATGAAGCTTTTAGGCTCTAAGGGGACAACCGGCACACAGGCGTCCTTTCTTGAGCTGTTTGATGGAAATCATGAGCTGGTGGACAAAATTGACCCTATGATTGCGGAGAAGATGGGCTTTAAGGAGTGCTATGCCGTATCGGGGCAGACCTATTCAAGGAAGGTAGATACCAGAGTTGCCAACGTACTTGCAGGAATTGCTGCAAGCGCCCATAAAATGTCCAATGACATTAGGCTGCTGCAGCATTTAAAGGAAGTGGAGGAGCCCTTTGAAAAGAGTCAGATTGGTTCCTCGGCCATGGCCTATAAGAGGAATCCCATGAGAAGCGAGCGGATTGCCTCGCTGGCCCGGTATGTGATGGTGGATGCTTTCAATCCTGCAATTACATCGGCGGTTCAGTGGTTTGAAAGAACGTTGGATGATTCTGCCAACAAACGACTTTCCATACCGGAGGGCTTTCTTGCAGTTGACGGTATCCTGGATTTGTGTTTAAATGTGGTGGATGGCCTGGTGGTTTATCCGAAGGTAATCGAAAAGCATATGATGAGCGAATTGCCTTTCATGGCTACGGAAAATATTATGATGGATGCAGTAAAGCTAGGAGGCAATCGTCAGGAGCTTCATGAGAAAATCAGGGAGCTTTCTATGGAAGCAGGAAGAAATGTGAAGGTTTTAGGAAAGGAAAACAATCTTTTGGAGCTGATTGCAGCAGATCCCGCTTTCCCTATGAGCCTCGCGGATTTACAAAAGACAATGGAGCCCTCCAGGTATGTAGGGCGGGCAAAGGAGCAGGTAGAAAGCTTCCTTGACAAAGTAATAAAACCTATACTGGATGAGAATAAGGAGCTGCTTGGTGTAAAAGCAGAAATTAACGTTTAATAAGGAACTCTGTAGTAGTTAGAAACGTAACAGTTCAGATAAGCAGAACTGTCACAGCAAAGCAACATCGCAGGAGGTATATTTTTGGGTGGATTTTTTGGAGCAGCTTTAAAGTCAGATTGTGTGTTTGACTTGTTTTTTGGAACGGACTATCATTCTCACTTGGGGACAAGGAGAGCGGGAATGGCGGTATACAGTAAAGAATATGGTTTTGACCGGGCAATTCATAACATAGAAAATTCCCCTTTTCGTACCAAGTTTGACAAGGATGTAAATGAAATGCATGGCAGTCTTGGGATTGGGTGTATTTCGGATTATGAGCCTCAGCCCCTTTTGGTGCGTTCCCACCACGGTACTTTCGCTATCACAACAGTGGGAAAAATCAACAATATGGACAAAATCGTGGAAAAAGTGTTTACGGAGGGACATGCCCATTTTTTGGAAATGAGCGGCGGTGATATCAATGCAACAGAGCTGGTGGCAGCAGTGATTAATCAAAAGGATAATCTGATTGAAGGAATTACCTACGCCCAGGAACTGATAGATGGTTCCATAACCATATGCCTTTTGACCCCGAAGGGGATTTATGCCGCCAGGGATAAGCTGGGAAGAACACCGGTTGCAATCGGAAAGAAAGAAGAAGGATATTGTATTTCTTTTGAAAGCTTTGCCTATTTAAATTTAGGCTATACCCATGAGCGGGAGCTCGGACCAGGGGAAGTAGCGATTGTGACACCGGAGGAAGTGCACACGCTTGTAAAACCTGGCGGGGATATGAAAATCTGCACCTTTCTTTGGGTTTATTATGGATATCCATCTTCCTCTTATGAAGGGGTAAGCGTTGAGAAAATGCGTTATAACTGCGGTGCGCTCCTTGCAAAAAGAGATAATGTATCGCCGGATAATGTGGCAGGAGTGCCGGACTCTGGCATTGCACATGCGGTTGGCTATTCCAATGAGTCGGGCATTCCTTTTTCACGTCCATTTATTAAATATACGCCTACCTGGCCAAGGTCCTTTATGCCGACCATGCAAAGCCAGCGGAATCTGATTGCAAAGATGAAGCTGATACCGGTTCATGACCTGATTCAAAATAAAAGCCTGCTTTTGATTGATGATTCCATTGTACGAGGCACACAGCTTCGGGAAACCACAGAGTTTCTTTATCAGAGCGGGGCAAAGGAAGTACATATAAGGCCTGCCTGCCCGCCGCTTTTGTACGGATGTAAATATTTGAACTTTTCAAGGTCCTCATCAGAAATGGACTTGATAACAAGACGGATTATCAAGGAGATGGAGGGAGATGCCAAAAATGTGAACTTAAGCGCCTACTCCGACCCGGAGACACCGGAGTATCAGGAAATGGTAAAGAGAATCGGTGTGCAGCTTAATTTCACCTCCCTGCGGTACCATAGGCTGGACGATATGATTGAGTCGGTGGGAATCGATAAATGTAAGCTTTGTACTTATTGCTGGGATGGAAAGGAATAGAAAGTTTATTTTGTAGACTGCCTATGAAAGGGCGTGATGGTTCATTGGGCAGTTCCTAGTAACATTCGGGGCGATATTCCAAGTTTTGCTTCGCAAAAATGGCCCCTCACACCTGAATCATGTTCTCACGGAATGCGCAGTAAATGCGCATTCCTGACCCGTGAAAAGTAACCGTTTATACGATTATTTTCCTAAATCAGGCCGCTTGGTTCTTGTTATTTTTTGGGTTATGTTGTATAATCCTTATATAAACATTTCAGATGACAAATCGCAATAAATTCCCGAAAGAAAACAGATAAATTTATTAGCTTTGCAAGAGAGTTCTCATTTGTGTATACACTTATTTTGCGGGCTTAAGAAAGAATGGAGGATTTTAATGAGAGAGAAATACGAGTCGTTGGCGCTTGCAGACTTAAAGGCTATTGCAAAAGCCAGAGGGCTTAAAGGAACATCCACGATGAAAAAGGCGGAGCTCATAGAGCTTATGCTGGCGGAAGATGAAAAGGATAAGGAGAAGGCTCAGGGAAGGAATGCTGGGCCGGGAGCTTTGCCTGCGAAACAGAATGCTTCGGAGAAACCGGAGAGAAGGAATGAACGGAGCGAGGAAAAGCCGGACAATCAGTCAGGTAACCGGGGAGAAGATAAATCGAATAATCGGGAGAACAGAGCAGAAAAGGCGGAGTATAGAGCAGAACGCGGGGAAAGAGCGGAATATAAGACAGGTCGGACAGAGGGAAAAAGCGATGAGACAAAGATAGAGGAGGACAAGTTTCCTGCGGACTTAGACAGTGGTATTGCTGCCAGCGGTATTTTAGAGGTTATGCCGGACGGGTATGGGTTTATCCGCTGTGAGAATTTTTTGCCGGGAGACCATGATGTATATGTGGCGCCCAGCCAGATTCGCCGGTTTGGCTTAAAGACGGGCGACATCTTAGAGGGAAATACCCGGGTCAGAACCCAGGGGGAAAAGTTTGCGGCCCTTCTATATGTAAAATCTATTAACGGCTATGCGCCGGAGGTGGCGGCAAGAAGATGTAATTTCGAGGACATGACGCCTATTTTCCCCAATAAAAGGCTGCATCTGGAAATGCCCGGGGCAAGCGTTGCCATGCGGATCATGGACTTGATCAGCCCTGTGGGAAAGGGACAGCGAGGTATGATCGTATCTCCTCCCAAAGCAGGAAAGACCACACTTTTAAAAGATGTGGCAAAGTCCGTAAAGCGCAATGCGCCGGAGGTCCACTTGATTATTCTCTTGATTGACGAGCGCCCCGAGGAGGTGACGGATATCAAAGAGGCAATCGAGGGCCCTAATGTGGAGGTGATTTACTCAACCTTTGACGAACTGCCGGAGCATCACAAGCGTGTGTCGGAGATGGTAATAGAGCGGGGAAAACGTCTGGTGGAGCATAAAAAGGACGTTATGATCCTGATAGACAGTATCACAAGGCTTACCAGAGCTTATAACCAAACCGTACCGCCAAGCGGGCGTACTTTGTCAGGCGGTCTTGACCCGGCAGCCTTACATATGCCTAAAAGATTTTTCGGCGCTGCCAGAAACATGCGGGAGGGCGGCTCTCTTACCATACTTGCCACCGCGCTTGTGGATACGGGCAGCAAGATGGATGACGTGGTGTATGAGGAATTTAAAGGAACCGGTAATATGGAGCTTGTGCTTGACAGGAAACTGTCCGAGCGAAGGGTATTTCCGGCGATTGACGTTCCGAAATCCAGTACAAGGCGGGAGGATCTTTTGCTTGCCCCGGATGAATTAGAAGCAATCAATATTATGCGAAAGGCCCTGAACGGCCTGAAGCCGGAGGAAGCTGTGGATAAGATTCTGGACATGTTTGCAAAGACCAGAAACAACCAGGAGTTTGTAAATCTTGTGAAAAAAATAAAATGGTTCTAAAAAGTACTTGCATCATGGAATAAGCTATGATACAATTAAAAAGCTGTTTCGGATTATATCTGCGCGGTTCGGGTGCGGATAAGCCATACGGCAGATGAAGACGAAGTTATTTAAAGAAACGTTAAATGAACATAGAGAGGTGATAGCATGAAAGAGGGAATCCATCCTGAGTTTTATCAGGCAACTGTAACTTGTAACTGTGGCAATACCTTTGTAACAGGTTCAACCAAAAAGGATATTCACGTTGAAGTTTGTTCTAAGTGCCATGCATTCTACACAGGCCAGCAGAAAGCAGCAAGAGCTGACGGACGAATCGATAAGTTCAACAAGAAATATGGTATGGCAAACAAATAGGTTTACGCAAAAAAGGTTGGGGTGTTGCATCTCAACCTTATTTTGTATAGATAAATCATAAAAAATCAAGTTTTTTATATCTGGTTTACACATTGGCCATTCTGTGAAAAGAAACTGATTCAGTTGACAGGTTATGGCAATATGGAGGTTTTGAATGAGAAAGAAAAAATGCAGCCGTTACTCAGGAATCGGCGGACAGGCGGTGCTTGAGGGCGTTATGATGAGAAATAAGGATGACTATGCGGTGGCTGTCCGGAAACCAAACGGAGAAATTGAAGTGGAAGTGGATGTGTTTCATGGATGTATGCATGGAAGCAAGCTGGTGAAAATTCCTTTTATCAGGGGAATATTTAATTTTATTGATTCCCTGCGTCTTGGAATGAAAACACTGAATTATTCGGCCTCTTTTTATGAGGATGAAGACGCCAAGGAGACAGGGGTTGACAAGGCCCTTGACAAGGTTTCCGGGGGCAGAGGAGAGAGTATATTGGTGGGAATCACCACGGTATTTTCCGTGCTGCTTGCGGTGGGTATTTTTATTTTACTTCCATATTTTCTTTCGGGCCTGCTTGCGGAATATGTGAGGAATGCATCTTTGCTTGCGATACTTGAAGGAGCGATCAGGATTCTTATTTTTTTTGCATATGTGGTGGGAATCAGCCTTATGAAGGATATTCACAGACTGTACCAGTATCATGGAGCGGAACATAAGTGCATCAATTGTATTGAAAAAGGAAGGCCCCTTACGCCGCACAATGTGATGCGCAGCTCCCGGATTCATAAGCGCTGTGGAACCAGTTTCCTGTTTTTTGTAATGTTTGTGAGCATTATCTTGTTCTTTTTTATCCGTGTGGACCATATGGCTTTAAAGGTTTTGCTGCGCGTTGCACTGATACCCGTGATTGCCGGGATTTCTTATGAGATTATACGGCTTGCCGGGAGAAGCGATAACATTTTCGTACGGATTATATCGGCGCCGGGCATGCTTTTGCAACGGCTTACCACCAAGGAGCCGGATGAAAGTATGGTGGAGGTTGCCATAAAATCTGTGGAAGCCGTTTTTGACTGGAAAGCATATTTGAAGGAAGCTTTCGGCTATGAAATAGACGAGTCCTGGCTGGCGGATGAAGGGACAGACGAGGAAGATGAGGATGGAGTATAAAGCATTATATGAAATGGGTGTAAATCAGCTTAAGGAGGCAGGGATCGAGGAAGCCTCTTTAGATGCCCGGCTTTTACTTGAGGATATTTGTGGTACCACTCGGAATGATCTGCTGGCACATGGCGATAAACAGGTAGGCAGGAAGCAGTACGAACGCTATGTAAGTCAAATTGAAAAAAGAAAGCAGCATATCCCATTACAGCATATTTTAGGTTATCAGGAGTTTATGGGGCTTAAATTTAAGGCAACGCCCAAAGCGCTGATTCCAAGACAGGATACGGAGACGCTGGTTGAGGAGGCCATGCGCTGTCTGAATGACGGGATGCGCATTTTGGATTTGTGCACCGGTTCGGGGTGTATTCTCCTTAGTCTGCTTAATTATTCTAATTCCTGTCAGGGCGTTGGGAGCGATTTATCAGAGGAGGCACTGGAAACTGCCAGAGAAAATGCCAAAAATCTTTCTTTAAGTGCAGAGTTTATACAAAGCGATTTGTTTGAAAAGATAGAAGGAAAATACGAAATGATTGTTTCAAACCCGCCTTATATTCCGAGTGGGGAAATTCCAAAGCTGATGGAGGAAGTCAGAGATCATGATCCAATCATGGCCCTTGATGGCGGAGAGGATGGACTTTACTTTTACCGGGAGATTGTGAAAACGGCGGACCGGTATTTGTATCCCGGTGGCAGACTCTTTTTCGAAATCGGCTGCGAACAAGGACCGGCGGTAAGGGAGCTTATGGAAAAGGCCGGTTACAGGGGAGTTACAATTTGCCAGGATTTATCGGGACTTGACAGAGTGGTGTCAGGTGTATATTTAGGTTGATTTGACAAAGTGGTGTCAGGTATATATTCAGGTTGATTTGACACGGTAGTGCCAGGCATATATTCAGGTTGATTTGACACAGTAGTGCCAGGTATATATACATTTAGTTTTGAATGGAGGATGAAAGCAATGTTTGATAGATTAGAGGATTTGCTGATTCGGTTTGAGGAAATCATGAGTGAGCTAAATGAGCCCACGGTGGCGAACAATCAGGAGAGATTTCGCAAGCTGATGAAGGAGCAGAGCGATTTGATGCCGATTGTGGAGGCATATAAGGAATACAAAAAATCCGGTCAGGATATGGAGGATTCTCTTTCCATGTTGGAGGAGGAGTCTGACGAGGATATGCGTGAGATGTTGAAGGAAGAACTGGCTTCTTCCAAAAAGCGTATTGAGGAGTTGGAGCAGGAGCTTAAAATTCTGCTTTTGCCCAAGGACCCTAATGATGATAAAAACGTTATTGTAGAAATACGGGCAGGCGCAGGGGGAGACGAAGCGGCTTTGTTTGCAGCGGAGATTTACCGCCTTTATGTGCACTATGCGGAAGGCCAGCGCTGGAAGGTGGAAACCTTGAATGTGGATGAAATAGGTATTGGCGGCATGAAAGAAGTAAGCTTTATGATAAGCGGCCAGGGCGCTTATTCTAAGCTGAAATATGAAAGCGGCGTACACCGCGTGCAACGTGTGCCGGAAACCGAGTCGGGAGGGCGTATTCACACCTCGACCATCAGCGTTGCGGTGATGCCGGAGGTAGACGAAGATATTGATATCGTGATTGAGGATAAGGATATCCGCATTGACGTTATGCGCGCATCGGGTAACGGTGGACAGTGTGTCAATACCACAGACTCAGCGGTCAGGCTGACACATTATCCTACGGGAATCGTGGTGTACAGTCAGACAGAAAAGTCCCAGCTCCAAAATAAGGCAAAGGCTTTTGCCCTTTTAAAGGCAAAGCTTTATGACATAGAACAGCAGCAAAGACATGACGCGGAGGCAGAGCTTAGAAGGAGCCAGATTGGAACCGGAGACCGCTCCGAAAAGATACGTACCTACAACTTCCCACAGGGGCGCGTCACAGACCATAGAATCGGGCTTACCCTTTATAAGCTGGATAAGGTGATGAACGGGGATATTCAGGAGATCCTTGATGCCTGCATTGCTGCGGACCAGGCAGCGAAGCTTGTAAAGATGGGAGAAAACTGAATGGCAAGACCAATCGGCGAAGAACCAGGGCAATAAAGCTGCCAAAGAGGGGTTACGAAACATGAAGAAAGTAAAAATAACAGTGCTCAGAAAAGAATTTTATGAGGACCTTGCAAAGGAATATCTGACAGATGGCGGGCAAGTGGGTTCTTGTGCACTGCTGAATGTGGGCGATACCTTTCCGTTCGAGGGAAACGCCCAAATGCCGGAAGGATTCTGCCCCCTGGGCATGGAGCGATATTTATCAGAGTATCAATGCCATAGCATCAGGTTCCACATTTACGCCTTGGAACCGCAGGGACGGGCAGACCATTGTCTGTTGTACGGACGGCATACGCCCTGTTGTATTTAATGTGGAGGCGGAGGAGGAGTGACTATACAACGAGGGTTTGCAACTTCTGCGAAGGCCCCGGAAGGGAAAGGGAGATCCATAGTTTGCTATTGCAGGGAATCTATTCCTCCTTCAGCCTTGTAACATGGCTCATACGGGAACGGATTGTCTGCATTCTGGGAGGAATGTCTTCCTTTTTCATTGTATTGTGTACCGAAAGAGTCCCGGCCTGTTTTGCTTTTTCATAATACCAGACCTTATAGTCTACAGCGTCAACGCATTCCTTTAGTTTTCTTATTTTCTCCGACAGGGCCTTCTTCATGGGAGATGGACCAAGGCGCGGCGCATGGGGGATTGATAGAAAGAAAAAACGAAGAACGAAAAAGAATGAAAGAAAATGAATAAAAAATGCAAAAATAAAAAGGATATGCAGGTCGTGGATATGACGATGGGCAGACCGTTAAGGTTAATATTTCGTTTTGCGGTCCCTATGTTTATTGGGAATATTTTTCAGCAGCTTTATGCGATGGTCGATACCATAGTAGTTGGACATAATTTAGGAGATGGTTCCATTGCAGCCATTGGGGCGAGTGTGGCCTTATATAGCTTTCTTTTACATATTGCTTTTGGGATGAATAACGGATACGGTATTGTGGTGAGCCGCTGCTTTGGATCTCATAATGAAAAAGAGCTGAAAAGCTCAATAGCAGGGATGATGACTTTAAATGTGGGAGTGACCCTTGGAATAACCCTGATTTCATTACTCTTTTTGCGACCGCTGCTTCAGTTTGTCAACACACCGGAAGAAATTTTTGAGCAGGCATATGAATACATTGTAATTATCTGTATGGGGATGATTTGCACTATATGCTATAACATGTTTGCGGCAATATTAAGAGCTATGGGAAACAGCAGGGCTCCTCTTTACTTCCTGGTTTTTTCTTTTGCGCTCAATATTGTACTGGATGTTGTGCTGGTGGCCGGGGTCAAGGCCGGGATAGCCGGCGCGGCAGTGGCAACAGTGCTTTCCCAGGGGATTTGTGCAGTATTGTGCGGCGGATATCTTTTTAAGAATTATAGAACAATTTTGCCCAAAAGGGAGGACTTTCAGGTTTCAGGCTTACTGATAGCGGAACTGGTTTCTACCGGCATTTCCATGGCGCTTGTTCATTGTGTGGTGGATTTTGGGACTATGATTTTCCAGCGCTCTACCAATGGGTTAGGGGAGAGTGTCATTACGGCGTTTACGGTTTCAAGGCGCATTATGGAGACATTACTTGAGCCTGCATGCACAATTGCTATCGCAAGCTCTGTTTTCGCAGGGCAGAATCTGGGAGCAGGACAGATGATGAGAATCAAAAAGACCCTTAAAAAGGTTTTGGGAGTGGAAGTCTTATGGGCGGTGGCCGCCTGTCTTATGGTGTGGCTCTTTGGCAGGGAGCTTGTGACGCTGCTTACTGGGTCCAAGGATGGGGAAATGCTTCAAAATGCCGTGATGTGCCTTCGGATACAGTTCTCCTTTTATCCTGCCGTGACGATTTTGATGTGCCTTAGGGAAACTATGCAGGCAATCGGCTATAAGGTGGCGCCTGTCCTTTCAAGTGTGATCGAGCTTGTGATGAAGGCGCTTGCGGCGGCATATCTGATTCCGCGGTTTGGCTTTTTAGGCACAAGCATTACGGAACCGATTACCTGGGTACTTATGATGGTTTTTCTGTCGGTGGTTTTAGGGACGGTTCCTGTGAAGAACAGGACCACAGCCGCTACGGATATCCCGGATGATAAACAATAAAAGACCTTTCGTAAAAATATAATCCGGGAGGAAGGAGCCAGGGCGGCCAAAGCGGTGGCAAAAGAGATTGTGAGTAAGGGCTAACAGAACATGATTGTATGAAAAGGGGAATTTATAAGTAACGGGAAAACCACAGAGGACACTACCACCACAGCATCGGCTAAGGCCAATCGATGATGATTTCATGCGTTGTCTTTTTAAGTATAACATTCCATTGGCTGAATTTGTGTTACGAATTATCACTGATAAACCTGATTTAATTATTATTAATTGTGAAATACAGAAAGATATGAAAAGACTGGCCGGGGCTCGTTCTATCTGCTTGGATGCATATGGAACGGATTCGACTGGAAAAAAATATGATTTGGAACAATCTTTATCATTGAAAAAGATTGTTACGGTCAGGGCGAAGCAGTTTATCCGATTGAGAGAATCAACCTTGCAACGGGTAAATCTTTTGAAGATGGGGAGCATATCCTTTATGTGAATGGTGGATATCGTGGAGAATCTGATATAGGAAAACTCATACATGATTTTAACTGTACCCAAGCAAATGATATGAATTTTGAACTGATGGCAGAAAGGACGAGATATCTAAAAGAAGATCCGAAAGGAGTGAGATGTGTCAAATTATGGAAGATATGAGAAATAAATCTTTAAAAGAGGTTGTTCTTCGTATGCTGTCAGCTGGAAAATATGCTCTGGAAGAAATTGCAAATATTTCTGGACTTTCTCTGGATGAAGTAAAGAAATTGAAAGCTGAAAGAACAGTATAAACAGAAATGTGGGCCAGGAATCTGAAAAACAGGTTTCCGGCTCTGATTTTTTGCCATAAAACGTAAAATTTTTGTGAATATGATTAAAAAGTCCTTTACAAAACGTCACTGATCTTGCTAAATGAAATTTCTTATTTTATAATTTGAAAAGGCGAGCATTCTTCAGCCGGATTTATGCGCTGCAAAGCAGCGATCCGGGATTAGTGTACAAAGTGTATGGAAAGAAGGTAGTGTCTGTGGTCGATTTTAAAAAATCTAAAATGAATCGGTTTACCTATAAAGAATGGAACGACTATTTTTCACGAAATGATAAACGAAGATTGAAGATTGATTTTTCACAGGAGAAAAATCTACCGGAGGCAGTAAGAAGGCGGATTTTTCCTTCGGTAAGGGAATTTCAAAAGGGAGAGGGCTCTGATGGTAAATATCTGATGGAAAGGGTGGAGATTTTTGCAGATGAGAATCAAGTCCCGGAATATAAAGAGGCTATGGAGCGGTTTGTCAGGGAGGAAAACTGGCACAGTGCATATATGAAAAAATATATGGATTTTCATCATGTGGGGGCAAAGGAAACGTCATTTTTAGACAGGATATTTCGGAGCCTGCGGCGTCTTGGAGGCGTAAAATGTGAGGTTACGGTTTTAGTGACGGCAGAGATGATAGCCCTTACCTACTATGATGCGCTTTCCCGAAATACGGATTCCATTGCGCTGAAAAGTATATGTAAGCAGATGCTGCATGACGAGATACCCCATGTCATGTTCCAGTCCTATACCTTGAGTCATTTTCAAAATAATCTGCCAGATAAACTAATGTGGATCATACTCATGGAAGTGACGTTGCTGTTTGTGTGGGGTGCATTTCGGAATGTATATCGGTCAGGCGGCTATGATTTTAGCATGTTTTTAAAGGAGAATATGGGGTATCTGCAGCAATCCATAGAACTGGTAGATACGCAACGGCGGTAACAGCTAAGTCTTCGGCTGCAATTTTACGAAATCTACCCATTTCAAATCATCTGCGGCGGGGGGGAGATTTCCTGGTGGTCAAATTTACACATTGAAAAGTACTTTGCAGCAAGTGCAAAATCCAGGGCTGAATTGTTACCGGATCAATATTATAAATTAGGCAGGAATAGATAACGTTATGTATCAGTTTGATAAATTTGATAGAAGGCTTCTGGGAGAGCAGATAGAAGATGAATTATTGAATTTCATCAGAAAGGAGCAGCTAGAGGTAGGACAGAAAATACCAAATGAGTTTGAACTGGCTGAGAAGTTCGGTGTGGGGCGCAGTACCATAAGAGAAGCAGTCAAAGGCCTTGTGACAAAGGGAATACTTGAGGTAAAGAGAGGATCCGGCACTTATATTGCCGCTACACGCACTCTGGAGGATGACCCTCTAAGGCTGTCCAAGCTGCAGGATAAATATAAACTGGCCCTTGAATTATTTGACGTGCGGCTTATGCTTGAGCCGGAAATTGCTTCACTTGCGGCAGAATATGCAACCCAGGAGGAATTAGAGCAGCTTGAAAAGCTCTGTGATGAAACGGAACAAATGTATTTGGAGGGGAAAAACCATATCCCTAAGGATATTGAATTTCATACCTGTATTGCAAGGTGCAGCAAGAACCGCGTGGTTGAGACATTGATTCCGGTCATCAATACGGCGGTCATGACCTTTGCAAACCTGACCCATAGAACATTGATGCAGGAGACCATTGAAACCCATCGTGCGGTGGTGAATGCAATTTTAGACCATGACCCGGTGGGAGCAAGGTGCGCCATGGTGATGCATTTAACTTATAACCGACAGGCATTGATCAAAAAAGAAAAGGAGCACAAGAGAACACAGATGAAAAATAAATCGAAGAATAAATCAGACCATGAATGAAATGATTAAAAATATTTTTATGTTAGATGAGATAAAGTAAAAATGATTTATAATATTGCACAAAAAAGGAGGGGTAAATGCGGAAAAACCTCTCCTTTTTTGTGTAAACACACGAAAAATAAGAATAAACATCAGACATATTGACATTATTGAGTGTTAAAAGTAACATATATATGTAAAATACATAATACGTCATATGATTATGGTTAAGAAGGGAGGAAAAATAAATAACGGTCATACGTTTTGCAAATTGACCATATGTTAACAAAAGATGTCACGCTTAGAGTGCTGGCTTATTGCAGCAAAAGTTGTTACGCTTAGCGGGCAGGCTTATCGTAACAAAAGCTGCCACGTTTAGCGGGCCGGTTTATTGTAAGAAAAGCAGTCGGTCTGCAGTATGGCATCCATCTGCTAAAAAGAGATGAAAGTGAGGAAAGATTATGAGTGCACAAGCAGCTGCTTTGAACCCTACAAGGCTTGTGATTGCAGCAATCATTGGATTAGTAATTTTATTGGTTTTGATTATTAAGTTTAAAATTCAGGCTATGATTTCCATTTTGACAGGCGCCATTGCTATCGGCCTGATTGCAGGTATGCCTGTGGAAGATATTGTGAATGCGGTAAATGACGGTATCGGTAACACACTAAAAGGAATTGCCCTGCTGGTGGGGCTTGGATCTATGTTTGGCGCCATACTGGAAATATCAGGTGGCGCGCAGACTCTGGCGGTTACCATGGTGAAATGGTTCGGAGATAAAAAGGCAGCCTGGGCGCTTGGAATTACCGGGCTGGTAATCGCAATGCCGGTATTTTTTGACGCCGGGCTTATTATTTTGATTCCTCTTGCATTTTCACTTGCAAAAAGGACAAAGAGATCTTCCCTGTTTTATGCAATTCCCCTTTTGGCCGGCCTGGCCGTGGGCCATGCGTTCATACCGCCAACGCCGGGACCGATTCTTGTTGCAACTATGTTAAACGTAGACCTGGGATGGGTTATCCTGGTTGGCATTTTCTGTGGGGCGGTTGCAATGGTAGTCTCAGGGCCCATATGGGGCTCTATCTGCGGGAAAAAATACAACATTCCTGTGCCGGAGCATGTGGCCAGCCAGCAGGATTATGACGAGTCTAAACTGCCTAATTTCTGGGCAATTGTGGGTATCATTCTGATTCCACTTGTACTGATCATACTGGATTCCGTGACCGGGGTGGTTCCGGCTCTTAGTTCTTTGCAGCCGGTGTTTGGTTTCCTTGGGGAGCCTTTTGTAGCGCTGCTGATTGCAACTGTTGCCGCAATGATTCTACTTGGGCTGAAACATGGATACAGCACGGAAGAACTGGAAAAGGTTATGACGAAATCCTTAGAGCCTACGGGATTGATATTGCTGGTGACGGCATGCGGCGGCGTGCTGCGCTATGTGCTGCAGTATTCAGGTCTTGGGGATGTGATTGGAAATGCGGTATCTTCCATGTCTCTGCCAATCGTGGTGCTTGCATTTATTGTAGCTGCCCTTGTGCGCATCTGCGTAGGTTCCGCCACTGTGGCAATGACCATGGCGGCCGGAATAGTTGCGGCAATACCGGGTATCGCAGATTTGTCTCCTTTGTATCTTGCATGTACAACGGCTGCCGTTGCAGGAGGCGCAACGGTCTGCTCTCACTTTAATGATTCCGGGTTCTGGCTGGTAAAATCTTTAGTTGGAATGGATGAAAAGATGACATTAAAAACGTGGACGATTATGGAGACGCTTGTGGGCGGAACCGGTTTTATCGTGGCGCTTATTATTTCATTTTTTGCATAAAACTTTTTTAAAATTTCTACCCAGGAATTTAGTTTAAGGAGGCTTATTATGGTTCAATTAAAAAGTCAGGAAATGCGCACGCTGGCACCGGAACTGGACCCGTTGCGCATTGGAACCGGTTGGAAACCGGAGGATTTGTCAAAGCCCCAGGTGATCATAGAGAGCACTTACGGGGATTCCCACCCGGGCAGCGGTCATTTAAATCTGCTGGTTGAAGAAGTAAAAAAAGGAATTGAAGAAGCCGGCGGGTTTGGCGCAAGATATTACTGTACGGATATGTGTGACGGGGAGAGTCAGGGAACGGACGGTATCAATTTCAGCCTTGTAAGCCGTGAGATGATTGCCAACATGATTGAGATTCAGGCGAACGCAACTCCTTTTGACGCAGGCGTTTATCTTGCAAGCTGTGACAAGGGAATGCCGGGAAATCTGATGGGATTATGCCGGGTTAACATTCCGGCAGTGGTGGTACCGGGGGGGACTATGAATGCCGGGCCTGACATGCTGACGCTTGAACAGCTTGGAATGTACAGCGCAAAGTATCAGAGGGGCGAAATAGATGAAGAAAAGTTAAATTGGGCAAAGCATAATGCCTGTCCTAGCTGCGGTGCCTGCTCCTTTATAGGAACCGCGTCAACTATGCAGATCATGGCGGAGGCGCTGGGCCTGGCTCTGCCAGGCAGCGCGCTGATGCCGGCAACAAGCCCCGATCTTCTTGCATTTGCAAAAGAGGCCGGAAAACAGGCGGTTAAGCTTGCGTTTATGAAAAATATGCGCCCCAGTGATATTGTAACTATGGATAGCTTTGAGAATGCGATTCTGGTTCACGCCGCAATTTCCGGAAGCACAAACTGTCTGCTTCACATACCGGCTATTGCCCATGAGTTAGGGATTGAGATAACAGGGGATACCTTTGACCGTCTGCACAGAAATGCAAGGTATCTTTTGGATATACGTCCGGCAGGACGCTGGCCGGCGGAGTGTTTTTATTATGCCGGCGGTGTTCCCGCTATTATGGAGGAGATTCGCGGCTGTCTGCATCTGGATGTAATGACGGTGACGGGAAAAACATTGGGAGAGAATCTGGACGAACTAAAACAGAACGGATTTTATGAGCGTTGTGAAAAGTGGCTTCAGGAATTTAATAAGCGCTATGGCTGTCAGGTGACCAAAAAAGATATCATCCGCCCTTTTGATGAGGCAATTGGAACAGACGGAAGTATTGCCATCCTGCGGGGGAATTTGGCGCCGGAGGGAGCTGTTATTAAACATACGGCATGCCCGAAGGAAATGTTCCGGGCGGTGCTGCGGGCAAGGCCCTTTGACAGCGAGGAGGAATGTCTGGACGCCGTGTTAAAGCATAAGGTGGAAAAAGGAGATGCTGTCTTTATCCGCTATGAGGGCCCTAAGGGGAGCGGCATGCCGGAAATGTTTTACACCTCCGAGGCAATCAGCAGTGACAAAGAGCTTGGAAGAAGTATTGCCCTTATTACGGACGGACGTTTTTCGGGGGCATCTACCGGCCCGGTGATTGGCCACTGCAGCCCGGAAGCAGCGGACGGAGGGCCTATTGCGCTGGTGGAAGAAGGGGATTTGATTGAGATTGATGTTATGGAGCGGAAATTGAACATCATTGGCATTCATGGCGTGGAGAAAACCCCTGAAGAAATTAGTGCGGTTTTGGCAGAACGCAGGAAAAATTGGAAACCCAGAGAACTTCGCTATAAGAGAGGGGCACTGCGCCTGTTTAGCGAACATGCGGCGAGCCCTATGAAAGGCGCTTATCTGGAATTTGGTGATTGATAGAAGAAACAAACAATAAGCTGCCTGGCGGACCATGGCAGCTTATTGTTTGTTTCTATCATAATTCTGGCAATATTAATTCCAGCTTTTTCAGGTCATCCTCTGTGGTAGACCAGCTGGTCACAAAGCGGACTACGGTGTGGTTATCGTCATATTTTTCCCAAAAGCTAAAACAGACCTGTTGCCGCAGTTTTTCCATTTGCACATTGTCAAGGATGACAAATTGCTGATTGGTTGGGGATTCCAAATAAAAGGGAATTCCTTTTTGATGAAAAATTGTCTTTAATTTTTCCGCCATAAGAATGGCATGACGGCCGATTTGGAAATATAAATCCTTTGAAAAAAGAGCGTCAAACTGGACGCCGGTGAGTCTGCCTTTCGCAAGGAGCGCCCCGCGCCTTTTGACGGAGGTTATAAAATGCTCAGGCCTTTTTGTCCCCGTAAAAACAACGGCCTCACCGCATAAAGCCCCCGCCTTGGTTCCGCCAATATAAAACACATCACATAGCCGCGCTATATCAGGGAGCGTCACATCTGTTTCCTGGCTCATGAGACCGTAGGCAAGGCGGGCGCCGTCTAAATAAAGGGGAATATGGCAGCTGTGGCATAACTTAGAAAGCTGCGTCAATTCATTTAGGGTGTAAAGTGTGCCGTATTCGGTGGGTTGTGAGATATAGACCATTCCCGGAAATACCATATGTGTGCAGGTTTCATCGGCATAAAAATCTCCAAGATATTTTTCTAGGACTTTTGGATCTAATTTCCCGTCTGTATGGGGAAGGGCCAAAACTTTATGACCGGTATACTCAATGGCGCCGGCTTCGTGGACATTGATGTGACCTGTTTGGGCGGCAATAACGCCCTCATGGTCATGGAGCATAGTTGATATGACAATCAGATTAGTTTGGGTACCGCCAACCAAAAGCTCCACCTGTGCGGCAGGGCATTGGCAGGCCCTTTTGATTTTTTCTTTGGCCCTTTCACTGTATGGGTCTGAGCCGTACCCGGAGAGATTTTCCAGGTTTGTTTCCACAAGGCGGTTCAAAACCAGCGGGTGTGCGCCGGCAATATAATCATTTTCAAAAGAAATCATTGTTTATTCCTTTCCGTTTATCCCCTTCTGCATTGCAAACCATTCTGTAATACTGCGTCTTGTGTGCACAAGATTTGTACAAAAAAAATACCGCTAAAACGCGTATGGGCCGCGGGGCGGGAAAGGGAAAACATTTCCTCCGTTTCATTTGGTAATTCTATCGCTCTATTTGAACTTCAAGTACAACATGTAATATATACTGAAAGTATCCTTTCGTCAACAGCATGATAAAAACTGATAAAAATCACCATAACAGTTGAGGCTTCGGCTTTACTGCCGCAAATTTGGTATCTATGCCCCGAAAAGTAACAATTGTGTGTCTGTGTTCAATAGAGTATAATATAAAAGTAAAGCGGAACCAGGAAATGCAATTGCATATGACGCAGGTTTTAGGGTTTCAGGTATGGATGTGACAGGAGAGAATGGAGTTAAAATGACTACGATTTATTTTGTCCGCCATGCGGCCCCCAATTTTCATAACCATGATGATTTGACCCGCGAGCTGACAGATAAAGGGTTAAAGGACCGCAGGTGTGTAACTGAATTTTTGTGGGATAAAGGTATAGATGTTGATTATCAAGCCCATATAAAAGGGCTGTAGATACAATAAAGGAATTTGCTGATTTCAAAGGACTGGAAATAAAGTTAATAGATGACTTCAGGGAGCGAAAGATCAAAAACGAGTGGATAGAGGATTTCAACGGCTTTTGCAAAAAGCAGTGGGAGGATTTTAACTTTAAGCTTTCGAAAGGAGAATCGCTGTTAGAGGTGCAAAGACGGAAGGATTTAATGCCGTGGATTGTAAAGTTTTCGTTAGAAAATGATAAATGCTCGGAAATACAAACCTATCATTTGTTTATGTGAATCAGATTTTTGACGGGTTTGTCCGACCAAAATAGGGAAACGACAGGGGGATAAGGTCTTTTCTACTGTTAAGGAGTGGTCATAATTTATGAATGAGATAAAGGAAAGGAAGGGTAAAACGATGGGAATTATTGAGAAAATGAGATTGGACGGAAAGAAGGGATTCGTTACAGGAGCAGCCAGAGGCATTGGAAAGTGTACGGCCAGAGCCTTTGCGCAGGCAGGGGCTGACGTGGCGGTTGTGGATCTGGACTTGGAGGAGGCCAAAAAGACGGCGGAAGAACTGGCCGGTGATACGGGCAGGAAGGTGATTGCCATTCAGACGGACTGTACGGACAAAGAGCAGGTGGATGCAATGGTAGCCCAGGTGGTAAGGGAGCTGGGCGGGTTGGATTTTTGCCATAACAATGCCGGAATCTGTATCAATGTACCGGCGGAGGAGATGACCTTTGAACAGTGGTATAAGGTGATCAACGTTAATTTGAACGGAGTTTTTCTCACGGATATTGCCGCGGGCAAATACATGTTGGAACATGGCGGCGGCTCAATTATCAATACGGCCTCCATGTCGGGACATATTGTGAATGTGCCCCAGCCTCAGTGCGCTTATAATGCATCAAAGGCAGGTGTGATTCAATTGACGAAGTCCCTTGCGATTGAGTGGGCAAAGCGGGGGGTGCGTGTAAACAGCATCAGTCCCGGATATATTGGCACGGAATTGACGCTTAATTCTCCAACACTTATTCCGCTAATCGAAAAATGGAATGAGATGGCGCCTATGGGGAGAATGGGGAAACCGGAAGAATTAGAATCAATTTGCGTCTATCTTGCGGGGGATACCAGTACTTTTACCACAGGTTCGGATTTCGTCATTGATGGCGCGTTTACCTGTTTTTAATGAGTAAAAGCCGATGGTCGTATATGTAAATACTTTTGTAAAGAAAAAGCAAACGATAAAATTAGTAATGCGATGAAAGAACTTTTGGAAAGAGTGATGAAGTATGGCTATATTGTATACAATAGGCAATATTAATTTACATACGGTGGAATTAGTGGCAAAAGCAGTAAGAGAAGCAGAGCCGCAGATCATGATTCATAAAGTGGTGATTTTTGACAGTCCTGAGAGTGAAAAATTGCAAAATGAGCAGGTTGAGATTTATAGAAAATATTTTGGCAATTTTATTAGAGAGGGAGTACGGATCAATCCTGATGGAAGTATTGATACATTACTGCTTTTTCATGTGTTTGCAAATGATGAAGAAAAAATTGTGGATTTGAGCAATGGACAGAAAGCCACATCGTCTTTGCTGTTTATGGCGGCGAATTTATGCCAAATCGACCGTATCTACTATCTTATATTAAAGTCTGCCCCGAAGGAAGTTATGCTTTCCGGGCGCGACTATGATTATATAAAAATGAGACAAGTAGATTGTGTGAGCAAATTAGCCAAAATAAGTTATTTTGATTTAATCTATTACAATGACGAGATGCGGGAATTGTTTTCTGAGAGTGAAAGAAGGACAAACGGACCGTTAAAAGTCATATATGACGGATTAAGCAGTGGAATCAAAGAATTTTTTTCCGGAACGGATTATAGGAGTGTAGTGGCGAATGTAACGATAGGCAATGAGAAAATCATTCATTCATTGGTTGCTTTTTTGCAGGATGATAAGGAGTGCCGGCAATATTGTGCCGATAACAAGATTTGTATTACAGCGAATAGAGATCCTGTGGGTATATTGACCTATTTCTCAAGAAGTTATGTAAAAAACGGGAAGAAAAAGGAAACATTAGCGCTGGCTGCCGTTCCCAATCTCCTTGCATCGCTGAGAGAGTATCGGAATATTTCAGCGCACTATTCGGAAAATGGTATTTTGCTGACTGAGGACCAAGGAAGAATTGTCATTAATCTATGTATAGAAGTAATAAAGAATATCCATGAAAATACGAAATTTTGGGAATTTATGAAAAAAAGAAAGTAGAATGGAAAATATGTATATTGCAATAGATGGAGATTCGGTGGGCACACGATTACAGCAGCTTATTTTGGAAGAAAAATTAGAAGAATTAAGGTGTTTTAGCAATTCCGTTAAGGATACATTGTTTCGATTTGTTCAAGTTTTGGAAAAACATGGCGGTATTGTTTATATGGATGGCGGCGACAATGTATTTGCAGAATGCAACAGGGAATGTGCACAAATTGTAGCGGAATATGTATCGGTTGAAAATAAAAGAAACCGGATATGCTATTCTCTTGCAATTGGGGAGAATACACAGGATACTTACATAGGTTTAAAATATGCCAAGAGTAGTAAAATCCATTATATCGAAGTTGTTCGGAAAGGTACAAAGATGAAGTTCCAACCAGTGCTGTAAGCGGATTTATGTGTAGTCGTTGACGGCCGTTAACTTTCATGATAGGATGAAAAAGCAGAAGTAATCATATATAGATTATGTAGAAATAGCGGAAATTAAGATATTCATTCAGGACGTTTTTATGAAGCATGTACCATCACCGAAATCAAATAAATTAGTGGATAAGAAATGGATAGACCGGGGGATGTTGATTACGATTCTTACCCTTGCGTGGCCCACTATGCTGGAACAATTGATGCAGACGGCTGTTCAGTACATTGATACGGCCATGGTGGGCTCCCTGGGGACGCAGGCTACAGCCGCGGTTGGGTCAACGGGAACCGTTAACTGGCTGATTGGCAGCACTATTTCAGCTGTAGGTGTGGGATTTCTTTCCTACATAGCAAAAGCATATGGAGCAAACGAACAGGCCGCCGCAAAACGAGCAGTTTCGCAGGCGGTTTTGATTACATTTGTTTTGGGCGTATTTTTTACCATTGTGACTGTATCTTTAAGCGGGATGGTGCCGGTATGGATGCAGGTAGATAAAGACATTAGAGAGATGGCATCACAGTACTTTCTAATTTTGTATCTTCCCATGCTGCCAAGAACAGCCAGCATTATTTTTGGCACAGTACTTCGCTCTGCAGGTGATACGAAGACACCTATGAAAATTGGGGTGCTTGTGAATCTGGTTAATGTGGTTTTCAACTTCCTTTTGATTTATCCGAAACGGGAATTATCACTGTTTTCCTTCCATTTACGGATGTGGGGAGCAGGGCTTGGGGTGATTGGAGCAGCCATAGCCAGCGCCATAGCTTTTACCATTGGCGGCATTTTTATTACTTGTGTATTGTGGAGACATCCTATGGTTTCACCGAGGGGAGAGAAGTTTACTTTAGATTTACAAATTTTGAAGCCCTGTCTCAAAGTGGCTTTTCCCAATATGCTGCAGCGTTTTGGAACCTCTCTTGGATATGTGGCATTTGCGGCTATGATCAATTCCCTTGGAGAAACCTCCACCGCAGCTCATACCATTGCAAACACAGTGGAATCCGCTTTTTATATTCCAGGGTATGGGATGCAGACGGCGGCGGCTACCCTTGCCGGTAACGCCTACGGTGCCAATGATGGGAAGCGCATGAAAAATCTGGCATCCATGTTTATTCCGCTGGAAACAATTTTGATGATTGGCTCTGGGGCCTGCCTCTTTTTGGCATCGCCCTGGTTGATGGGGCTGTTTTCTGCCAGTGATACGGTTATTTCGCTGGGAACCAGTGTGCTGCGTATGGTGGCGGTTTCGGAACCCTTTTATGGATTCTCTATTATAATAGAAGGTTTTATGATGGGCGTAGGCAGGACCAAAGGGCCTTTTGTGTACAATATAATTGGTATGTGGCTGGTGCGGATTGTGGGCACTTTTATCTGTACGCAGCTTTTAGGGATGGGACTGATTTCAGCCTGGGCATGTATGATAGCCCATAATCTGCTGTTGTTTATACTGTTCCTGATTTGTTATGTGAGAGGAACATGGAATCCGCTTTTTGCTGCTGCGAAGGCTGGTTGAAATTTATGTATGGAATTTTTGGCTGATAAATTTTGTGCTTTTGGTCGTAACATAATCGTGAGCTGAGAGTTATTTGCAGTTATGGAAAGGAGAAATATATGGCTGATACCATCATGCAAAAAGAAAACAGAATGGGAACGGAGAAGATGAGCAAGCTTATTATTGCAACGGGTATTCCCCTGATGTTAAGTCTGCTTATTAATTCTCTTTACAATTTTATTGATTCTGTGTTTGTGTCAAGGGTGTCAGAGGATGCTTTGACAGCTTTGTCGCTGTCAGCGCCGGTTCAGGTATTGGTGTCATCTCTTGGACTGGGCAATGCCGTAGGTTTAAATGCGGTTATTTCAAGAGCATTAGGAGAAAAGAAACCGGATAAAGTCAGAAAGGCGGCGGATGCTTCTATTTTTATTGCGCTGTGTTCCTGGGTAATCATTGTATTGATTTGTCTGATATTTGTGAAACCATATTTCGCGTGGCAGTCCGGTGGGAACGAGATAATCGCAGCCTATGGGCGGGATTATCTTATGATATGTATGTTGTTTTCTATTGGTCAAATGGGTCAATGGGTCTTTGACCGTTTTGTGATAGCCAGTGGAAAGTCGCATCTTTTCCTGTTTACCTTATCTGCTGCTTCTATTACAAATCTTATTTTGGATCCGATTTTTATTTTTGGATTATTTGGGATACCGAGAATGGAGGCTAAGGGGGCGGCGGTTGCAACAATAATCGGCCAGATTGTAGGCGCGATAGCAGGTATTTTGATAAACAAAAGATGGAATAAGGAAATCGAATTTTCTTTTCACCTGCATCAGGATAAAGAAAGCATACTGGAGATACTCAAGGTGGGAATCCCATCTACTTTGGTGCAGGTTTTGACATCCTTTGTGAGCATTGTCATGAACTCGATTCTTTTGGCATTTTCCACTACGGCCGTGGCAGTTTATGGCGTCTGCGCGAGAATTCAAAATATCGCTACGGTGGGAGTACATGGTATTGATAATGGTTTGATTCCAATTGTCGCATATAATTATGGCGCCGGAAAGAAAAAGCGCATTGAGGAATCCATCAGGTGGACATTGATCTATTCGGTGCTGCTGTATCTTGTGTTTTTTGTAGGACTGGAGCTTATTCCTAAAATTGTGCTGGGGATTTTTGATGCATCTGATTATATGCTTACAATCGGTATTCCGGCGCTTAGAATTTTGGCAGTTGCTTACTTCGCATCTATTCCTAACTTAGTTTTTGCGGCAGCGCTGCAGGGACTTTCCCTTGGGACGAAAAGTATGTATCTGACTATGGCGCGGCAGGCAATTCTTCCGGTTTTGTTCGCCTTAGGGTTAAGAGGATTCGGAAATTTAAATTTGATTTGGATTGCATTTATTTTAGCTGAATTGGTTGGGATGCCTTTGGCGGTCTTTCTGTGGAGGGGAGCCTATAAGCGGTATTGCAGTTAAGCGTAAGGAAAAGAAAGAGTACAAAAAAAGGCGCCGATGACGGCGCCTTAAGCTATGTATTTCAATTTACAGAGCATTATGTATTCTTCACTGTTCTCATCAATTATTTCAAATCCCACATTTTGATACATTTTCACAGCATAGTTTTCTTTTTGAACAGCAAGCGATGCCTGCCGATAGCCTTGCTCTTTTAAAAAATGCAGCATTTCTTTCATCATAGCGGTCCCTATCCCCAAATGACGGTACTCTTTGTAAAGAGAAATAGCAAAGGAAGGGGTACTGTCATCGATGTGTCCGTAATCATTCATAATGCGCACCCAAACTGCTCCAATCATTTTTTGCCCGGTCTCTGCAACCAGGCCGTAATCCCCCGCGCGTTTCCCGAAATCAGTCAAATATACCTGTAATTCTGGCTTTTGGATGATTGCTTTTGGCGGGGGCTGCGTACCCTTTGGAACAAAAATTGCTTCGTACAAAAAGTTTTCAAGGCTATTGTATTCATCTTCGTTTATTTTTCTGATTTTATAATCCATTTGATACCTCCGATTTGTAAAATATCATTCGCAATCGGATTTTGTTCCACACATATTCATACCTCCTTTGGCCGGCGTGTATTTATATGGAGCATAGGGCTGGAAATTTACCCTTTCGTGGCCTCCATTAAAAGCTTAAGACAAAGATCGATTCCAAGCTTTCCGGCGTTTAAGTACATGTCATAGTATTTGGGGTCCCCCCACTCATGACTGGTGAAAGAATTATAAAAATTCTTTCTTCTTTTATCATTCTTTTTGAGGGCGTTTTCAGCTTCTTCCTTTTGGATGCCCTCCCGCTCTATGGCACGCTGTATCCGTTTCTCATGGTCAGCATAGACAAATACTCGCAGGATGTTTTCCTTTTCTCTTAAAATATATCCGGAGGCTCGTCCCACAATGACACAGTTTCCATCTTCGGCAGCTTTTTCGATGATCTGCTTCTCCTCCAAAAAAAGCTTATCCGCCAGAGGCAAATCTTTGTTTCCTGCTAACCCGCCTAAAGGCGTTTTGGAAAGGTTCATAAGGATATTGCCCGAACTGCTTTCTTCTAGGGACTCAATCTTGAAAAACGGTATATCAAGTCTTTGGGCGGCCTCCAACAGGATATTCCGATCATATAGTTTATATCCCAGCGCTTCCGCCAGCCTTTTTCCGATTTCATGCCCGCCGCTGGCATAACGCCGTTCGATTGTGATGATATGATACATAAATATGTTCTCCTTTCTGTTTTTTATTCCCGCGAGCAATGAGTCGGGCGGATGCGTCAGGGCTCAAAGAGCATGTATCCATCTTGAGGAATGCCGCGAGGTTGTTGACGACAATGAGCTGGCTCGCGAAACGTGTCAGCCTCTGTTATTTTCTATTATAAACAATTCACGGGCATATCTCAATTTTTTTTTGCAGGTTTATTTGTAAAGCGAATAAAAATATCCGAATGAGAAAAACTAACCAAAAGTAAATTATCTTTCACACAACAAATTTGTGCTTGCACCCAAATTCGCGGGCTGCTGGCAAGAATGGGGGATTTCTATGGATACAACAGTTGGAGCAATTTTTGCACAGGGAGAGCGCAGCATCAAGGTGCCGGTACCTGTTTATATAAGAGCAAGCGCCTCGGTGGTTGGAACAAAGGAAGGGCAGGGGCCCTTTGGAGACTGCTTTGACGTGGTTGGAATGGATGACAAGTTTGGCTGTGATACCTGGGAGGAGGCGGAGAGCACCCTGCAAAAGGAGGCGCTGCAAATAGCCATTGGGAAATCCGGATTAAAAAAGGATGAAATCAAATATTTATTTGCTGGTGACTTGCTTGGTCAATCCATTGCCAGCAGCTTTGGTCTTGGTTCCTTTCAAATTCCGCTAGTCGGCATGTACGGAGCTTGTTCTACCTGCGGCCTTACTATGTCAATGGCAGCCATGTTGATTGCGGGGGGAATGGCGGAGCATGCGGCCTGTGTCACTTCCAGTCATTTTGCCAGCGCAGAAAAGGAGTTCCGGTTTCCCTTAGGATATGGAAATCAGAGACCTCTTTCGGCTACATGGACGGTTACCGGAAGCGGAGCTTTTATTTTAAGCGGTGTGAAAAGTGAGAAGGACAGGGCGATGATTGACGGGCTGACCATAGGAAAAATAGTGGATTTTGGATTAAAGGATTCCATGAATATGGGAGCGTGTATGGCCCCTGCGGCGGCGGATACCATTTATCAGCATTTAGCGGATTTCGACAGGAAACCATCAGATTATGATAAGATTATTACCGGGGATTTGGGCAGTGTAGGCCAGAAGGCTCTTTGGGACATGATGCGTGAAAAGGGTATGGATATTTCCAAAGTGCATATGGACTGTGGAATGGAGATTTATGATCAGAGCCAGGATGCCCATGCAGGCGGCAGCGGGTGCGGATGCAGTGCAGTTACTTTATCTGCCTATATCTTAAAACAGATGGAGGAAGGAAAGTGGAAGAGAGTGCTGTTTGTACCTACAGGAGCGCTTTTGTCCAAAACCAGTTTTAACGAAGGACAGAGCATCCCGGGAATCGCCCATGGGGTGGAGCTGGTGAATTGCAAATAAGGTGTAAGAAGAAATCGCATCCGTATCAAATTCCTGTTATATGCGACATTCAAAGGCTGTCACGCTTTACGTGGCAGCTGGTAAATTGTCTGTTATAACCTTTGGGAAGCAATTCTTTTGTTGGAAAGTGCAATCAGATCTGTAATTGTTCTGGCAGCATCACCTTCCTGGAAGGCAATACCGTAGTTATATTCAATAGGAAGATTTTCAGGAAAATCGTTGTAAGACTGCACCCGCGCTCTTAAGCGGCCAAGAAACCGGTCAATTTTCTCCTGGCTGCCTTCTTCAAACAAAGCCAGGAATTTATTACCGCCGTTGCGCCCTACAAAGCAAAGATCAACGGAAGCGGCTTTTAAGAGGTCTGCAAATTCTTTGATATGGTGATTGCCGTAGAGATGTCCATAGAGCCGGTTAATTTCAGCTACCTTCAGATCAAACATAATGCAGCCTAAGCATTCAGGCAGCGGTTTATCTAAATATTTTTCAATCATGGTATCACAGCCAAAGCGGTTGGCAAGTCCTGAAAGGGGATCGGAATAAACCGCATGATCTAATTCTTTATAATCTTTTTTGTAGGAGGAAAGGAAAGAAAAATCAAAGTAAACAAAGACGAATGACAGGCCAAGGATGCCCCACAAAAGTGCATAAAGCAGGCGTATGCTGGAATCTGTAGTTACAAGGAGATGTATATTTGCATCAAATACTAAAATACATAAGCAGACGATTGCCAGCAGAATAAACAGAATTAACTGGATGGTTTTATAAATAAAATCAGATTTTTTCATTGGTGTCAATGTCCTTTCCTTATTCTAATGCATATGAGTATAGCACAATTTCCCTAATTTTACTACTTTTACTTTTCAGTTGGTTTTTTTATTTATGGATAGTATAATAAAGGCTGACGGAATGCACTTTTTTGATAAGTATGAATGCAGTACCGCAAGATGTGCTTGCGATATGCGGAGATATAAAAAAGAAAGGGGGAAGACGGAAAGTGAAGAAGGCTATCAAGCGGGGGATCATCATAGTTTTGGTGCTGGCAGCACTTTTGGGAGGCTACGCAGCCTATGTTTTTAAGACATACTATCGTCTGCCGGATATGTTGACTCTTGAGGTCAAGCGAAATGGAGAAAATTCAGACTTTGAAAATGGTTTTAAGGTATCGCCTGGCGGCGCTTATTTTATTATGACATACAATATTGGGTTTGGCGCTTACAGAAGTGATTACAGTTTTTTTATGGATGGAGGGAAATCCTCATGGGGAAAGGATGAAGAAAGCGTGATTGCGGCTGTCTGCTCAATGGGAGATATTGTCAGTACGGTGAACCCTGATTTTGTCCTTTTGCAGGAAGTGGATATTGATGGTACCCGTTCTTATCACACAAATCAGTTGGAGCTGATGAATCAATTTTTGGAAGGGTATTATTATGATTTTGCACAGAATTACGATTCACCCTTCCTGTTTTTCCCGCCATGGGAGCCTCACGGTGCCAATCAGGCGGGCATTGCTACATACGCGCGTGCGGAGATTACAGATGCCATGCGCAGAAGCCTTCCCATTTCGGAATCTTTTAGCAAGCTGGTGGATTTGGACAGGTGCTATTCCATATCCAGAATTCCTGTGGAAAATGGTTTCAATTTGTGCATCTATAATGTACATACCTCGGCTTACGGCGGCAGCGATGAAATCAGGGAGGCACAGCTCGCCACCCTTTATGAGGATATGGCATTCGATTATAAGAGGGGAAACTATGTGATTTGTGGTGGTGATTTTAATCACAATTTAAAGGCGGGAGCACAGGAAAATGCGCCGGAATGGGCATATCCATTTCCAAGAGAGAGCCTGCCGGAGGGGTTTCATATGGCGATTGACGCCGCGATGAAGGAAAGTGTGGAACATAATACCTGCCGAAGCGCCGAGACGCCTTATGATGAAGAAACAACTTATACCGTTACATTAGATGGTTTCATTGTTTCTGACAATGTGCAGGTGAATTTTTATCAGCACATGGATTGGGGGTATGAATTTTCGGATCATGATCCGGTGCTGATGCAGTTTATTTTAGAATAATCCATGGAAAGAATAGAAATAAAAGCAAAAGGCCATACTAACCGATAAATACCAATGAATAATTTCAGAGCATATTAAGACGGAGGTCGGGATGGCAGGTATGGTTTTATATTTAAAAGCGGAACAAAATGCGGAGGTGATGGATGCGCAGGTATGCGTGAAGGACATTGCCTCCGTTTATTGTGCGGACAAATCAGTCAGCGCAAAGGCAAAATCCCTGAAAGTACATCAGTTTCATGAAAAGGAACAAAAGCGCCAGGTGATTAGTGTGCTGAAAGTGATTGAACTGATTGAACACGAATGCTCTGGCGTATCGGTGGAAAGTCTGGGGGAAAATGCAACGCTCATTGAGTGGATTGACATGGATAAGCATAAAGGATTCGCCCAGTGGATAAAAATGATTTTTGTGGCAGCAATCAGCTTTTTTGGCACTGGCTTTACGATTATGGCGTTTCATAACGATATTGGCATCAACAAAATATTTTCTAAAATGCATGAGCTTATTATGGGATATCCTGTGGATGGGTACAGCATTTTGGAGGTGTCCTATTCGATTGGCCTTGCCGCGGGAATCATACTGTTTTTCAATCATGTAGGCGGCAGGAGAATCACCAAAGATCCAACGCCTATTGAAGTGGAAATGCGGGTGTATGAGACGGACGTAAATAAGGCTCTTATCGAAACTGCGGACAGGGAGGGCAAGACAATTGATGTCTGAACAATTTCTGTTGAACCATGTGACATTTTTGAAACAGATTTTTTTAGGAATATGCGGGCTAAGCTTTGGTTTTTTGGCCTCGGCAGGGGTCTTTACCGTGTTGGTCTCCGTGGGTCTTATACCAAGATTTGCCGGGAAAATGCATGTGGCAAGGAAGGTGTTTGCCTTAGAGGAAGCAGTCGTTTTGGGTACCATATGCGGCGGGCTTTTAAGTGTCTTTTCAGAACATGTACATTTGGGTGGCTACATTCTTTCACGGGAGATCTTCGGCCCCCGTACAGTCCTGCTTTGGAAGTGGATAGGGCAGTTTTTTTTAGCTTTTGGCGGCTTATTTGCAGGAATGTTTGTGGGCTGTCTGGCACTTGCAATAGCGGAAATGCTCAATTCCATCCCTATCTTTGCAAGAAGAATCGGATTTAGGCACGGGCTCGGGGTAGCAATCAGCGCGGCGGCATTAGGAAAGGTAACAGGAAGCTTGCTTTACTTTATAAAAGGGATCTATCTCTCCGGCCTGTAGCAAAAGCGAGGCTTTTGAATTTAACAATGTACCTCCAAATGGGTATTGTAAATTCATGGAAAGCCGATTAAAATAGGTAAGAATGGAGGAATGCACATGCGGCGGATGGAGTTTAAAATGGAACGCCCTGGCCTTTTGAAGGAAGGGGACGAGGTTACGGTAACAGAGGGTTTATTGCCAAGTAATTATTATTATACCATTGATCCGTCCCTTGCCATGTCCGGCAATGTTCCTTTCAGGGAGCGAATGCTTGCCAGAACGGGCAAGATTGTCAGCATTATCCAAAATGAGCGGGGGTTTTATGTAACGGCTGAATTTGAAGAATAATGCGGCCGCAAAGTTACCTGGTAATGAAAAGAAATGGAGGATGAGTTATGTTAACAAAAGTATCTACAACGAAAGCGCCTGCAGCAATTGGCCCTTATTCCCAGGGGATGATAGCAAACGGTTTTTTGTTTGCATCAGGGCAGATTCCGATTGTTCCGGAAAGTGGGGAGATTGCGCAGGGAGACATTCATGTGCAGGCACAGCAGGTGATGAAGAATGTAAGTGAAATATTAAAAGAAGCAGGCACAGATTTTGAACACGTAGTAAAGACTACCTGCTTTTTGGCGGATATGGCGGATTTTGCAGCTTTTAACAGCGTGTACGAGAAATACTTTACCGGGAAACCGGCACGCAGCTGTGTTGCGGTAAAGACGCTTCCGAAGGATGTGCTGTGCGAGGTGGAAGTGATTGCGGTCGTGTAGACGTAAGCTGTGAACACCGGCTTTAGGGGTGCGGGTTTAAAGCTTATGATTCCCGAAGGCAATCAGTGACGGGTGTGCTTATGGCAATTGCCTTACAAAAGAGGGATATGGAAAGAGGTTGCATATGAAAAAGAAATCTATGGGTAATAGTTTTTTGTTGTTTTTGACAGCTTTTATCTGGGGCGTGGCGTTTGTAGCCCAGCGTGTGGGAATGGATTACATAGGGCCTTTTTCTTTTAACGGTGCAAGGTTTTTAATGGGAAGCGTTGTGCTTTTGCCCCTGGTCTGTGTCCGAAGAAAAAAGGATAAGGAAAAGGGGGTACCCCGTGCAGGGCTTAAGATCACTTTTACAGGTGGAATCTGCTGTGGGCTTGCCTTATGTTCGGCGGCTTTGTGCCAGCAGATTGGAATTATGTATACCACAGTAGGAAAAGCAGGATTTATTACCACTTTGTATATTGTGATTGTGCCCATTATGGGAATTTTTCTGGGAAAAAAAGCCGGTGGAAGGATTTGGATGGGCGCAGGACTGGCAGCAGTGGGAATGTATCTTCTTTGTATGAGCGAGCGTCTTGTGCTGAGCAAGGGCGATACCTATGTGTTTATATGTGCCATTCTTTTTTCCATACATATATTGGTGATTGATTATTTTTCGCCAAAAGCAGACGGAGTGGAGCTGTCCTGCATTCAGTTTTTGACTGCTGGGGTCATAAGTAGTATTTTAGCGTTTGTTTTTGAACAGCCGCAGCTGCAGAGCTTTATAGACGGTATTATCCCTCTTGCTTATGCCGGAATTATGTCAAGCGGAGTGGCCTATACCTTGCAGGTGGTGGGACAAAAGGACATGGATCCTACGGTGGCATCGCTTATTCTTTCTATGGAATCCGTGTTTTCAGTATTGGCCGGATGGATGATTTTGGGACAGGCGCTAAGCGGAAGGGAATTGTTTGGCTGCGTGATGGTGTTTGGCGCAGTGATTCTGGTACAGCTGCCGGATAAGAAAAGAAGCTAAAGCGCTGTATGTAATAACGTGGAGGTAAATTATGTTTGAAAAATTAAAAGGATATCATGTGGAAGATGGGAAGGTTTACTTCCGGTACGAAGGTGATTATGAGGGAAAAGAGCCTTGTGTGGAGGTGATTTCTGACACCATCATAAATGTGTTTGTTGATTACACTGGCTTAGGACATCGCTCCAGAGCCATTGAATGGGAGAGGCAGGGGCAAAATGACACAAAAGAAGGCGCTGAAAAAGGCAAATTGGAAAGCGTGTCGCAGGATGAATCAGGTGTCATAATTAAGACAAAAAAAGTGACCATAATAGTCGGCGACAATTTCCATGTGGATTTCTATGATCATGAAGGTATGCCTCTGAGCCTTGCACACAGAGGAGAAAGAAAAAAGAACGCTGCGCTGAGCGCATCTTTGCTTGCTTTTCTGGCAAAGGAAGGACATGCGGCTTCGGGGAGTATAATTGGAGACTATCCCATCCAGGAGGTCAGGTCCCTAGAGGATAAGGACTGTATTTACGGCCTTGGAGATAAAACCGGATTTTTAAATAAGAGACATTATGCATACGAAATGTGGAACACGGATAATCCCAATCCCCAGGAGGACAATTTTAAGGTTTTGTACAAGAGTATTCCCTTTATGCTGGTTTTGAAGGAGAAAGGAGCCTATGGGATTTTCTTTGACAATCACGGCAAAACCTATTTTGATATGGGCAAGGAAGGCGAGGACTATTATGTACTTGGGGCGGACGAAGGCAATCTGGACTATTACTTCATTGCCGGGGAGAATCTTAAGGATGTGGTGACGGATTATACTTATCTAACAGGACGGGCGCCTATGCAGCAGCTTTGGACTTTGGGATTCCACCAGTCCAGATGGGGCTATGAATCCGAGGAAGAAATTCGTGGTATCGCCAAAGGTTTAAGGGAGCATGAGCTGCCTTGCGACTGTATTCATTTTGACATTGACTACATGGATCATTATAAAGTCTTTACCTGGAATAAGGAAACTTATCAGGATGGCGGGAAGGTGATCTCCGACTTTAAGGACATGGGCATTAAGTCTGTCACCATCATGGATCCGGGGGTCAAGGTTGAAGAAGGCTATTACGTATACGAGGAAGGAATGAAGAACGGCTATTTTGCAAAGACACCAAAAGGAGAGGTATACGTAAATGAAGTATGGCCGGGGGATGCGGTATTTCCTGATTTTGGCAATCCGAAGGTACGTAAATGGTGGGGAGAAAAACAGAAATATCTGGTGGATTTAGGTGTTGCCGGTGTGTGGAATGATATGAATGAGCCGGCAAGCTTCAGAGGCCCGCTTCCCAACGATATTGTGTTTACGGACGAGGATATGCCTGCACCACACTCACAGATGCACAATGTGTATGGCCACAACATGGCAAAAGCCACTTATGAGGGCTGGAGGGAGCTTACCGGTAAGCGTCCTTTCGTAATCACCAGAGCCTGCTACGGCGGTTCACAGAAATATACAACCGGCTGGACAGGGGATAATCACAGTATCTGGGCACACTTACGCATGGCAATCCCACAGCTTTGTAATATGGGGCTTTCCGGCATGAGCTTTGTAGGAACGGACGTGGGCGGATTTGGCAGCGACTGTACGCCGGAGTTGTTTGCAAGGTGGATACAGATAGGGTGTTTCTCACCATTTTTCCGTGACCACTGTGCAAAGGGATGTAGAATGCAGGAGCCATGGCAGTTTGGCCCGGAGGTTCTTGCTATCAGCAGAAAGTATATCAACCTGCGTTATGAACTGCTTCCGTATATATACGACTTGATGCATGAATGTGAAACCAGCGGAATGCCTATCATGCGCCCTCTTGTTCTGGAATATGACAAGGATGAAAATGTGAAGAACCGGAATGATGAATTTATGCTTGGCGACCGTATTTTAGTTGCGCCGGTGGTAGAGCAGGGAGCAAAGGAGAAATTGGTTTATCTGCCAAAAGGCGTTTGGTACGATTACTGGACAGGAGAAAAAATAGAAGGAAATTGCTCCTTTGTCAGGACAGCGCCCCTTGATGTATGCCCGATTTATGTGAAGGCAGGGGCGGTTATTCCCAAATATCCGGTAAGAATGCATGTGGGGGAGGATAAAGATGATCTGCTGATTTTAGAGGTTTATCCGGGAGAAGGAACCTATGCCCACTATCAGGATAATGGAGAAGACTTTGCATACCGTCAGGGTGCGTATAATACTTATCAGATTCACAACCTGAATGGGCAGGTGGAGGTTTTCAAACAGCACGAAGGCTATCGGGATTATGAAAAGATAAAAGTGGAAATGACCGCTGGGTTTCAGAAAAAATGATTACAAATATGGTTAAGGTAACATACTTATATCACAGCGGCTTCATGGTGGAGCTTGACAACAGCATACTTATTTTTGACTATTTTAAAGGGAATCTGCCGTCTTCTTTGAAGGGGAAAAAACTTTTGATGTTTTTCAGTCACAAACATCATGACCATTTTCAACTCTCCGCCCTTAAATGGGCGGAGGAAATGTCAAAAGAGGCGCATTTTTTTGTCGGAAACGATATCAAGCTGAATGGAAAATACCTGGAAAGAAACGGGCTCTGCCCTGCTATTCTAAAAAGAATAGAACGGATGCAGGGCGGTGCGGTGTATGAAAATAAGGAAGAACAGCTTAAAGTGGAAACACTTCATTCAACCGATGAAGGGGTTGCATTTGTGGTGACGGCAGGAGAGACATCCATTTACCATGCAGGAGATTTAAACAACTGGTATTGGCCTGAGGAGACAAAAATCGGTAATGAAAAAATGGAAAAGGCTTACAAAAAGGAAATTGACAAAATTGCCGGACGACATTTTGATCTTGCTTTTGTACCTTTGGATCCCAGGTTAAAAGAAGGCTACGGCCTTGGAATGGATTATTTTTTGGAGAAGGTAGATGCCGACAGAGTTTTTCCTATGCATATGTGGGAGGAATATGATGTGATAAAACGTTATAAACAGACAAAAACAGGACGGGCATTTGCAGAAAGAATTGAGGATGTGCCGCATATTCCCATGTAAAACAACGCATAATAATCCATGAAAACACCAAAAAATGAGTGCTTGTTCTAACTTTATGGGTTGCTGACAGGAATGGAGGTTAGGTTTATCATGGATTATTTTAATGCGTTTTGGGTAGGCGGGCTGATATGTGCGCTGGTACAGATTTTGATGGAAAAGACAAAGATGATGCCAGGCAGAATCATGGTGCTTTTGGTATGTGCAGGGGCTGTAATCAGTGCCGTTGGCTGGTATCAGCCATTTGTGGAGTTTGCAGGAGCAGGAGCAAGCGTACCGCTTTTGGGATTTGGAAATGTGCTGATGAAGGGAGTAAAGGAAGCCGTAGATGAGCAGGGATTTATGGGATTATTTTCCGGTGGATTTAAGGCAGGGGCGGTAGGATGCGCGGCCGCGCTTATTTTTGGGTATTTGGCGAGCCTTGTTTTTAACCCTAAGATGAAGAAATAATGTAACTATTTAGCCAGGTCTGTGCATTTACTGCACAGACTGTGAGAATAGGATCAGGGAGTGCAAAATCCCATCGCCGAAGGCGATTTTAAATGGATTTTGTAAGTAACAGTCAGCAAGGCTGAACTGTTACGAAATAATTGATGGATTATTCATAAGCTGGTTGTCCTTTTTGGTTTTTGTGCGTATAATGTGAAGTGAATTGTGTTTTAGCCCCAAATTGAGGGCAGCCGGCAGGAATGGAGGATTCGTATGGTGCAGGAAAGAATTGCGAAATTAAGAGAAAATATGAAAGCGGCTGGTATAGACTGTTATCTGATACCCACATCAGATTATCATGACAGTGAATATGTCAGCGGCTTTTTTCAGGTGAGAAAATATTTTAGCGGGTTTACAGGGTCTGCAGGGACATTGGTGGCAGCCAGGAATGAGACGGCGCTTTTTACGGACGGCAGATATTTTATACAGGCGGAAAAAGAGTTAAAAGATAGTGGCATAAGGCTGATGAAAATGGAGGAGCCAGGTGTGCCAACACTCTTGCAGTATCTGGAGCAGGTTTTACAGGAGGGAGAGTGCCTTGGATTTGATGGGCGCGTGGTGAAGGCAGAGTCGGCCAGGGAATATGAGGAAATTATAAACAAAAAGAATGGAAAAATGATTTGGGACAAAGACCTTTCGGAGGGGATTTGGGAGGAGCGACCGGCGATTACGCATCATCCGGTGTTTGTGCTTGAGGAATGCTACAGCGGCGAGAGCGCTTCGTCTAAAATCGCCAGGGTCCGTGAAAAGATGAAGGAAGAAGGCTGCACCATGCATATTTTAACATCGCTGGACGATATCGCATGGCTTTTGAATATCAGGGGCAATGATGTGGAGAGCTGCCCTGTGGTATTGTCCTACATAGTGATGACCATGGAGCAGGTGATTCTTTTTGCAGAGGGAGAAAAGAGTGGAGTCTGGACAGAGGATTTAAAGAAGTATCTTGCAAAAAACAACGTTACGCTTCGTCCTTACGATAGCTTTTATGCTTACATACCTGAAATTCACAAGGAGAAGGTGCTGCTTTGTAAAGAGCGCGTCAGCTGCCGGCTGCTCAAGGAGCTTTCGGAGGATGTAAACGTGGTGGACAAAGCCAATCCCACTTCTTTCATGAAAGCAGTGAAAAATCAAGTTGAGATGGAAAATCTGCGCAAGGCTCATTTAAAGGATGCCATTGCCGTAACCCGTTTTATGCATTGGCTTAAGACGAATGTTGGAAAGGAGCCCATGACAGAGGTAAGTGCGGCTGTATATCTGGAAGATATGCGCAAAGAGAATGAGCATTTTATAGAGCCCAGCTTTGGTACAATCTGCGCTTATGGGGCAAATGGGGCAATTGTACACTACAGTGCAAAAGAGGATGCCTGCGCTGAAATAAAGCAGGAAGGCTTTTTGATGGTGGACAGCGGCGGCCATTATCTGGAGGGAACTACGGATATTACGAGAACATTTGCGTTAGGAGCGCTGACAAAGGAAATGAAGGAGCATTTTACACTGGTGCTGAAGGCTATGCTTAATTTAAGAGCCACGAAATTCCTTTATGGGTGCAGAGGTATCAATTTGGATATTCGGGCAAGAGAGGTGTTCTGGGAGAACGGACTTGATTATAAGCATGGCACCGGACATGGGGTTGGTTATCTGCTGAATGTGCACGAGGGGCCTAACAGCTTTAGATGGAAAGCGCAGGGAGAGCATTTAAGCAGCGCCGTGCTTGAGGAAGGTATGGTTACCACTGATGAGCCAGGTATTTATATAGAGGGGAGCTATGGGATCAGGATTGAAAATGAGCTTCTTTGCCGAAAAGGGAAGAAAAATGATTATGGGCAGTTCATGTATTTTGAGGATTTGACCTATGTGCCCATTGATTTGGACGGTGTGGAGGTTTCCATGCTGGAGGATAGGGATAAGGAGCGGCTGAATGGATATCACCAGGGAGTGTATGAGAAGTTAGCGCCTTATTTTGAAGGGGAAATGCTTAATTGGCTCAGGAAAGTGACCGCACCTGTAAAATAAAAAGGCAGTACAAGGAGATAAAGTTTGATGATAGCAACAGTTGATGTGGATGAAAAAGGTGTATTGAAGGGGATAAATTGTTTTGCCTTGGATATGGATGGCACAGTTTATCTGGGAGAACAGTGGATTGATGGGGCCAGAGATTTTTTAAAGGCAGTGGAAAGAGCCGGTAAGAAGTATGTGTTTTTGACGAATAATTCCTCTAAGAATCCGCAAACTTATGTAGAAAAGCTTGGGAGGATGGGGCTTACCATTGGGCTGAATCAGATTGTCACCTCCGGAGAGGCAACGATCGCTTATTTGAAAAAGAATTTTCCGGGGAAAAGGGTTTTTCTGCTGGGAAATGAGCTTTTGCAGGAAGAGTTTGTGGAGGCTGGTGTTAAGCTGGATGAAAAGACGCCGGAGGTAGTAGTGGTTGGATTTGATACCTCTCTTACTTATGCGAAAATGTGCAGGGTGTGTGATTTTGTGAGAGAGGGGCTTCCTTACCTATCAACCCATCCTGATTTTAATTGCCCAACGGAGAGTGGATTTATTCCGGATGCCGGGGCAATTCATGCGTTTATTCATGCATCCGCCTTTCGTTACCCTGACCATGTGATTGGAAAGCCAAGCGGTGATATTATGGATTATCTGGCCCAACGTGCAGGAGTTTCAAAAGGCGAAACCGCTATGGTGGGAGACCGGCTTTATACGGATGTGGCTGCAGGGGTGAAGAATGGTTATACAGGAATTTTAGTGCTCAGTGGAGAAGCTGGGATGAAGGATGTGGAGGAGTCAGAGGTGAAACCGGATCTGATTTTTTCCTCCGTAAAGGAAATGATTCCATTTTTATAAAAGAAAGCGATATAAAAAGCGATATTGAAAAGCTTTTAAAGAGGAAGTTGGTTATGGGATTACAGTTTTATTTTGGTGGTTCAGGGGCTGGAAAAAGCAGACAGCTTCATAAAGATATTGTTGCGTGGGCAGGAGAGAAACCTGCCTGCAATTTTTTATTTCTGGTGCCGGACCAGTTTACCATGCAGACCCAGGTTGACTTGGTAAATGCCAGCGGGCGTGGAGGTATTATGAATATTGATGTGCTCAGCTTCGGACGCCTTGCCCACCGCATTTTTGAGGAAACCGGATATGGAAACAAGCCGGTTTTGGATGATACGGGCAAAAGCCTTGTGCTGCGCAAGGTGGCAACGGAGTTTGCACAGGAAATGCCCATTATTGGAAAAAATTTAAATAAAATTGGGTATATCCACGAAGTAAAGTCCGCTATTTCGGAGTTTATGCAGTATGGCATCAGCGCCGGTCAGGTGGGAGAGCTGGCAGAGTTTGCCAAGGGGCGGGGAGCGCTGCATTATAAGCTGAAGGATTTGGAAGTGATTTATAAAGGATTTGTATCGTACATACAGGAGCGCTACATCACCACAGAGGAAACCTTGCAACTTTTGACACAGGCTGTGGGAAAGTCCCGGATTGTCAGGGATAGTGTTGTTGTTTTTGACGGATTTACGGGGTTTACGCCTATACAATATAGCTTGATTCAGGAACTTTTGAGGCTGACTGAAAGGGTCATTGTTTCTATCACAATAGATATTAGAGAAAATCCTTTTAGGGCAGGTATGGAGCAGGAACTATTTTTTCTCAGTAAGAAAACAGTGAGAGATTTATGTGGATTGGCGAAGGAAGCGGGCGTAGAAAGAACGGACGATATTTTTATAAAAAACCATCCATTGCCGAGATTTAAAAATAATGCGGAGATGGCACATCTGGAAAAACATCTGTTTCGTTATCCGGTGCAGCCCTATAGGGAGACAGGCGGAGGCAACATTTACATGATGGAGACTTTGAATCCGGCAAAGGAGGTGCGCAAGGTCTGTATTCAAATCAAAAAGCTGGTATTGGAGGAGGGCTACAGTTACCGGGATATTGCGGTGGTCACAGGAGATTTGGAGACCTATGCGGACTATTTTGAGAGGGAAGGGCTTATTTATGATATTCCTGTTTTTTTGGACAGAACCAGAGGACTTTTGTTAAATCCGCTGATTGAGTACATAAGAAGCGCTCTTAAGATTGTACTGTCTGATTTTTCTTATGAATCGGTTTTTCATTTTTTGCGGTGCGGCCTTACGGATTTTGCCCCGGAGGAGATAGATCGGCTTGAAAATTATGTACTTGCCTTAGGTATCAGAGGAAAGAAAAGATGGGGACAGATGTTTGTCAGGAGAATTAATAAAAAAACAGATGTTACCAATGAACAGAAAGCGCAGGAAGACAGAGAAATTGCACTGCTGGAAAAAATAAACACAATAAGAACAGGATTTATGGAACAAATGCAGCCTTTGCTGGAAAAAAAGAAAACGGCCGGAGAGCTGGTGAGGGTGCTGTATGATTTTATTGTAAATGGGAAAATCCAGGAAAAGCTGTCCGCATATGAGCAATTTTTCACGGAAAATGGAGAGAGAGAACGGGCACGTGAATATGCTCAGGTTTACAGGCTTGTGATGGAGCTTCTAGAGCAGATTATGGAACTTCTTGAAAAGGAACCCATGAACCTTAAGGAGTTTGCAGATATTCTGGATGCAGGATTTGCGGAGATTGAGGTAGGAACTATCCCGGGAAGTGTGGACAGAATTGTGGTGGGTGATATGGAAAGGAGCCGTCTAAAGCAGGTCAAGGTGCTGTTTTTTTTAGGGGTTAACGATGGGAATATTCCGAAGGGCAGCATGAAAGGAGGCATTATTTCCGATCTTGACAGAGAATTTTTGCAACAGTCAGAATTTGAGCTTGCCCCCACCCCCAGACAAAAAATGTATATTCAAAGGCTATATCTTTACATGAACATGACGAAGCCTTCCGATCGGCTGTATCTGTCTTTTTCCAGAATGAACAGCCAGGGAAAGAGTATCAGGCCTTCCTACCTGATTGACATGATTCGGAAATTATTTCCGCAGATTCAGATAGAAAAATCAGATATGACGCAGATGTCTTTTGAGCAGATTGTAGGGAAAAAGGACGGATTGACGCTTTTGGCGGAAGAAATCAGAGAGTATGCCGAGGGGCGGGAAGGGGCTTTGGACCAGCGAGAGCTGGGATGCCTGTATCGCTTTTATGCAAGAGACGAACAATATGGGAGCTATGCGGGGAAGCTTATGGAGACCGCTTTTGCAAGATATGAACATAAGCCTCTGACAAAGGCGGTAGCGCTGGCCCTTTATGGTAAGATGCTGGAGAACAGCGTAAGCCGTCTGGAACGGTATGCAGCCTGCGCCTATTCACATTTCCTACAATATGGCCTTATGTTGAAAGAACGGGAGGAATTTAGCTTTGAACAGGCTGATTTGGGGAATATTTTTCACCAGGTGCTGGAAGTCTTTGCAGGAAAACTTGCAGAAAACAAACTGACATGGTTTGACTTTTCGAAGGAGGAGGGTGATGAGCTTCTTCGGGAGGCGTTAGATACGGTGACAGCAGCCTACGGGGAAACGATTCTTTACAGCAGCGCGCGATATGAATATATGGTGGAGCGGATGTACCGGATTCTACAAAGAACTATCCATACCCTGAAAGCTCAGCTGCGGGAGGGAGATTTTATGCCTGCCGCTTTTGAATTATCTTTTGCCAGAGCAGGAGTGCCGGAGGCGGTGGACTTTTCTTTATCAGATGAAGAAAAGATGAAGCTCAGAGGCAGGATTGACAGAATTGATACCTGTGAAGATGAGGAGCATGTGTATGTAAAGGTGATAGATTATAAATCCGGAAACAAGAAATTTGATTTAGCGGCTCTATATTATGGATTGCAGCTACAGCTTGTGGTTTATATGAATGTAGCGGTGAAAATCGCGGAGAAAAATTATCCGAACAAAGAGGTAATACCCGCAGCCCTTCTTTATTATCATGTGGATGACCCCATGGTGAAAGCGGAAACGGCGCTGTCGGAGGATGCGCTTTACAGGGAAATTCTTAAGGAGCTTCGGACAACTGGAATTGTCAATGAAAATGAGAAAGTGGTTTGCCATTTAGATAAAAATTTTACGGATAAGTCCTTGGTTATTCCTGTGGAGCGGAAGAAGGACGGCAGTTTTTCTTCGCGTTCCTCTACGGTGGCAAAGGGAGAC
This sequence comes from Parablautia muri, assembly GCF_009917485.1. Lineage (GTDB taxonomy): Bacteria > Bacillota > Clostridia > Lachnospirales > Lachnospiraceae > Suilimivivens > Suilimivivens muri. The sequence continues at coordinate 54,763 of NZ_QZDT01000016.1, forward strand.
TACGAGACGATTTCACAGTTTGTAACCCATAAAATCAAACAGTTTGGCCGGCAGATTTTAGAAGGAAATATAGAGGTGAATCCCTGTAAGCAGGGCGTAAGAGAATCCTGCACCTACTGTGCCTACAAGGGAGTGTGTGAATTTGAAGAAAAACTTCCGGGGTGCAGCCTGCGCAGCCTTCCCGCCCTGCCAGATGATTTATTATTTGAAAAAATGCGTGAGGAAATACAAAAGGATATATCATGAAAAGTAACCTTGCAGATAGGAAGAAAGGAGAAATCATATGGCAGTTGCATTCACCCCGCAACAGCAGAAGGTAATTGAACTGCGGGATAAAAATATACTGGTTTCAGCGGCAGCTGGTTCCGGAAAGACGGCTGTGCTGGTGGAGCGAATCATTCGGATGATTACGGATGATGCGCGGCCGGTGGATATTGACCGTCTTTTGGTGGTGACTTTCACAAATGCGGCGGCGGCTGAGATGCGTGAGAGAATTGGGCTTGCCATCAATAGGCGGCTGGAGGAGGATCCGGAGAACGTTCATCTCCAAAAACAAGTATCTCTGCTCCACAATGCCCAGATTACCACCATTGACAGTTTTTGCCTTTTTGTGATTCGGAATAATTTTAATGATATAGACCTTGACCCGGGATTCCGTGTGGCGGATGAAGGGGAACTGCGCTTGCTGCGGCAGGATGTGATGCAGGAGCTGTTAGAGGAAAAGTACAAAGAAAAAGAACAGTCGTTTCTTAACTGTGTGGAGTACTTTACCGGCGGCAGTAACGACAAGATTTTGGCGGAGTATATAGAAAAGCTGTATGGTTTTTCCATGAGCTGCCCTTGGCCGGAAGACTGGATTAGTCAGTGCATGGATGACTATAAAATAACGGATATTATAGAACTTGAGAGCACAGATTGGTGCCAATTTTTACTGCATCATATGGGTACGGTTATAGAGGAATGCAAGGTCAGTATGGATATGGCAGTCAGCATCATTGAAAGACCGGATGGCCCATATATGTATGCGAACGTGGTGGAACAAGAGCGTGAAATGCTGGAGTATCTGTTGGGTAATGAAAGTCTGTCAGCCTATTATGAAGCCTTTGAAAAGGTTTCCTTTGGGCGTCTTCCCTCTAAAAAGGATGATACGGTTAGCCAGGTATGCAGGGAAAAGGTTCAGCAGATTAGAAAGGATGTAAAAAAGAAGCTTGAGGACTTAAAGGAATCGTACCTTGTCCTTTCCCCACAGCAGGTGGTGGAGCGTATGGCTGTGGCAGCGCCTAATGTGGAAATGCTTTTGTCTTTGGTGCTTGCTTATAAGGAAAGGCTGGATGATAAAAAGCGTCAGGAAAATATCATAGATTTTTATGATATGGAACATTTCGCTTTAAATATTCTTTTGAAAAAAGAGGAGGACGGCAGTATAAGCCCGACACCGGCGGCAGTGGAATACCGGCAGTTTTTTACAGAGATATTGATTGATGAATATCAGGACAGCAACCTGGTGCAGGAGCTGCTTTTAAAGAGCATATCCGGGGAGGAAGATGGAAATTTTAACCGCTTTATGGTGGGGGATGTAAAACAGAGCATTTATAAGTTCCGGTTAGCAAGACCAGAGTTATTTATGGAAAAATACAACTGTTATTCTAAAGAAAATGGCAGCTGTCAGCGAATTGATCTACATAAAAATTTCCGAAGTCGTCCACAGGTGCTTGATAGTGTCAATCAATTGTTTGAGAAAATTATGGGGAGGAAGCTTGGCGGGGTGGAATATGATGAGGAGGCGGCTCTTTATCAGGGAGCAGTTTATCCGGAATTGACATTTTTTGAAGATACATCTTTGGAAGAATTGCGTGTTTCGCCCTACGAGACAGAATATCTTGTTATAGGGAAAGATGCGGAAGAACCCCTAAGTGCAAGGGAGCAGGAAGCGGCGGCAATTGCGGAGAAAATAAGGCAGCTTCGCCAAAGCCTCAAGGTGACAGACAAAGAAACAGGCTCCCTGCGTCCCTTAAGATACGGTGATATCGTTATTTTACTCAGGACAGCTGCCGGGTGGGCGCAGGATTTTAAAAAGATTCTGGAAAAGGAAGGAATTCCTGCTTATGTGACCTCACAGACCGGTTATTTTCAGGCGGTTGAGATAAGAACGCTGCTTCAGCTTTTGAACGTGATTGACAATCCACTTCAGGATATTCCCCTCTATGGCACCCTGGTTTCCTTTTTCGGAGGATTTACGAAGGAGGAAATTGCCAGTGTGCGGGCAATCGATAAAAGGCTTCCTTTGTTTGACCTGTTAAAAACCTGTGAAATCAATGATGACCTTCTAAAGGAAAGGATACGGGGATTTTTGGACTGGCTTTCTCATTACAGGAAAAAGACAGCCTATACCCCCATCCATAAGTTGATTCAGGAGATCTTAAGCGATACGGGATATCTTGATTATGTGACAGCCTGCCCCGGAGGAAAGCAGCGCAGGGCAAACGTGGAGATGCTGCTTACCAGAGCGGCAGCGTTTGAAAATACCAGCTATTACGGCTTGTTTCATTTCTTGCGTTATGTGGAGCAGCTGGAAAAATATGAGGTGGATTACGGGGAAGCGGATGTACTGGATGAAAATGCGGATGTGGTGCGCATTATGAGTATTCACAAAAGCAAGGGCCTGGAATTTCCGGTCTGTTTTGTGGCGGGCCTTTCTAAGAAGTTTAACATGCAGGATATAAGCGGCAGGCTGATTGCAGATATTGATATGGGAATTGGAGTGGATTATATAGATAGTACCTTACGTCTGCAAAGCCATACCTTGAAGAAAAATGCAGTGGCGCTGAAAATGAAGCTGGATGTGCTGGGAGAGGAAATGCGCGTGCTGTACGTGGCAATGACCAGGGCAAAGGAAAAATTGATTCTTACAGCTCTGACGGATGATGTGGAAAAATTTCAAGAAAAACTGGAACAGGAAAAGGAATTTGGGGCACAGACAAGAAGTGCGGATGGGAAGGTTCCCTTTTCCGTGCTGCTGGGGGCCGGGTGCTACCTGGATTTTATTTTCCCTTGTTTGGAGGATGTGCGGCTGCTGGATCCGAAAGAAAGACTGGTACAGGACATAGAGGACGCTGTGCTACAGATGCACCGCCGGGAAAGAGTGGAGATGACCGAGACGGACAATGAACTTATGGCGCAGTTGTCAGAACAGTTTGACAGGGTTTATCCTTACCAGTATCTTTCCGGACTTTTTGTAAAGACGACAGTGTCAGAACTGAAAAAGAAAGGGATGCATGATTTATCAGAGCAGTCAATGGACAATTTGGAGGGCGAAATAGGACAAGGAAAACGCTTTCATCAGGCATTTACAAAGGAGTTGTTTGAGGAGCCGGAGATCGTACCTTACATTCCTTCCTTTATGAAAGCCAAGGAAGGAATGTCAGGCTCAGACAGAGGAAGCGCTTACCATAAAGTGATGGAGCTGCTTGACTTTGAGGCAGTATTGAAAGCAGGCGGGTCCCAGGAGGGGATAAAAGCAGAATTGAACCGCCAGCTTGAAGAATTTGTGTGTCAGGGATTATTAGACCGGACATGGAGAGACGGCATTTCAGATGTAAAGCTTTCCGGATTTTTTGAAACCGGGCTTGCTAAGCGGATGGCAAAGGCTGAGGGAGCGGGAAAGCTCTGGCGGGAACAGCCTTTTGTGTTAGGGCTTCCGGCAAGCAGGCTTAAGGAGGAACTTCCGGAAGGGGAGCAGGTGCTGATACAGGGAATCATTGATGTTTTTTTTGAGGAGGAAGGGAAAATAGTGGTAGTTGATTATAAAACGGACGCCGTTACAAGACCTGAAGAATTGGTTTCCAGATATCAGATACAGCTCAATTATTACGAGGAGGCGCTTGTGCGTCTTACCGATAAAGAAGTGACACAAAAAATCATATATTCTTTTGCACTTGGAAGGGAAGTTGTGTTATACTGATTTTTGTAACTGTGGAGTGGAGTATGCTTCTTTTTGGAACATGTGCCAATGATGCGAACGGTAGGTTCTGGCATTTTTTCGTATCGGGTGAGAAGGATAAGGCCGGTTCCGCAAAATAGTGCAAACGAAAAATGGAGAACTGCCACCGCGTGGCATGGGCAGGCTCCATGAAATACAAATGCCGCGCAGAAATGAGGGAAAAATGAAGTCTAAATTTGGCATCAAAGAAGTTGTTGCAATTGGTATTGGCACGGCCCTGTTTGTGGCGCTGACAGAGATTCAGATTCCTACGCCGATTCCCAATACTTATTTACAGCCCCGTATGGCAATCATGGCCTTTCTTGCAGCTGTGTTTGGTCCGATTGTAGGTGGTTTGGTTGGTCTGTTAGGGCATGCGCTTGGAGACGCGATGTTTTATGGCAGCGTATGGTGGAGCTGGGTGGTACCGGAGGGCGTTGTTGGCGTTGTAATCGGTCTTTTTGCTGCAAAGTATGCAGTAAAGGAAGGCGATTTTGGGAATACAAAGACAATTGTTCTGTTTAATGTAATGCAGGTCATTGCCAATGCAGCCGCATGGATTTTGGTGGCGCCTGTTCTGGATATAGTAGTTTATGCAGAGCCTGCAAATAAAGTATTCATTCAGGGCGTATTTGCATTTATAGGAAATATTCTGATTATTGGTATTTTAGGTACTTTGCTTTGTGTAGGTTATTCCAAAATCGGAGCAAAATCATCAAGCCTTAGCAAAGAGGACTAATACATGGAGCCTGTTATTGAGTTTAAATATTTTTCATTTAAATATCGGGCCCAGACACAGCCGACTCTCCGGGACATAAATCTCTCTATTATGCCCGGAGAGAAAGTTTTGATCGTAGGGCCTTCTGGTTCAGGAAAATCAACTCTGGCTCATTGCATCAACGGTCTGGTGCCTTTTTCTTATCCGGGGGATATAACAGGAACCTTGCGGGTAGGCGGGAAAAATCCGGCGGATTTAGGCTTGTTTGGTATTTCCCAGATAGTGGGAACAGTGCTGCAGGATACGGACGGACAGTTTATCGGACTTACTGTGGCGGAGGATTTGGCATTTTCCCTGGAAAACAATCTGGTGCCTCAGGAGGAAATGTTCGTCAAGGTAGACGAAGTAGCAGAGCTGGTGGATGTGAAAAAGCTGCTTGACAATGCGCCAAGAGAGCTTTCAGGAGGACAAAAGCAGCGAGTGTCTATGGGCGGTGTGATGGTGGACGATGTGGAAATCCTGCTTTTTGACGAACCCTTAGCCAATCTGGATCCGGCAACCGGAAAGCGTGCGATTGCCCTAATCGACCAGATCCAGAAAAACAGGAAATCTACGATTGTAATAATTGAGCACCGTTTGGAGGATGCCCTCTACCGGGATGTGGACAGGATTATTGTGGTTGGAGAGGGACGGATTGTGGCGGACACTGTGCCGGACGAATTGCTGATAACAGATATTCTTGAAAACAGGGGATCAGGGAACCTCTTTACATAACAGCATTAAAGCATGCAGGCTGCAGCATTTCGGCTTCTGATTTGCCAGGTCATATTGAAACCATGAAGCTGAATAACTATAAAGCCCCTTTGAGAGAATGGTTTAACCAGGCGGATAGGAAAAAGGAAAAGGACGAATCTGTCTCGGCTCTTAAAGTGGAGGATTTGTATTTTTCTTATGTGGAAGGAAAGCCGATTCTCCAGCACATTCACTTTGATATCAAAAAGGGAGAGATGGTCAGTATTGTAGGGAAGAATGGTGCGGGCAAATCAACGCTCTCCAATTTAATCTGCGGCTTTTATAAGCCTGTCAAAGGGCGTATTCTTTTAAACGGAGAGGATGTGGCGCCTCTTTCCATCAAAGAACGTGGAGAAAAAATCGGACTGGTGATGCAAAGTCCTAACCAGATGATATCCAAGCCTATGATTTATGAGGAGGTAGCCTTAGGGCTGGCGGTTCGGGGTGTGCCCGAGAAGGAGATGAAGGAACGGGTTTATGAGACCTTAAAGATTTGCGGTCTTTACCCCTTCAGGAACTGGCCTGTATCAGCTTTAAGTTTCGGGCAGAAAAAAAGAGTGTCCATAGCCTCCATATTGGTTATGAATCCGGAAGTGCTTATCTTGGATGAGCCCACGGCAGGACAGGATTACAGACATTATACGGAAATCATGGAATTTCTGAAAGATATCAATGAAAATTTTGGGATAACAATCATTATGATAACGCATGACATGCACTTGATGCTGGAGTATACGGACCGCGCCATTGTGATAGCAGATGGGCACTTGATAGCAGACGATACTCCTGCAAGGATACTAACCAATGAACAGATTGCTGACAAGGCATACCTAAAGAAGACCTCTTTATATGATTTGGCAGTGAACTGCCAGATTGACAATCCGTCCGAGTTTGTGGAGCGGTTTATTGCATATGAGAGGCAGCAGCGCAAACTACGTATAGAAAAAGTAAAGGAGAATCCGGCACATGTCAAAGATATTATCCTATGAAGAAAAAGATACCTGGATTCATCAGTTAAGCGGCGTCACCAAGCTTATTTTTTTCCTGCTGTGGTGTGTGGTGAGTATGATGACCTATGATACCAGGATTTTAATTCTTATGGTAGTGTTCAGCCTGTTTGTGTTTAAAATTTCAAAAACACAGTGGAAACAGGTTGGCTCTGTGTTCAAGGTGGTCATGGTTTTTCTTATCTTTAATGTAGTTGCTATTTTCTTTTTTTCGCCGGATCAGGGCTCCCATATTTATGGCACGAGAACGGTACTTTTCCATATTGCAGGGCGTTATGATATGACATTGGAGCAGCTTTTTTATGAGTTGAATGTGGTGATTAAGTACTTTACCATTATCCCTACGGTGTTTATGTTTCTTGTGACGACCAACCCCAGCGAGTTTGCAGCTTCCATGAATAAAGTTGGAATTAGCTACAATGTGGGATATGCGATTTCCATTGCACTGCGGTATATACCGGATGTGCAGGGAGAATTTACGAAAATTAAACATGCCCAAGAGGCAAGAGGGATTGAAATGTCGGGCAAGGCTTCTTTTCTGAACAGGATAAAAAGTACCGCATCTATTATATTTCCTTTGATTTTTTCCAGTATGGACCGGATTGATACTGTGAGCAATGCCATGGAGCTTCGGGGATTTGGAAAACATAAAAAAAGAACTTGGTATATGGCGAAAAAGCTGAAAAGGAATGATTATCTTACCATTGGATTTACAGTGATATTTGCGATTGTGGCGTTGGTGTTTACATTTGCGGATGGGAGTAGATTTTATAATCCGTTTGTATAAAATGCCTTGACAAATAGGTAGGATAGATATATTTTAATAATAATTTCATATCGCTAGGGGAGCGTAAGCTGAGAGTGCGTGCGGACGAAGATGAGCCACATGCAGACCCTCATCACCTGAACCGGACAATACCGGCGTAGGGAAGCTGATTTTCATAAATGTTATATTACTATATTTCGCTTTTATAGGCTGAAGTGATAAGCTGCTGACATGAGATTGTTGTCAGGGAATCATTTGAGCATGCAGGAGTGAAATAGGAATGACGTTTGTGAAGCGCAACTCCTCCTGTGATGTAATCGAATCATAATAAAGGAGGTTTTTTTATGTCTATTTTTGTGAAGGAAATTGTGGATGAAGAATGGGGAAATTATTTTGACCTAACGGGTGCAGGGTACGGGGCATTGATTGTTCTTATGCTTGCGATTCTGATGGTTGGCTGTTTTGTGGGAAGTGATGAAAAGAAAAAATTCAGCACAAAGCAGCTGGTATTTTCTGCGGTGGCTATGGCCCTTGGCATGGTGACGAGTATGATTAAGCTGGCTGATATGCCTATGGGTGGATCTGTCACCCCATGCAGCATGTTGTTTATTTGTCTGATAGGATATATATTCGGACTTCGGACAGGACTTACATCGGCCATCGCCTATGGAGTGCTGCAGTTGGTGGTAGACCCTTACATAATCGGTATTCCACAGCTTTTTACAGATTATATCTTTGGCTTTGGGGCGCTGGGACTTTCCGGTGTGTTTGCAAATAAAAAGCGGGGACTTTTGTGGGGGTATCTTTTAGGCGTTTTGGGGAGATATTTCTTTACCTTTCTGTCCGGCATGATTTTCTTTGGAAGCAATGGAGCATATTACAATATGTCAGCGCCTGTTTATTCCCTTGTTTATAATGGAGCTTATTTGGGGCCGGAGGCTGTTATCACAGTAATGATTATCATGCTTCCGCCAGTTGAGAAAGGATTGGCCAAGGTGAAAGCAATGGCAAACGAGTAGTGGATAGGCTTGGCCCTGGTAAGGAAAAATATACTTTATAAATAATATCTATAATGAGCTTTGAAAGGTAAGGCGGTTATTCTATGAATGGTATGGGATAACTGCCTTTTATATGTAAATTATTTTTTAGTTGCTCCAATTATTTTTTAAATATGTAGAAAGACTATTGACAAAATAATATTATATACCATATAGTATATATATCAACTACAATACTATATGTCATATAATATTATAAAAGAAATAAAGGAGGGAGCTATGGTCTTTAATACAGGAGCAGCGCTCTTGGACGCCATTGTGCTGGCAGTTGTATCCAGAGAGCCGGAGGGGGCATATGGATACAAGATTACACAGGATGTAAGACAAGCGATTGAACTTTCGGAATCCACTTTGTATCCGGTACTTAGAAGACTGCAAAAGGATGAATGTCTTGAGGTTTACGATATGGAATGTGCGGGCAGGAACAGGAGATATTACAAGGTGACGGAAAAAGGGCGTCTGCAGCTTAATTTATATGAAAGTGAGTGGAGGAAATATTCTGCTAAAATTAACAGTATATTTGAGGGAGGAATGAAAGAATGAGCAGATGGGAATTTATGCGGCAATTGGAAGAATTGCTCTTTGATATTTCGCCTAGCGAAAGGGAGGAAGCACTTCAATATTATAATGATTACTTTAATGATGCAGGACGTGAAAATGAACAGGAGGTTATAATGGCGCTTGGCTCACCAGCCCAGGTTGCGGGAATTGTAAGAGATGGATTGAGTGAAAATGTAAGCTCCGGTGAATTTACGGAAAGCGGATTTAAAAGTGCGGCATCCTCTCAGCAAAATCCTATTATGAAAAGAGAGGACAGTTTAAATAAAAAGGATATCTTTACGGAGCAGGATGAGAAAACAGATGAAAACGGCAGAGACAATATAAATTCCTCTAAAAATTATGAAAATACGCAAAAGGACAGTTACAGGGAAGAAGGCTCCACAGCGTTTGATGATGCGCAGACAGGAAGCGGCCGGAAGGCAGAGACGTCAGGAGACGGCGCTTATGCCAAAGAAATGAAAAACAGTTCCCAGGAAAAGAAAGAGGGGCTGCCAACCTGGGCGATTGTGCTTATTATAATCGGCGGCATTCTTTTAGCGCCGGCTATTTTGGGCGGCATAGGAGGTATCATAGGCAGTCTGTTTGGTATAGTGGCTGCTATAGCGGCTTTGGTTTTAGGGATAGGCTTAACGTCCCTTATCCTTTATATCGCGGCGGTTTTGCTGATTGTGGCAGGAGTCGGATGCATTTTCGTAGCGCCAGTTAAAGGGATAGGCCTTTTGGGAGGCGGTTTCATTTGCGGAGCGCTGGGGATTTTGTGTATGCTTCTTACGTATTTTTTGATAAAGAAAGTAATTCCTGGCATTTTCTATGGAATCGTATTTGTTTATTATAAAATAAAGGATAAAATAGGAGGATGGAAAGGTTGAAAGAATTGCATTCTTTTAACTGCAAATTTGTGTTTGAGTGCACAAATTCCCACGTTGAGAAAGGAGCATGGAATAAAGATGAATAAATTTGTAAAAGTTTGTTTCATAACGGCAGGAATTTTGATGGCGTCAGGACTGGTATTTTCTTTTATCGGCGCAGCCGCAGGAGGTAGGAATATGTTTCATTTTATAAAAGATAATGTACGTCAGGATGGAGAGCTGGATATCATTGAGGGAACGCTTGAAGGTTTACCGGAGAGGATATTCGGCAGAAAATGGTATCATAATTGGGGGTCAAATCCAACTTACCTTACGATAAACGGCGAAAAAGTAAATACGGAAGTTTGGGAAACACAGATACCGGTAGAGAATATCAAAAATTTGAGTTTAGAGTTAGGTGCAGGGGAATTTTATATAAGGGAAAAGAATGCGGCGGATGGTATGGTGGATGTGACCATAGCAGGCGTTGGCGGCTGTGATTATCAGGTAAAGGATAAGACCTTGTATGTAGAAGGATTTACCGGAATAAGGACGCTGAATATGAGCGGATTGAGCGGCTATCAAAATAATCTTATCCTGACTTTTCCGGCGAGAACCGATTTTAGCGAGATAGATGTAGAAGCCGGAGCAGGCACAATGGAGATGGTGTCTTTAAAAGCGGAGGAGATAAAGGTAGTGGTAGGAGCCGGTGAGTTTATCATGAACCAGATGGAGGCAAAGGAGCTATCGGCAGAGGTAGGAGCAGGAAGGCTTGATGTCAGCGATATGTATGCTAAGGATGTCTCTTTGATGGTTGGTGTGGGGGATTGCATTTATGAAGGAACGATTGAAAATGAACTGGAAGCCGAATGCAATATGGGAAATATGTCACTTACGCTGGATGGAAAAGAAAGCGATTATAATTATGAATTGGAATGTTCTGCGGGGAATATAGATATAGATGGCTCTGTTGTTACGGGCCTTGCATCAAAAAAGAGCATTCAAAACGGCGCTGCAAGGACATTTGAGCTTGTATGTAGTGTGGGGAATATTTCGATACGCTTTGATAAATAGTTCAAATGCAGGTATAAAGAGCGCCTGAGAATTGATTCCTGCGGGCAATGAGCCAAGTGGGCATGGCTGCAGGAACATTTGGCGTCTGCCGTAAAGTTGTTGACTTAAGGAAATGGAGGAATGGGAATGGTTACATTGATTTTATTATTGATACTATTCATTACGTTATTGATAGCAGGACTTTGCTTTCATCTGGCGGGCAGTATATTAAAGCTGGTATTTAAGCTGCTGATCTGCCTTCCCTGCGCTGTTTTGTGCGCAGTGGTGGGGATTATATTCTGCTGTACCCTGCTGTTGATTCCAGCAGGACTGATGTGTTTTAAGCTGGCCGGATTTTTGCTGCATCCATTTAAGCCGTGTATGATTTAAAGAGAGCGCATTGTTGTTTTGGTTTTAAGCAAAGACATAACAAAGCTGGCCCTTTTAGGGGGCCAGCTTTGCACTTTCTTTACCAATGACAAAGAAAAGTCCTGCTTTTTTCAGCGCTGGCCGCAAAGCTAAGTAAACAAGGGAAGCTACAATCGTGGATGTAACCGCATTGATGGAGGTAGAAGCCACATTCCAGGCAAGGGTAACTTCTGCCGCAGGTTTCCCTAAAATAGCAAGTTTGTATAAATAGCCAATGAAAGGGTCGAAAATTACATTGAACAAAAGTCCTCCCGCAGAGGCAAGAACTGTCCAAAATACAATCTTTTTATGTTCTGTCTCCGATGTGATCTTACCGATTTTATGTGCAATCAGTCCTGTGATTAGACCAATGCAGAGTTTAAGAAGAAAAGTTTTGGGGGCATATACAACATAAACCGGATCCAGCAGATCACCGATGGTCATTCCAATAGCGCCGCCAAGACCACCATAAAAGCCTCCAAGAATCAAAGCGCCAAGTACGCAGACCGCATTCCCTAAGTGGATGGATGTTGCATCGCCGCCAGGCAGTGGAATTTTAATCTGCAAAAAAGTAAACACCACGTAAGATAAAGCTGCCATCAGGCCAGTTATTGCAATTTTCTGTACTTTTTGATTTTTCATAAGTTGATTCCTCCTCAAATGAATGGTTGTATTTTATTATATGCATAAGTGGTATTGCTAAAAGTGCCAAATTAAAACTTTTTAACCATACCAGCAGGGAAGAGAATAGTTGAAAGAAGAATAGAAATCATGTATGATAGGGGGGCTAGCTATAAAAATGGTTACAATAAAAGTGATAGACTCATGAAAGAAATGGGAATAAAAAATGCAGAAAATGAAGGGAATAAGCGGAAGTACATTAAAAATGATAGCTGTACTCTCTATGTTGATTGACCATACGGCCGCAGTTGTGCTTAGGCAGTTATTGGTAGATAACCCGGAAGGACTGGACTACAGGGTGGATTTTTCTTTTACTTACATAAGTCAGATGCTGCAATCAGGTTTTACGGGAAAGGTTTATGTGCTCTATTTGCTGATGCGGAATGTGATTGGCAGATTGGCCTTTCCGATTTATTGTTTTCTTTTGGTAGAGGGTTTTGAAAAGACGCACAATAGAATAAAATACGCAGGGCGCCTTTTTTTATTTGCCCTGATTTCAGAGATTCCTTTTGACCTGGCTTTTTACGGGAAGATAGGTGACTATACGGGTCAAAATGTTTTTTTTACGCTTTTTCTGGGCTTTTTGATGATGTGGGGGATGAAGAAAATGGAAGAACTTCCGGACAGTCTTTGGATGAAATGGGTCGGTATGGGTGCCTGCTTTCTGGCAGGGGCGTATGTGGCGGAAAAAATCTGTTGCGATTACGGGGCAAATGGGATTGTGGCAATTGCCCTGCTGTTTCTTTTAAGAAGAAACAAAACAGGGCAGATATTGGCAGGCTGCGCGGCCTTTTTATATGAGGTGACAGCTCCTGCCGCATTTATTTTTGTTGCGTTGTACAACGGACAAAGAGGGGTGAAGCTGAAATTTATTTTTTATGTTTTTTATCCGGTGCATTTGATGCTATTGTATATTTTGATGGAAATGCTCTTTCATCCATAGCCGGAAAACTAGAAAACGAAAGGGTTAATTTGGGCTGAACTGTTATGGGTTTGGACAAATGGAGGGACGGATGGCTTGACTTAACCAGTCTTTTTACGCTGTCAGCTCTGCCATAAGCGCCGACACGGTTGTCATCTGATGAAGCCGTGAGACATTTGACCCGCAAAAGACAAGACCATGCTCCACATCACCCTTCACAGCGCGAATGAGCGCTTGCGTGATGCAATAGGGAGTCTGGGCCGGATTGCAGGCCGACAGGCAGCCCAGGCAGTGGGTTACAGTGCAGCTGCCAGAACTGACTTCTTCCAGAAAAGCATTGTGGATTGCACGGCCGGGCATTCCAACAGGACTTTTTATAATTTCAATATCGGAGGACGATGCTCTTAAGTAGGCTTCTTTAAAAGAAGGGGCGGCATCGCATTCTTCCGTCACCACAAACCGCGTGGCGATCTGTACGCCTTTAGCGCCCAAAGACAGGGCGTGGTCAATATCTTTTTTATCAAAAATGCCGCCTGCGATTACCACGGGAATCTGGCATCCCAATTTTTCCTCATAAGATTTTACCACAGTCATAATTTCACCTATTTCTTTTTCATAAGCATCAGGCGTTAGTGTATTTAATTCTGTTTGTGGAAAGCCCAGATGCCCTCCGGCCAAAGGGCCTTCTATGACAACCAGATCTGCTGTCCGTTGAAATTTTTTCTCCCAGAGCTTCAAAATGACTCTTGCGGCTTTGGCAGTGGAAATAATTGGAGCAATTTTTGTTTCCTGCTCATAGCCTTTCACCAGGCCGGGCAAATCAGCGGGAAGGCCCGCCCCGCTGATAATCAAATCCGCCCCGGCCTGGCAGGCCGCAAGGACATGGTTTTTATATTCGCTGGTGGCAGTCATGATATTGACACCAATGAGTCCCCCTTTTCCATGAGAATGCTCTTTCGCCAGAGAAATATGCTTTTTCAGTGCGCGAATATTACTGGCAGAGCAGTTGGTATAAAAATCTGGCTCATCAAATCCAATTTGCGCTGCAGAAATGATCCCAATGCCTCCGGACGCGGCTACTGCCCCTGCCAGATGGGAAAGGCTGACCCCCACACCCATTCCGCCCTGGATAATCGGGAGTCTGGCAGATTTATTTCCAATTACAAGTGGTTCCATATGTATCCTCCATTCTTATCAGTGACCTGCAAATTTGACCATAATCTTCAAGCCTATGATGGGCCAAGCTTTGCGGGCACTATTTTGATATTCAAACTATTTGATAATCAAACTTTCTATACTATAGCGCATTCGTATGTCAAAGTCAAGAAAAAATAGAATCAATAATCGGAAATAGTAGTTTTTAATACTATATTATACGGTTTTATATATGCAAAATTTTTGGGATATAAGTCAGAATGTAAAAATATTGAGAAGATAGAAAAAACATTCATGAAAATATAAAAAAATTTTTATGAAATATATAGAATTTATGTTGACATAGGGCGATGGGAATTTTATAATAGCAAAATGTTAACTAGTTAAATATTAACTAATTAATAATTAAGGGCAGCGTCATGGGGTTCAATTGAAAAATCGAAGATTTTTCAATTGACAAATTTGTGCTTGCGCCCCAATTTGCAAATTTTGGGAAACATGGGGATTAGTGTGTAGTAGAGGAGACGACAATGGAAAGGGATATGCAGCATCAAATTATAAATCTTTTCAGGCAAGTTGATCAGTCTTTTAAGAGAGTGGCTGACAAGAGGGTGACGGATACGGGACTATACAGGAGCCAGCACAGAATGTTGATGATTTTGGGCAAACATCCGGACTGTTCCCAGACTGAGCTTGCCGAAATGCTGGATATTTCTCCGGCTGCAGTGGCAGTTACGCTTAAGAAGCTGGAAAAGGCCGGATATATCAGCAGGCAATGTAATGTGGAAGATAACCGTATCAATCATGTGATTATGACAGAGAAGGGAAAAAAGGCAATTGATATAAGCCTCGTTTACTTTAAAGAAATTGAAAACGCTCTGTTAATGGGGTTTTCAAAAGAGGAGATGGAGCTTTTAGAGGGATTCTTTTTAAGAATTATTAAAAACGGTGAAATTTATTATCAGAATCTTTGACCGGCGTAGTCTGTGAGAATATTGCAGGTATAGCCTGCGTTATGATAGGAGGTATTAAGGATGAAAAGATATTGGAAGTATGTAAAGCCTTATCTGCGAGCATTTATTTTAGGACCGCTTTTTATGATTGTTGAGGTGGTCGGCGAGGTGGTGCTGCCTAAACTGATGGCTAATATTATCAATGTGGGAGCTGCCGACAGAAATGTCACCTATATAATCGGAATGGGAATCGCCATGATTCTTACGGCGCTTTTCATGATGGCAGGAGGTGTGGGCGGCGCCTATTTTGGAGCAAAAGCGGCAATCAGCTTTGCATCGGATTTAAGAAGCGATGTGTTTGATAAGGTACAGAAGTTTTCCTTTTCAAATCTTGACCAGTTCAGTACAGGCTCTCTTGTGACCAGATTAACCAACGATATTACCCAAGTGCAGAATTTGATCAATATGGCCCTGCGTATGATGCTCCGGGCGCCGGGGATGCTGATTGGGGCGCTTATTATGGCCTTTGTGATGAACACCCAGCTTGCGCTGGTGGTGCTGGTGGTGATACCGATTCTGGTGCTATTGATTGCCCTGGTAATTAAAACAGCCTTTCCGCGGTTTCATGTTATGCAGAAAAAACTGGATGCGTTAAATTCCACAATCCAGGAGGTGCTCACCAATGTGCGTGTAATCAAATCCTTTGTAAGGGGTGATTATGAGGAGGAACGGTTTGCAAAAGCAAATGAAGAACTGAAGGAGTCAAGTCTTAGCGCTTTTAAGGTGGTTATTTTGAATATGCCAATTATGATGTGTATGATGAATGCCACCACGTTAGGAGTTGTGTGGTTTGGTGGAAAGCAGATACTGGTGGGAACAATGCCGGTAGGGGATTTGACGGCTTTTACTACTTACATCGTACAGATTCTGATGTCACTTATGATGCTGGCTATGGTCTTATTGCAGAGTTCAAGGGCACTTGCATCTCTCCATCGTATCACAGAGGTTTTAGACACCCAGGTGAATCTGACGGATGAAGGATGCCGCCTTCCTGAAAAGATTGTTGGCAGCGGCAAAGTGGAATTTAAGGATGTGACCTTCAGATATTATAAGGAAAATAAGGAAACGGTGCTCTCGCAGATCAATTTTAAAGTGGAAAGCGGACAGATTCTTGGTATTATCGGAGGTACGGGCAGCGGCAAGACTACTCTTGTGCAGATGATCCCAAGGCTCTATGATGTGGACCAGGGAGAGGTTTTAGTAGATGGCGTTAACGTAAAGGATTATTCCTTAAAGCATCTGCGGGACGGTGTGGGTATGGTTTTGCAGAAAAACGTACTTTTTTCAGGTACGATTACGGAGAATTTGATGTGGGGAGATGCCTCCGCATCCATGCAGGAGACCATGGATGCAGCCAGGGCAGCACAGGCGGATTCCTTTGTCACCTCTTTTACAGAAGGGTATGAGACAGAATTAGGTCAGGGGGGCGTGAATGTATCCGGTGGGCAAAAACAGAGACTATGTATTGCCAGGGCGCTTTTGAAAAAGCCTAAAATTTTGATACTGGATGATTCGACCAGTGCAGTCGATACGGCTACCGAGGCAAAAATAAGGGAAAGTTTTACCAGTACTTTGAAGGACACCACAAAGATTATCATTGCTCAGAGGATTACCTCTGTGATGGATGCAGACCAGATTCTGGTGCTGGATGAAGGAAAAATAGTGGGAATAGGCAGTCATGAGCAGCTCCTTAAGGAGTGCGGACCTTATCAGGAAATTTATTATTCCCAGATGGATAAGGAGGTGTGTGCATCATGAAGCAGGAAAAATTAGAATATTTACAAAAAAAATATGAAAGTAAGCTTAACCCGCTAAAGGAGACTGCACAAGGGCAGGCAGCAGGCGGCGGTATGCCGAAGGGGCCCGGACCAGGAAGGCGGGGCGGCAGAGGAAACATGCCCGGCGGAAAACCTAAGAATGTGCGCATGACAGTTGGAAGACTGTTTGCCTATATTGCCCACGAAAAATGGAAATTGGGAATCGTATTTATTTGTGTAATTGGTGGAACCATTGCGAATCTGGCGGGTTCTTACATGCTGCGCCCTATTATCAATGGGCTTACATCTGAGGATGGAACTGTAACAACTTTGCTCAAAGGAATCCTGACAATGGCAGCAATTTATCTGGCAGGGGTGGCGGCGCAATATTTTCAACAGAGAATTATGATAGACGTGTCTCAAAATGCAATCATGAAGCTGAGGAATGACTTGTTTTGTAAACTTCAAAAACTGCCGGTGCGCTATTATGATACCAATAATCACGGGGATGTGATGAGCCGTTTTACCAATGATGTGGATGCCGTAGGGGAGATGCTGAACAATACGGTAGTGCAGCTGATTTCAGGGACAATCAATATCGTAGGCACTTTTGCTCTTATGCTGTATACCAATGTGTGGCTGACGCTGATTACCGTTTTGATGATACCGGTTATGTTAAAGGCCGTACAGATTGTGGGAGGCAGAAGCCGTAAATATTACCGGGCACAGCAGGCGGCTATCGGTACCCTGAACGGATATATTGAGGAAACGGTAACCGGACAGAAGGTGGTCAAGGTCTTTACTCACGAGGAGGATGCAAAGGAGGAGTTTGAATACTTAAACCGGGACCTTCGGGGCAAGCAGATAAAAGCCCAGTTTTTTGGAGGCATCATGGGTCCTGTTATGGGAAATTTAAGCCAGGTAAGCTATTCCCTGACTGCCTGCATTGGCGGAATTTTATGCGTGCTTCGCGGTTTTGACCTGGGTGGTCTGACGGTATTTGTCAATTATTCCAGACAGTTCTCCCGCCCGATCAACGAGGTTGCCATGCAGGTAAACACAATCTTTTCCGCATTAGCCGGGGCGGAACGGGTTTTTGCAGTGATGGATGCGGAGGCGGAAAAAGAAGATGCAGAGCATGCGATTCGCATTGTGGAAGATAAAGAGCGGGAAAAGAGCTTATATGCCATTCCAAAGGCAAGTCATCTTCATAAGATGGAAGGATTTATGGAAGATGTGCTGCAGCAGGATGAAAGCTTCTATTACAAAGAGGTAAAAGGAGCAGTTACTTTAAAGAATGTAACATTTGGCTATAATCCGGATAAAACCATCCTGAAAAATGTTTCTCTGTATGCGAAACCGGGGCAGAAGATTGCCTTCGTAGGATCTACCGGTGCAGGGAAAACCACCATTACAAATCTGATTAACAGATTTTATGATATTGACGAGGGCAGCATTACTGTGGATAATATACCTATATCGGAGATTGAGCGGGATTCCCTTCGGAAAAATATCGCTATGGTTTTGCAGGATACCCATTTGTTTACGGGAACTGTCAGGGAAAACATCAGGTATGGCAGACTGGATGCAACGGATGAGGAGGTGGAGCAGGCGGCAAGGACAGCCAGCGCCCATTCCTTTATTATGCGGTTAGAGCATGGGTATGATACCATGCTAGAGGGAGATGGGGCCAACTTAAGCCAGGGGCAGAGACAGCTCATTAACATAGCAAGAGCGGCAATCTCCAAAGCGCCCGTGTTGATTCTGGATGAAGCTACCAGCTCCGTAGATACCAGAACGGAGAAACATATTGAAAAAGGGATGGACCGCTTGATGGCTACAAGAACCACGCTGGTGATTGCGCATAGACTGTCCACCGTGCGCAATGCAAATGCAATTATGGTTTTGGAAAATGGAGAGATTATTGAGCGCGGCGACCATGACGACCTGCTTTCACAAAAGGGACGTTATTATGAACTGTACACAGGACTGAGCGAACTGAATTAAAAAGTCCGGCTAGGAGGGGATTATGCAGAAAATATTAGTTGTAATTGATATGCAAAATGATTTTATCAACGGTTCTCTTGGAACGGTTGAAGCCCAGGGGATTGTGAAAAATGTGGTAGAAAAAATTAGAAGCTATCAGGGATGTAAGGTGTTTGCAACCAGAGATACCCATGGCAGCGATTATTTGGAAACTTTAGAAGGGAAGCATTTGCCGGTTTCCCACTGCATCAAGGGGACAAAAGGCTGGGAGATTCAGCAAGAGGTTGCAGATGCCCTTTTGGAAGTGGGGGCAGAGGTGATTGATAAAGGGACCTTTGGCTCGAATGCTCTTGCAGATCAGTTATATGAAGCGGCTGGATCGGAGGAAAGCGAAATCGAACTGGTTGGGCTTTGCACGGATATCTGCGTGATATCCAATGGGCTGCTGATAAAGGCAAAGCTGCCACAGGTGCCGGTTAAGGTGGATCCTGACTGCTGTGCCGGTGTGACGAAGGAAAGCCATGAAGCGGCGCTGCTTACTATGAAAATGTGTCAGATTGATTTTTCGTAACAATGCTAAAGACGGAGGTGAGTTCATCATCAGCCAGCAAAAAAACTTTCATTGGGATTTATCGGTATTCCTTCTGCTATGATTCTAATATTGATGATTATTGATTTTAGGAGCGGCGCGCATATAACTTTTTCGATAGAACCAGGATATTATGATGATGTGCTGGAACTGGAAATATATGGAGGTGGACATGCAGGAAACAGAATATACTATACATTAGACGGGAGTGAGCCAAATATGGACAGCGCGTTATATGATGTCAACATGCCGATTGTCCTTACAGATGCTACTTCAAACGAAAATGTTTATTCCATGCGGACAGACACTTCAACAGGTTTTCAATATGATTTGGTTAATAAATATTCTATGAATTATCCGGGATATACAGTTCCTGACCATAAGGTTGATAAGTGTAATATTGTAAGAGCTTCGGTGCTGGATAAAAATGGAAAATGTCTTGATACAATAACGGGAGTATATTTTATTGGGTTTAAGAATAAACCGGCTTATGAGGGGATATATATTGCATCAATTGTGACGGATCCGTATAATTTGTTTGATTATGAAACCGGAATTTACACAACGGGAATTGCTTTTGATAATATGAAAGAAAGAATACCTGAATCAGAGGATGAAAATAACATGCCTTATTGATGGTGGTGGACTTCAAATTACAGTAACAGGGGGATTGATTGGGAAAGAGAAGCAGATGTAACTATTTTTGATGAAAACAGAAAAATAATACTGTCAGAAAACTATGGCATCCGGATACAGGGCGGCGGCAGCCGGGGGAAGCTGCCTAAAAGCATTGGATGCTTTGCAAGGGTAACATATGGCGGAAACGGTGAGTTTCAAACTGATTTGTTCCGGATAAATCAATATCCCCATAAATTTGTCTTTTTTCCGGCGGTGATGATAATATATTCAGGCTAAAGGATTATATGGCTGGCACAATGGAACAGGAGCTTTCTTTTGCAACCATGGATTTTATACCTTGCGCTGTCTTCCTGGATGGAGAGTATTGGGGATTTTATTATATAACGGAAAATTATAACAGTGATTATATCAGTGATCATTATCGTGTAAAAGAAGATAATGTGATTATGTATAAAAATGATGAACTGACAGAAGGATATGAGGAAGATACAGGACTTTTTAACGAAGCAATGGGATTTATTTCTTCTCATGATATGTCTGTGGAAGAAAATTATGAACAGGCATACAGTCTGATAGATATAGACAGCTTTATAGATTATTATGCGGCGCAGATATATAGAGCAAGAGATAATGACTGGCCCGGCAGTAATTATGCCGCGTGGCGGACTCGTGAGAATGATGGTTCTGCTTATGGCGACTGCAGGTGGAGATGGATGATGTTTGATGTGAATTACGGAGGACAATTCGTTGAACGGGCTGAGGCGGATACGCTTTCCAGCATTCTTGTAAGAGATTCAGTATTTTATTCCTTATTCTTAAACAATGAGTTTCATGCCAAATTTGCTGAAAGAATACTATACATTGGAAAAGAATTAAAATTTATGATATCTGATATGGATATGGAAAGAATCCGGTACAGGCTTTTGCCGTTTATGAGCTGGGATGAACACCAGGGCGAACGTGGATATATTGTGAGAAGCGTTTATTTTGATGATATTTATGATTCCTATCTGGCAGAGAATGAAGCAGGAACGGACTATAGGAAAAAGTACCGGATCCGGTTCTATAATGGGGCTTTGGATTTTATCCGTCTGGAAAAGAAAATCAAATATCGCGGGATGACCAAAAAAATAGTGCAGAAGCTGAGCAGGGAAGAAAGCGATTTCCTTTTATACGGAGAACAGGAAAAATGGCAGGAAACAATTTCCATTTAAGGGAAATTACCTTCTTAAAGAGGTTTATTATGAAATGATACGAAAAAAATTAATTCCAAAATGTATTGTGGAGTATGAACGTTTTGCTTTTGTGGAAAGTAAAGGAAACGTCCGGATAACCTTTGACCGGAATATTTTAGGAAGCAGGCGGACCGACAGATTTTATGATACCCAGATTGACGGTATGCCGGTCATGCCATGGGGCTATTATATATTGGAAATTAAATATGACGAGCTGCTGCCCCATTATATTTTAGCGGCGGTAGATACAGGAAATTTAAGAAGGCAGTCATTTTCAAAATACTATACGGCGAGAAAGGCCTTAGGATAATGGGAGGAGAAACGGATGGGATTTAATGATGTTATAAAAAGGTCGGTGCTGGAGGGATTTACTTCCGGGGATATTTCAACGGTGAAGATGATTGTAGCGCTGGGAATGTGCTTATTGATTTCTGCATATATCTACTTTGTATACAGGTATGTTACAAGGACAACTTTTTATGATAGGAATTTTAATGTTTCGATGGCGTCTATTTCTGTTATTGTCACGGGAATTATTATTGCCATGCAGTCAAGCCTGATTATTTCCCTTGGAATGGTGGGCGCGCTGTCCATTGTACGTTTCAGAACTGCAATAAAGGAGCCATGGACCTGCTGTTTTTATTTTGGTCGATAGGAACTGGGATTATATGCGGTGCAGGACTATATGAGGCAGCGGTGGCAGTTGCGCTGGTTACAACTTTGGGTATTTTATTTTTTCAGATTATACCTATTAGTGCCAGCCCATACCTGGTGGTGATAAACGCGCAGGACAAAACGGCGGAGGCAGAAATTTTGTCAATTATAAAAGGGTATTCTCCCCATTACAGAATTGATTCTAAAAATTTGAGGCAGTCAGGAATGGACCTCATTGTAGAAATCAGGAGCAAAAACAGCAGTGCACTGGTTGACGAATTGTCTGCAGTGGAGAGTGTAACATCAGTTTCTCTTTTATATCATGATGCTCCTGTTAAAAATTAAATATTCAAATTTCTTGCGCTTCAAAGTAGAAAATTTTGCTGGATATAGGAATAACCTATAGCTAGCAAAATTTTTTCCATATTGTACAAATCGGGAAAGGGATGCTATACTTCTCCCTGTGATAAATTATAGAAAACACAAGGAGGAATATATTATGAAAAAGTTTTTAGCAGTATTGCTTACCGGTGCAGTGGCAGTGAGTGTGCTTGGAGGCTGCGGGGGAAAAGGCAGTGCAGATGACAAGGTAATCAAGGTGGCGGCATCGGCAACACCTCACGCAGAGATTTTGGAGCAGGCAAAGCCTATTTTGGAAGAAAAAGGCTATCAGTTGGAAGTAACAGTTTTTGATGATTATGTACAGCCCAATGAAGTGGTGGAGAGCGGCGATTTTGATGCCAACTATTTCCAGCACATTCCTTATCTCGACAGCTTCAATGCAGAAAAAGGTACGCACCTTGTGAATGCTGGCGGTATTCATTATGAGCCTTTTGGCATTTATCCTGGCACAAAAGGAAATCTTAGTGATGTAGCAGAGGGTGACAGTATTGCGGTTCCCAATGATACGACCAATGAAGCAAGAGCATTGCTGCTTTTGCAGGACAATGGATTAATCACCTTAAAGGATGGAGCTGGCCTTGAAGCAACTGTAAATGATATTGAGGAAAATACATATCAACTTGAAATCGTTGAGTTAGAGGCAGCGCAGGTACCGAGAGTTGTAGATGAGGTTGCCTTCGTGGTATTAAATGGTAACTACGCTTTGGAGGCAGGTTACTCTGTGGCGAAGGATGCACTGGCTTATGAGAGCTCAGATTCGGAAGCGGCCAAGACCTATGTGAATGTCATTGCGGTAAAGGAGGGCAATGAAGGCGCAGAGAAGATTAAGGCATTGGTGGATGTACTGAAATCCGATGCAATCAAGGGTTATATTACAGAAAACTATGACGGAGCCGTAATACCTTTTGCATAATCAGCCATTTTATCAAAATGAATCTTGTTTTTAAACCGGCAGCCTTGAATTCATTCCTTCAAGGTTGCTTTCCATATATGCAGATTCTAATATGGATGTTGGCTGCTAAAACAGTATACGGCTGGCCGGAAAACTTATGACAGGCGGAGGTACAGGTATGACGCTGACACAATTAAAGTATGTGATTGCAATTGCAGACTCGAATTCCATGAACGAAGCTGCCAGAATGCTCTTTATTGCCCAGCCCAGTCTTTCACAGGCAGTAAAAGAGCTGGAGGATGAAATTGGAATTATCCTTTTTAACAGAAGCAACAGAGGCGTTAAGGTAACGCCGGAAGGGGAGGAATTTTTAGGCTATGCCAGACAGGTAACGGAGCAGTACCGTTTGATTGAAGACAGGTATATTGAGAAGAAAAACAGCAAAAAACGATTTAGCGTGTCTATGCAGCATTATACCTTTGCGGTGAAAGCTTTTGTGGAGTTAGTAAAACAGTTTGGCATGGATGAATACGAGTTTGCCGTCCATGAGACAAAGACATATGAAGTGATTGATAATGTCAAAAATTTTAAAAGCGAAATAGGCATTCTTTATTTAAATGATTTTAACCGGGCGGTGCTTACTAAGCTGTTTCAGGAGTCGGAATTAGAGTTTCATGCACTTCTAAATTGTGGAATTTATGCATATATATGGAAAGGACATCCGCTGGCTGAAAAGGAGGAAATTAGCTTAGAAGAGTTGGATGAATATCCCTGCCTTTCTTTTGAACAGGGAGATAACAATTCTTTTTATTTCGCGGAGGAGGTGCTCAGCACCTATGCTTATAAGCGACTCATCAAGGCCAATGACAGAGCAACCCTGCTTAATCTGATGGTAGGCCTTAACGCTTATACACTTTGCTCCGGTATTATATGTGAGAGTCTGAACGGTTCGGACTTTTGCGCCGTTAAGCTAAAATCGGAGGAAATTATGACCATTGGCTACTTAAAACGAAAAGGCGTTGCCCTAAGCCCTCTTGGACAGAAATATCTTGAAGAAATCAAAAAATTCAGGGAGAGTGTACTGTGATAAATAAATTTTTCACAGATAAATTTGTGCATGTGCCCCAATTTGAGGGTTGCTGGCAGGAATGGGCTGAAAAATTCTTTTTCGCGGACAGATTTACGCATCAGATCAGAGCGTGCTAGGGCGCTTTTTTCATGCCAGGTTTCTGTTTTACAGATTTTGGGTTGAAAAATGAGGGTTCTATTATGCCAAAAAAAGACAATTATCATAAAATTTGAAAAAAGGATTGACGGACAAAGGGAAAAGAAATAAAATTGTTTATGTAACTATAAGTTATATGAATAAAAAATATACATATGTAAGAGAGGGTCTAGGAAATGCTAACAAAAAAAATGGAAAAAATGAAAATGCAGCAGAAGCTTAATTTTGGTTACATAATCGTTATTGTACTGATGGTTATATCCGGTCTTTTTAGCATCATTTCATTGAGAACATTGTATGGGAATTTGACCAGCTATACAAATGGCGCTCAGGTAGTGGAAACAGCTACGCAGATGAGCCGGGTTCATATCAATGTGGCGGCGAGGGATATTCGAGAAATGGCCCTGAATGACGATACCAGCGCTTACAGCACTTATAAAGCGGAGATAGAAGAACGGGTAGAGAAAGCAAGAGAAGAAATTGTAGCATTAAAGGCAACGGGCCTGATTGATGCGGATACTGTGGAGAGCTTTTCCAACTCATTAGAAGAGTGGATTGAAGTTGGTTATGAGATCATTGGTGAGCTTGAAGCAGGAAACAGGGAAGAAGCTACACAACTGATTTTTAATGATTGTGTACCGTTACTGAATAAACTGATTACTGCAGCACAGGAAATAGATGTTATTGCAGGGGATATAACAAATGAGGCACTTATCAGCAGCAGGAATTCGTTTTATATTGGAGTAGCTGTTACGATTGCATTTATTATTCTAGCAACCATTTTATCATTCTATATTGGAAGGAAAATCATTGTTGCAGTTACAACACCCCTTGTTGAAATCGAATCAGTGGCTAAGGGTCTTGCACAGGGAAATCTTCATAATGATTTGACCTATCAGTCTGAGGATGAAATCGGAAGTCTGGCTGATAACCTCAGGGATTCTATTAAGACATTGAGTACATATGTGGATGATATATCAAGAACCATGA
This sequence comes from Parablautia muri, assembly GCF_009917485.1. Classification (GTDB taxonomy): domain Bacteria; phylum Bacillota; class Clostridia; order Lachnospirales; family Lachnospiraceae; genus Suilimivivens; species Suilimivivens muri. Next base: position 80,093 of record NZ_QZDT01000016.1, read on the forward strand.
GTGAGTTCTCTAAAGGAAATTTTGTGGTTCAGCCTGCAGTGGAATGGAAGGGCGATTTTGAGGGAATCCATGAATCCTTTATGATGTTCGAAGATAAAATGGCTGATACCATCAGAGGCATACAGGAAGTTGCAGAGCAGGTTAAGAGCGGATCTGACAATGTTTCCGACAGTTCTACGGATTTGGCGCAGGCAGCAACAGAGCAGGCCGGAATTGCTCAGGAATTGGCGGCTACGATTGAAAGCGTATCCGGTCAGGTATCTCAGAATGCGGAATCTGCTAAGGAAATCAGCAGGAAAGTAGAAAACATGGGAGAAGAAATCTTCCAAGGCAATGAGAAAATGCAGGAGATGGTGCTGTCCATGAAGGAAATCAGCAACGCTTCTCAGGAAATTGGAAAAATCATTGCTACAATTAATGACATTGCATCCCAGACAAATCTGCTTGCACTGAACGCTTCTATTGAAGCAGCAAGAGCAGGTGAAGCAGGAAGAGGCTTTGCAGTGGTAGCAGATCAGGTTTCCACATTGGCATCCCAGAGTTCCGATGCTGCTAAAGAGTCAACTGTACTGATTGAGTCCTCTATGCGTGCAGTTAAGAAGGGTGTAGTGATTGCTGAAGAAACAGCAAAACAGCTTGAAAATGTAGTGACGGGTTCAAAGACTATCACGGCAGAGGTTTCCAAGGTGGCAAATGCACTGGAAGCACAGGAAGATTCCTTTGCACAGATTAATTCCGGTGTAGATAATATTAATGATGTGGTACAGACCAATGCTGCTACTTCCCAGGAATGTGCGGCTGCAAGCCAGGAAATGAACAATCAGGCAGGGGCTTTGGAAAGCCTTGTAGGCAAATTTAATATTTAATAATTTAAGTTTTATATAGTGAATTGCTGATGGATAAGGCCTTGCAAATGATGGAACATCATTTACAAGGCCTTTTATTGAACCAATTATATCAATTATTTGAAATAGAAAGGAGTTTTGCAGCATGGTAACACCAAGATTTATCAAAAATCAGTCAGGCCCTACTCTGGGAGTAGCAGAAGTGCCTGTCTTAAAAATAGACGGGCTGTACTTTAAGGATATGGAACGGACAGGTACTTTACTGCCATATGAGGATTGGCGGCTGCCTGCCAGGGAGCGGGCCCGTGATTTGGCTTCACGCCTTAGCGTAGAAGAAATTGCAGGTCTTATGATGTACAGTGCGCATCAGATGGTACCCAGCCTTCCCGGCGGCCCTTTTTCTGCGACCTATCATGGAAAAAGCTATGAGGAAAGTGGCGCAAAACCTTGGGACATGACGGATGCCCAGCGAAAGTTTCTTTCTGAGGACCATGTACGGTATGTGCTGGCTATGTATATACAAAATGGTGAGATTGCAGCCCGCTGGAACAATGAAATGCAGGCATTTTGTGAGGCACTTCCACATGCGTTACCAGTAAATATCAGCAGCGACCCCCGTCATGGCGCAGCTAAAACGGCTGCTGAATTTAAAACAGAAGCTGCAGATACCAGCAAGTGGCCGGACGGCATGGCCATGGCTGCTACCTTTGATCCGGATTTGTGCAGGGCTTTTGGACGTGTAGTGGCGCAGGAGTACCGTGCACTGGGAATATCGACCGCTTTAGGACCTCAAATTGATGTGGGTACAGAGCCACGTTGGATGCGGGTAGAGGATACTTACGGAGCTTGTCCAGAACTGGTGACAGATATGGCGCGCGCTTATTGCGATGGTTTGCAAACAGATCCTTCTGCTCCTGAAAATGCCGAAGGATGGGGTAGCAGCAGTGTTTCTGCAATGGTGAAGCATTGGCCGGGAGGGGGCCCTTGTGAGGCTGGGCGAGATGCCCATTATCCTTTCGGGAAATATGCGGTATACCCTGGTCAAAATCTGGACAAGCATTTAAAGCCTTTTCTCGAGGGCGCATTTCAGTTGGATGGTCCTACTGGGAAGGCGGCAGCCGTTATGCCTTATTATACGGTAAGCTGGAGAATGGATCCTTCCGGCCAGAATGTGGGCAACAGTTACAGCAAGTATATTATAAATGATTTACTTCGCGAAAAGTATGAATATGACGGCGTTGTCTGTACCGATTGGGGGATTACCCAGGATCCGGATGCTAAGATTGACTCCTTTGGAAGCAGATGCTACGGATGCGAAAATATGACAGAGGCGGAACGCCATCTCCGCATTCTGGAAAACGGTGTAGATCAGTTCGGTGGAAATAATGATATAAAGCCTATCCTGGAGGCATATAAGCTTGGATGCGAAAAATATGGCGAAAAGGCAATGAGAGAGCGCTTTGAGCGCAGTGCGGTCAGACTGCTTCTTACTAGCTTCCGCTGCGGGTTGTTTGAAAATCCTTATCTTGACCCGGAAGAAAGCGTTAAAACATTAGGTTGTAAGGAGTTTTGCGAGGCAGGCTTTGCGGCTCAGTTGAAATCTGTAGTTATGGTTAAAAACAATGGAGCGCTGCCGGTTAATGGCCGTAAGAAAGTATATATTCCCGGGCGTACGATCCGTGAGAGAAAGAATTTCTTCCGCGGATTGATCGGGGAGCAATGCATTGCCGGTGCAGACCGCAGGAATGTGGAGGAATTTTTTGAATGGACGGATTCACCTTCTGAGGCAGACTTTGCGTTGTGTTTTATAGAAAGTCCTTTAAGCGATGGTTACAGCGAGGAAACCGGTTATAAACCGATTATGCTCCAGTACCGTCCATACACCGCGTTGAAGGCAAGAAAAGAGAGCATAGCAGGCGGGGATTTTCGGGAAGATTTTTCAAACCGCAGCTACTTTGGTAAAAGTAATCAGGCAGCAAACGAGGGAGATTTGGATTTAGTATTGGATACCCGTGCGGCTATGCCGGATAAGCCTGTGATTGTAGTGGTACGGATGCACAATCCCTGTGTTTTGGAGGAGCTTGAGCCTTATGCGGATGCTATTTTGGTAGATTTTGGTGTGCAGGAGAAGGCAATCCTTACTTTGGTAAGCGGTAAGGCAGAACCAGTGGGCTTATTGCCAGTTCAGCTTCCGACTAATATGGATACCGTGGAAGAACATGGGGAAGATACCCCTTTGGATTATTGCCCTTATGAGGACAGTTATGGAAATGTTTACGATTTTGGATTTGGAATGAACTGGAAGGGACCGATTCATGATAAGCGGAATGCTAAGTATCATAAATAATATTGGAAAGTAGAATTATTCCGTCAGTAAAGCTGTTTTAATGTGAAAATATGGCAGTTGTTTTTGTAAAATGAAGTGACTGCCATAAGTAACGGGAACAGGATTGCCAGGAAACAGGATTTTATAAAAAAATAGATAAAACGGTTGACAGAAGCGACAAAAAAAGATACAATATTGTTTGTTCGCAGGAATGGCGGAATTGGCAGACGCGCACGGTTCAGGTCCGTGTGGTAGCAATACCATGAGAGTTCAAGTCTCTTTTCCTGCACGGAAAGAAGTCCTAAATGGGGCTTCTTTTTTATGTACTGCTTAGTCTGTACTAGTTATTTTCAGCTTTGAGACAAAGGCCTCTGTTCCAATATCCACAAAAATGCCTATGGCATCTTTTTGACCGGTACCATGTTTCAGGTGTTCAACAATTAAAATAGGATTTGTGAATTGATTTAGATAGAATTCTGCACGTTCATTTTCAATGACAGCCTTTAAGGTAATCCATTCATTTAAATCTATATCAGCACAGGCTTCATATTTGGTAATGCCATATTCCCGGAAGTAACTGAATGTATAGCCGGGATAGGAAAAATATTGGCACCCATGAGCTTTTCTGACAGCATCGGTACATGTACGGCCATTGGTCGGCCTTAGGTAAAAGGATTCAAATTTTGAATCACCTGCATTAGCCCTGAATACGATACCAATAAATCCTCTTGCAAATTCAGGAGCATCGGGCAGTAAACGGCTTAACAGTTTTATTTCGATAATGCCGTTATGGAATTGCAAATCATTTAGTTTTGCATAAGTATTTTCATCATAAAGATTCATTTTATCCTTTTTGATTATACGCAAAATAGATTTGCCTTCAAACATTGCATTTTCTATCAGTGTATGTACTGCGGTGAAATTTTTCTTTTCGAGGTGAATTGATTTCATATAATGCCTCCTGTGAAATAGATTGAAAAATAATTTGTATTTTGTTACTATTACTTATAACATCTTTTGAGTGGCCTCTTAGGTATATAATAGTTTATAATAGTTTTGAGTGATATATAGTTTGCAATAAAGCTGCTATTCGCAGAAAAGAGGCCAGCATAGTAACATTCGGGGCGGTATTTCGCATTTTGCTGTTAAGGATGGCTTGAAAAGTAATGTCATATATAAGCAAATATGTTAGATTTGCTTGTAAATAATTGTAAAAATGGCTGGTATGTATGATTATGGTTTTTAATTGGAAAGATGAATAGATAGGTATTATTGTAAGAATTTGCTTTTAGGCCTGATGTTAGTGTTGTTAGACATTACATCAGGCTTTTTAAGAGAAAAATGTAACTACCTAGATGGTAGATGTAACTGCTATATGTCATCAACTGTGTCATGTGGTATTTGGAATTGACATGCACAAGAGAGAAACATGTGTATACTAATAAAATAGAGATAAGCATCCGCTCTTTGGATGCGGAAAGAGGTAAATATGAATCAGGCAATTGGTTGGGCTGCTATGGGGACCGGTTTTACATTTTTTATGACCGCCCTTGGGGCCAGCGTGGTATTCATTTTTAAAAGGGAAATGGGGAAAAGTATTCAAAGGGCATTTTTAGGCTTTGCGGCCGGAGTAATGATGGCGGCCTCCGTATGGTCTTTGCTGATTCCTGCAATAGAGGAAACAGAGAGTATGGGAAAAATAGCGTGGATTCCTGCAGCCGGAGGCTTTGTGCTCGGGGGCTTATTTTTATATTTGCTGGATTTTTTGATGCCGCACCTGCATTTGGGCGAGAAAAATCCGGAAGGTATAAAAACCTCCTTTCACAGGACAACGTTGCTGGTGCTGGCAGTAACGCTGCACAACATTCCGGAGGGAATGGCAGTAGGTTTAGCCTTTGCTATGGCGGCACAGCATCCGGAGGATCAGGCTCTTTATGCGGCAGCTTTCGCGTTGGCTATCGGTATAGGCATTCAAAATTTTCCTGAAGGCGCAGCAATCTCCCTTCCTCTGCGTCAGGAAGGTATGAGCAGGTGGAAGGCTTTTTGGTTTGGTGGCCTTTCGGGGGTGGTGGAATTAATATTTGGTATTGGAATTACTCTGATTGCGGCACAAATCACGCCATATATGCCATGGTTCTTGGCTTTTGCAGCGGGGGCAATGATTTACGTGGTGGTGGAGGAGCTGATACCGGAAGCTAATCAGGGTGAGCATTCAAACCTTGGTACCATAGGTGTTATGGCAGGCTTTTTGATAATGATGATTTTAGATGTGGCGCTAGGATGATGTATGTATGAACGCTGGTAGAAAAGTGTAAATATCTTAATTCCTCAATAGACCTTACACTTTTGCATAAGAAATTTCAGAATGCTATATGAAATGATATACATTTGGCGAATGCTGTGAAAGACAATACCCCCGCCTTTTGAGGCGGGGCTGACCTTGCTTATTGAGGAAGCATTTCATGCTGCTTTAATACTTCAATAACTGTTTCCATCTGATCCTTGAGAAGGTGTATATCCTTTCGAATGTTTCTTTCAGAAATTTTTACATCAAGCTCCAAATCATCCATTTTTCTTGAAGCACGCTCCAACTTTATATCAATCATATCAAGGCGGCCATATATGGGTTTGATTTTAGGGTCAAACTTTTTATCAAAGCTCTTATCGAAACTTTCAGCAAAACTCTTTTTAAAACTTTTGTCAAAACTTTCGGTAAATTTTTTATCGAAGCTTTTATCGAAACTTTCAGCAAAACTCTTTTTAAAACTTTTGTCAAAACTTTCGGTAAATTTTTTATCAAAGCTTTCATCGAAACTTTTATCAAAGCTTTTTTTAAAACTTTTGTCAAAATTTTCGGCAAATTTTTTATCAAAGCTTTCATCGAAACTTTCAGCAAAGCTTTTTTTAAAGCTTTTGTCAAAATTTTCGGCAAATTTTTTATCAAAGCTTTTATCAAAATTTTCGATAAGCTTTTCATCTAATAGTTCACCTATTGCTTTAATATCATCAACTGTCAATGTCATGTGAATACCTATTACCTTTCCGTGCCTGCTAATTTTAAGCGGAAAGCACAAATCTATATGTATAAAATACTGTTGTTTTATGTCAATGGATTATTATGAAATGTATTATTTTGATTTTAGCATAGCAAAAGTGTAAAGTCTATTCAATTATCAAGGTAGGATATAGCAGCATTTAAATTATGAATTTGTATTTTGGAACGTAAGTTATCTCTCAAAGCTTGAAAGTGTCTGATGACCACCTTTAGAAGTGTAAAGTGTGGCAGGGATATAGATATGATTATTGATTAAAAATGTTTGTGAGAACCTTTTTTGCTTTGATAATTTATACTATCATAGTCTGCGTTGTGAAGTCAATTAAATAGATTTCTGTGATTGATAAGATAGTATCAGTTCGTTACTTTTCACGGGTCAGGAATGTGTATTCCTGACCCGTGAAAAGTAACCGGACTGTCACAACCAACAGAATTTGGCTTTTGGAAAGCCTTGTAAAATTATTTTTGAGAGTATATAATTGAGTAACAGTTTTAGCAAGGCGAAGCTGGTGTTACAATAAGCAAAAGATCAATACAGGTTGTATGAAAGAAAACATTGGTGTAATCAATATGATTTATATCTTGACGGCGATGTATGCTGAGGCACGCGCTATCATTACACATTTTCATCTAAAAAAGGATATATCACATATCCATTTTCAGGTATTTGATAATCAGGAAGTGGGCATTCGGCTGATTGTGGCAGGGATAGGTGCAATTTCGGCTGCGGTGGCAATTGCAGATACTTGCATGGCAGCGGAAGCAGGAGATTTTCTGGTCAATGTTGGTATTTGTGCCGGTATACAGGAGGAAAAGGTATCAGAAAAGGGAAATGACTGTCTGGCAAAAGGGGCATTGCTAAGTAGAGAACCTAATCAAGGCGAAAATGAAAGAATTTGCAGGATAGGGGAAATTTTTTTATGCAATAAAATCAGAGAACAGATTACAGGCAGAACTTTTTATCCGGATATTTTGTATCCGCATGGATTGAAAGAAGCACAGATTTTGACGGGAGCAGCAGCCTACACAAAGGATAAAAAGAAAGAGGGTTTTTGGCTTTATGATATGGAGGCCGCGGCGGTTTATCAGGCGGGATTGTATTACTTTGGTCCCCATCAGATGAGTTTTTTGAAAGTGGTATCTGATTATGGGGATGCCGAAAAGGTAACAGCGGAGCAGGTCAGGGAGCTGATGGAAGGCAATGTGGAAAGGATTGCGGAATATGTTAACTTTCTACAAGAGATAGGGCGCAAAGAGCAATCTGGTATAAGTTTTTTAGAAGATGTGCTGCTAAGTGAGACGGAGAAGCTTTGCAGGGATATGCATTGTTCCAAGACAATGGCGGCGGCTCTGCGTCAGTGTATTCGTTATGGTATTCTATCCGGTGTGGATATTGCAGAGCTGAGAAAAGAAATGTACCGCGAGGGGAAGCTGCCGTGTAAGGATAAAAGAGAGGGAAAGCTTTGTTTTGAAGAATTTAAAAGGAGAGTATTATAATTCCCCTTTTTCCCATGTATATGTGGAAAAAGAAGTGTGGGAGCACCCACGGACGAAACGTATTTTAGCCAAGCTCCCAGACGCGGATGTCATTGAGATAGATCATTATAAAGATGTATTCTGCCGGAAAGGGCAGGATTATGTTTTGCAGCATAGGGCACAGAATTTAATTCTTGGGGCAAAGCATGGAACGCTTTTATATAAAGGGGCGCCGGTCTGTCAGAGCTTTGGTAATCAAAATTTTTATTACACCTCCTGTATGATGAATTGTATTTTTGACTGTGAATATTGTTATCTGAAAGGAATGTACCCTTCGGGCAATCTAGTGGTGTTTGTCAATCTGGAAGATATTTTTAAGGAGGTAGAAAAGCTTCTTTTAAAAGAGGAGCTTTACCTTTGTATCTCCTATGATACGGATTTGCCTGCCTTAGAGGGATTGATGGGCTATGTGCAGGAATGGCTTCAATTTGTAGAAGAAAATCTATTTTCAGGAAAGAAAAGACTGACTGTTGAAATACGCACAAAGGCGGCGGACAGTCATTTTTTTGAGAGACATTTTCCGGTGCCCGGGGTTATTTATGGGATGACTTTGTCACCCCAGATAGTGATTGAGTCCTATGAACATAAAACTCCGGCCCTCAGGCAAAGAATTGCCTGGGCTACACAGGCAATGACTGAGGGGTACAGGGTGAGGCTTTGCTTTGACCCTATGATTTATTGTAAGGAGTGGAAGCAACGGTATAGTGAAATGCTGGAGGATGTATTTTCACAGATTGATATGGATAAAATTGAGGATGTAAGCGTAGGGACCTTCCGGGTTTCACAGGATTATTTGAAAAAGATGCGCAGGCAACAGCCTTGTTCGATGGTGGTACAGTACCCTTTTATCAATGACAAGGGCGTGTATCATTATCCGAAGGAATTGACGAAAGAGATGGAGCAGTTTTTGGTTGACAGACTAAAAGAGAGGATTGCAGAGAAAAAAATATTTTTGTGGGAAGATGAGGAAATGTAAGTGATAGAGCAATTAAATAATGAAGAAACGGCGAGGGAGCGGCACAGAAAACGGATTGAACAAATGCGGCGCAGTAAGCGCAGACAAATGCTTTTTCGGAAATTCGGACCGCCTGTAACCGGGGGGATTGCGGCGTTTCTCTTGGTATTTTGGGGGATAGGGATTTTCCGCAGACCTGTGGAAAATGGCGAAAAAAGATTGGACATACACAGACAGATCCAGACGGCGGATCTGGAAGAAAAAGGCGATGAAACGCCTATGTCTTCACAGCCGTCTGAAGCACAAATGGAAGGGGGAGAAGCAGTAGAGGCAGATACCTTGTTGGCGGAAAATATGGCCAGTGCCTTTATCAAGGCAAAAACACTGCCGGAGGTAAATAATACGCTGGAGCTTTTAAGGGAAATAGGCAGCCATAAGACTTACGCTGCGGAACCTTCGGAAAACACCTTAGAATTGGAAGATAAGCTTGCATCGGGAGATGAATTTTTCAGCGCATATGCGGTGCTGATTGATTTGGACAGCAAAAGTATTCTTGCCCAGAAGGATTATAAAGAAAGAATCAATCCGGCGTCCATGACTAAAATTCTGACGGTTTTAGTGGCGGCGGAGCATGTGGAGGATTTGGATGATACTTTAACGATTACACTTGACATTACGGATTACGGATACAGGCATAAGTGCAGCAGCGCCGGCTTTGACAGGGATGAAACGGTAACAGTGCGGGATTTGTTTTATGGGACGATACTGCCTTCCGGGGCAGATGCAGCAGTGGGGCTTGCAACCTATGTGTCAGGAAGCCAGGAGGCTTTTGTGGAGTTGATGAATGAAAAGCTTAAGGAGCTTGGCCTCTCGGAGACTTCCCATTTTACAAACTGTGTGGGTGTTTTTGATGAAGATCATTATTCCACGGTTTATGATATCGCTATGATTTTGGAGGCGGCAATGGATAATGAATTGTGCAGGGAGTTTTTGTCAGCACATATTTATACCACCTCAAAGACGAAGCAGCACCCGGAGGGGATTGAACTTTCCAACTGGTTTTTGCGCAGGATTGAGGATAAGGACAGCGGAGGAGAAGTGGTCTATGCAAAGACCGGTTATGTGGAGCAGTCGGGAAGCTGCGCGGCCAGCTATGCACAGGGGAAGGACGGAAAGGGATATGTGTGTGTGACGGTTAATGCAAACAGTCCGTGGCGGTGTATTTATGACCATTCAGGATTGTATAAGCAGTTTTTGGGATAAAAGAAACAACCTGGCACTGCGCACGGAAATCAATTTTAAGGATGCTGTGCGTTAGTTTTAAAAGAATGAAAATAACTTGGCGGGCGGGAGAATTTACGGTATAATAAATTTGAAAGTATGTGGATTAGTATAGGCAGGAGTGGAAATGGATTTATTTGAATATATGCGCACGGCCAGCATGGAGAAGGATTCTCCGCTGGCCGCACGGTTGCGCCCGATGGCCTTAGAGGAAGTGGTGGGGCAGCAGCATATCATTGGCAGGGACAGGCTTTTGTACCGGGCAATTAAGGCGGATAAGCTCAGCTCCCTTATTTTTTATGGGCCGCCGGGCACGGGGAAGACAACCCTTGCCAAGGTGATTGCCAAAACCACCAGCGCGGAGTTTACCCAGATCAATGCCACCGTTGCAGGGAAAAAGGACATGGAGGAGGTTGTAAAGGCAGCCAAGGATACCATGGGTATGTATGGCAAAAAGACCATACTTTTTATTGACGAGATACATCGCTTTAATAAAAGCCAGCAGGATTATTTGCTTCCCTTTGTGGAGGATGGAACGGTCATCTTGATTGGGGCTACCACGGAGAATCCGTATTTTGAAGTGAACGGGGCGCTCTTATCCCGCTCGGTGATTTTTGAACTAAAGCCCCTTGGATGTGAGGATATAAAGGAGCTGCTTCGCAGAGCCGTTTATGACAAAGAAAAAGGCATGGGTGCCTATGATGCGGTTTTGCATGAGGACGCTATGGATTTTTTGGCGGACATGGCAGGAGGAGACGCCAGACATGCTTTAAATGCCATTGAGCTTGGCATTATGACTACAAAGCGGGCAGAGGACGGGAAAATACATATCACATTGGAGGTGGCCCAGGAATGCATCCAAAAAAGGGCGGTGCGCTATGACAAGAGTGGGGACAACCACTATGACACGATTTCAGCCTTTATCAAAAGCATGAGGGGATCCGACCCGGACGCGGCGGTTTATTATCTGGCAAGGATGCTTTATGCAGGGGAAAGTGTAACTTTTGTGGCAAGGCGGATCATGATTTGTGCATCGGAGGATGTAGGAAATGCGGACCCGCAGGCCATCCAGGTAGCGGTAAATGCATCGCTGGCCGCAGAGCGGGTGGGAATGCCGGAGGCCCAGATTATTTTGTCCCAGGCGGCTTTGTATGTGGCAAGCGCGCCCAAAAGCAACGCTTGTGTCAAGGCAATCGGGGAGGCTATGGAAACAGTGGAAAAAACAGGAAATCTGCCCATACCGGCACATTTACAGGACGCCCACTACAAAGGGGCGGCGAAGCTAGGCCACGGTGCAGGGTATTTGTATGCCCATGATTATCCCAATCATTATGTGGAGCAGCAATATCTGCCTTACGAACTTACAGGAAGGGAGTTTTATCACCCTTCAGGCAATGGGTATGAGGTAAAAATAAAAGAGCACATGAAACGAATCAGGAAAAAAGAAGGAAACGAAACGATATGATTTTTAGAACCGGAAAAAATGAGAAGCCGGCGGAAGATAAACCTGTGGAGGAAAAGAAAACCAAAGACAGCCATGCCCCGGGGGCCGGCTTATTTGCAAAAAAACGCAGACCAGGCAAAAAAGACCGGAAAGATACACAAAAGCTGGTGAAAAGAATGACAATATTGATGGGGCTGGTATTGCTGGCCGGAGGAGCGGCAGTATCTTACCTGTTTCTTTTCAGGAAGGAGGAACCCCAGCAGAATGTGCAAAAGGCGCCTGATATTAAGGAAGAAATCCAAGTTCCGGAAGTGGAGGAGGAAATAGGCAGCGATGTGACGGACCACATTGTGACGGCAGGAGGAGCCGTATGGGAATCCTTTAAAAAGCGCCCGGCAATGATGGAACTGCCGGAAAATGCGGCGGATTTTGCGGATATAACAGAGTGTGTGATTGACGATAGTAAAAGAATTTCCGTAACTTTAGAAGGAGACGGCATTCCCAAAAGCGATGATAAATATTATTACCTTTTTGCACTGAATACATATGACAACAGCATTGCAGAGGGAGCCGATTATCTGGACAGGGATTATAAGAACAGCTCTATCAACCTGAAAACCAGCCTTAATTATAACCTTGCCGGCAGCCGTTTATATAAAAAATTTGTAATTGCGGTTAAGAAGGACGGAGAATATGTGCCGGTAAGTACGCCCAGCTATATTACCAATCCTGAAGCCATAGCTAGGTTTGGCTCCGTGTACCAGCAGCCGGCATCTAAAAAGGGACTTCTGGTAGACCCTAATAAATTAAGGGGCGGTGAGTTAGATGATTTGGGTGTAAAACAGGCGGCTTATAATATACCGGTTGCAAGGTTGCTTGGCCCCACATCCAGTGCAGCGTATCCTACGATTTATTATACTTATAATGGAAAGACTTACTCTTTTAACGGACAGGTGGTGGCGGAATATGACATTGTGTTTGGCACATTGACCGCCAAAGGGATTAGCACTACGGCCATTATTTTAAACAATTATTCATCGGCCTACTCCCAGCTGATTCATCCCCAGGCCAGAGGCGGGGGTTCGGCTCCTTATTATATGTTTAACGGCGCGGAAGAATCCGGCGTGGAGTATATGGCGGCGGTTGGCTCCTTTTTGGCGGAACGGTATTCGGATAATACCCACGGGAGGATATCCAACTGGATCATTGCTAATGAAATCAATGCCCGGAAAGAGTGGAACCATATGGCCTACACGGATATCGAGACCTATGTGGAGGAGTATGCCAAGGCGTTTCGGGTGTTTTATACGGCGATTAAGAGTGTGAGCAGCAGCGCTCGGGTTTATATTTCTATCGACCAGCAATGGGATAGGAATATTAAAAATAATACCAATTATGACGGCAGAGATATTTTGGATGTATTTAACAGAAATATAACCTTAAAAGGAAATATTGACTGGGGTGTGGCCCAGCATCCCTACAATGTTCCGCTGACAGAGGCCAGAACCTGGCAGGGATCCAGGTATGTGGAGCACAGTGCGGGCACCTCCATGATTACCATGGCCAACATAGAGGTTTTGATCAATTATATGAAGCAGGAGCATTTCCGGGACAGAAACGGAGAGGTGCGCAGTATTTTGCTCAGCGAGCAGGGTTATACCTCCCATGCGGGGGAGGCTTTGCAGGCGGCAGCCTTTGCATACGCTTATTATAAAGTGGCGGCTTATCCTGAAATTGACGGATTTTTGTTAAACAGACAGACGGACGCAGGAGAGGAAGTGGCCCAGGGACTGGCCTTTGGACTGTCAGATGCCGGAGGCAGACATAAACAAATATACGATGTATTTAAATATATTGATACATCGGAGCATGCCGCACATACGGATTTTGCCAAGGATATTATAGGGATCACAAGCTGGAATCAGATTATAAGATAAAAAACGCCATGAAAGATTCAATTTTGGCTAAATGATTTACGCCGCCAGGTTTTGCAAGTTTACTTGCAAGGCATGGCGGCGTTTGATATGGTTATCGTTCTCTGACACATAAGGCGATACAGCCGACATTGGTATGGAGCAGAAGGCTGTACTGAGGGTGGTGCCTTAAAAAGATTTGTTTCATGGCATCATCATCGATCAAAAGATCTTTTTTCAGCGTATAGGCCCCTTCCTCAAATTGAAAGTAAGCGCCAATGCGATGGAGCATCTGCTGGTCCATTAATTTAGTGGCGGAAAGGATGGTATTGTTTATTTTGTCAACCGTAAACCCAAGTACCTTGCCAATGGTCTTGAGGATCATCTTTTCTTCCAAGGACAAAATGACCCACAAGGGCTTTCCCTCAGGAGATATGTAATAAAGAATATAGTTAATGGTGCGGCCAAAGCTTTCACCATCGTAATATTCGCTGAATATGTTGGACTTTAAACCAAAAATTTCCCATACTACCTGTTTAAAGCCATCTTTAAGGGCCGCATTTACAGATTCCACCTGTGTGATGTCCCATTTGCTGACAACCTTGCCGGTGATGGCTTTGTCTTCCACCATAATATGTCCGGTAAGCCAGCCTATGCAGATCCCCAGAAAACGCTGGACAGATTCGGTAGAGTAATTGGAGTCTGTCATGTCTTGCGCAAGAATGGGTAGAGTTTTTTCCCGTAAATTGTCATGAAGCTTTTTGTGCATGGCATAGCCTGGGTAGTTTATGGAACGCATGTAAGCTTCTTCCTCGGAAAAATGCTGTGCGGTATAATTTTTAAAAAATTTGATACCTTCCGCGCAGGCCAGCTGGCTATTTTTATGTTCATCCACCAGTCTCATGATGCGCCGCACAATAGAAAATAATTTTTGATGGGCATTGTCAATAACCTCCACACCGATGTTGAACTGATCGTTCCAGATTAACTCATTCATCATTAAAGACTCTCCTTTTGCTTCATTATAGATTAGGTAGTTGCGAAACCATAAGCTGTGAAAATATTTAGCCAATATATTCTACTCAAATCCTGCTGCACCAAGCATTCCAACAAGCCCAGTAAAGCAGAAATCGGTCGGACAAAGGCTCTCCCGCCGCAGCTACCTGCATGATAGATAGGTTTTGCGTGAAGACAATTATAGCAAAACGGGCGGATTTTGGCAACTTGATATCTGATATAAAAATGACAGAGGATGCTTGGTTACTTGTTACTTTCATGGGATATTTGACTTTGGGAAATAGAATGATACAATGGATAAGAGACAGAAAATCATTTAACCGGAATCTGTTTGAAAAGGAGATGTGTGCAAATGGAAAATGAAGCAAAAAAACATTCGTATAAGCTACTTGCAGCAATCGCGGCAGTTGCAGGTGTGTTGTTGATAGGAATAGTGGGAACGGTAATGTGGCTGCTTAAAGCCGATAGTCCTTCTGCTTTTGATGGATATATGGATACGCTGTTTAAGGAAGATATTGTGGAGAATACCATCAATCTTCATTACACCCTTGCGCATCCTGAAAATTATGGGATTACGGATTACGAGATTTCCCTTGGTTCTTTCACCACCAAAGATTTCGAGGAAAATTATAAAGAATTGGAGGAAATTAGAGCAAGGCTCCTTAAGTTTAATAGAAAGAGTCTGTCTAAGGAGCAGCAGCTTACTTACGATATTTTATTGGATTATGTGGATACGGAGCTTTCTGTGAAAGATCTGGCGCTTTATAGTGAGGTGCTAGGACCTACCACCGGTTACCAGGCGCAGCTCCCTGTAATTTTGGCGGAATATGCCTTCCGCACAAAGCGGGATATAGAGGATTATCTGGCTTTGCTTTCAAAAGTAAAGGAAATGGCCGGGCAAATCATAGAATTTGAGCAGGATAAGGCGCAGGCCGGGCTTTTTATGTCTGATTATGCGGCGGATGCAATTATTGCCCAGTGCGAGGAATTCATTTCGGAACCGGAAGATAATTACATGATAGACGTTTTCGATGATAAAATAGATGCCTTTGCGGGGCTTACCCAGGAGGAGAAAGAAGAATATCAAAAAAGGAACCATGATTTGATCACAGGTGATGTGGTGGAGGCTTACCAGATATTGATTGACGGCCTAAAGGATCTTAAGGGAAGTGGAAAAAATGAGTTGGGATTATGCTATTATGAAAATGGAAAAGAGTATTATGAATATCTGCTAAGGTCAGGTACGGGTTCAGATGTTTCTGTGAATAAGCAAAAGAAAAGGATTGAAAAGTATATAAGAGATTATTTTCAGACCGTATATGATGCAATGTCCGAAAATCCGCATATTTATGACGAAATCATGGAATACCAGTTCCCGGATATGGAACCGGAGGCTATTTTGGAGGATTTATTGGGGAAAATAGGCGAAGATTTTCCGGATCCGCCCCAGGTGGAGTATACTATTAAATATGTTCATCCATCCATGCAGGAGAATATGAGTCCGGCTTTTTACCTGACAACCCCTGTTGACGATATTCAAAACAATCTGATTTATATCAATCAAAAGCATACCGGAGGGGATGCGGAGAGCGGTACGGAGCTATACACAACCTTAGCCCATGAGGGATATCCGGGCCATCTGTATCAAAATGCCTATACGGTTTCAGGGAACCTTCCTTTGATCCGCAACCTGTTTTCTTTTACAGGATATGCGGAAGGATGGGCGACTTATGTGGAGTTTGAGTATGGATATGATTTTGCGGGGGCGGATGAAACCCTTGCGGATGTGCTTGCAGGCAATGAGGCCACGCTCCTTGCCCTTTCAGCTTATATAGACATAGGGATTCATTATGATGGATGGGACAGGGAAGATGTGGCGGAGTATATCGCGGGCTTTGGCACCACAGACCAGGATGCAATAGATGAGATTTTTAACTATATTGTGGAGGAGCCGGGGAATTATCTCAGCTATTTTATCGGATATCTGGAATTTCTTGATTTAAGGGAGAGAGCTGAGGAAGAATTGGGGGACGCCTTTGATGCAAAGCAGTTCCATGATTTTGTCCTGCGGACAGGACCGGCGCCCTTTTATATCATAGAGGAATATATGGAAGATTGGATGACAGAGCAAAAGTAAGGAAGAATAAAAATGCGGGGAGCCCGGGGCTTTCCGCATTTTGCATAGGGAAAAGCAATAAATAACTGCCGCAGGTATCTAATTTGTCAATTGAAGCGGGAGATCTGTTGTGCTATAATAGAGCGATTACGGTTACATCCGGGCAGATATACACTGTCAGCCCGGCTTAAGGGAACCTTCGGTTCCGGTCACATTTGACGGATTGCCGGCGGGAATAAATGACAGAAAGGGAGCAGGGACTACATGAAAGCATATTTAATTCTGGAAGATGGAACTGTTTTTACAGGGACGCATATAGGCGCCCACAGGGAA
The DNA here is from genome assembly GCF_009917485.1 of Parablautia muri. Classification (GTDB taxonomy): domain Bacteria; phylum Bacillota; class Clostridia; order Lachnospirales; family Lachnospiraceae; genus Suilimivivens; species Suilimivivens muri. The sequence goes on from NZ_QZDT01000016.1 coordinate 96,914, forward strand.
ATAATCAGTGAAATTGTATTTAATACCTCCATGGCTGGATACTTAGAAGTGCTCACCGACCCATCCTACGCGGGACAGGCGGTCTGCATGACCTATCCTCTGATTGGCAACTATGGCGTATGCAGGGAAGATATGGAATCGAGTAAGCCCTGGCCGGACGGTTTTATCGTAAGGGAGCTGTCCCGTATGGCCAGCAATTTCAGAAAAGATATTCGTATCCAGGAATTTTTGGAACACTATGAGATTCCCGGTATTGCAGGCATTGACACCCGCGCGCTTACTAAAATTCTCCGTGAAAAGGGCACCATGAACGGTATGATTACCACCAATGGCAGCTACGATCTTCCTTCAATTCTCCCCAGGCTAAAGTCATACACCACAGGCAAGGTGGTCGAAAAAGTAACTTGTTCCCGGAAATATGAAATTAAAGGAGCCAAAGCACTATCCGAAAACGGGCCGCTCTCCGGTCAGGCAAAATTTGTGAGGGAGGACTACGAAAACGGGGTGCGGGAAATGCGTCCCAGCATGACAAAGGCATTAAACGGCCTGGGGAAAAGGGTGTCGCTGCTTGATTTAGGCGCAAAGGACAATATTGCGAGGTCTCTTGCCCAGAGAGGATGTGATGTGACGGTATATCCGGCCCTTACAAAAGCGGAGGATCTTCTTTCCAATAAGCCAGATGGCATTATGTTAAGCAACGGCCCGGGAGACCCCAAGGAATGTGTGAGCATTATAAAAGAAATCAAAAAGCTTTATGAATCGGATGTGCCGATTTTTGCCATCTGTCTGGGGCACCAGCTGATGGCCCTTGCTACAGGAGCGGATACCTTTAAGATGAAATATGGGCACCGGGGCGGCAATCATCCGGTGAAAGATTTGGAAACAGGGCGGGTTTATATTTCTTCTCAGAACCACGGTTATGTGGTGGATATGGACAAGCTGGATGAAAAGATTGCTTATCCGGCCTTTATCAATGTAAATGACGGTACCAATGAGGGACTTGCCTATCGGGATAAAAACATTTTTACCGTCCAGTTTCATCCTGAGGCCTGTCCGGGGCCGCAGGATTCAGGATACTTGTTTGACAGATTTATCAAAATGATGGAGGTGGGGAAAAATGCCTAAGAATCCAAATGTAAAAAGAGTCATGGTGATTGGCTCCGGTCCCATTGTAATCGGACAGGCAGCGGAGTTCGACTATGCAGGTACCCAGGCGTGCCGTTCCCTGAAAGAAGAAGGGGTGGAAGTTATACTGGTGAACTCCAATCCTGCTACCATTATGACGGATAAGAATATTGCAGATAAAGTATATATTGAACCGCTAAATGCCAAGGTGCTAGAGCAGATTATCGAAAAGGAGAAACCGGACAGTATTTTGCCCACTTTAGGGGGACAGGCTGGGCTTAACCTTGGTATGGAGCTAGAGGAATCAGGCTTTCTTGCATCCCATGGGGTCAAGCTTCTTGGGACTACGGCCGCTACCATTAAAAAGGCGGAGGACAGACAGGAATTTAAGGACACCATGGAAAAAATCGGTGAGCCCTGTGCCGCATCCAAAGTGGTGGAGACGGTGGAGGACGGAGTGGCTTTCTCGAAACTCATCGGATATCCGGTGGTGCTGCGGCCAGCCTATACGCTGGGCGGTTCCGGCGGCGGCATTGCCTACAACCAGGAACAGCTTGAGAGTATTTTGGAGAACGGCCTGCGCCTTTCCCGTGTAGGGCAGGTTTTGGTGGAGCGGTGCATTGCCGGGTGGAAGGAGATTGAGTACGAGGTAATGCGGGATGGAGCCGGGAATTGTATCACCGTGTGTAACATGGAAAACATTGACCCGGTGGGGGTGCACACAGGGGACAGTATTGTGGTGGCGCCTTCCCAGACCTTGGGGGACAAGGAATATCAGATGCTGCGCAGCTCTGCTTTAAATATCATCAATGAATTGGAGATTACAGGAGGATGTAATGTGCAGTTTGCCCTTCACCCTGCCAGCTTTGAATACTGTGTGATAGAAGTAAACCCCCGTGTGAGCCGTTCCTCCGCGCTGGCCAGTAAGGCCACAGGGTATCCGATTGCAAAGGTGGCGGCCAAAATTGCGCTGGGCTATACGTTGGATGAAATCAAAAACGCTGTCACAGGAAAAACCTATGCAAGCTTTGAACCTGCCTTAGACTATTGCGTGGTGAAGCTCCCGAGACTTCCTTTTGATAAATTTATCACTGCCAAGAGAACGCTGACCACACAGATGAAAGCCACCGGAGAAGTTATGAGCATTTGTGATAACTTTGAGGGGGCCCTGATGAAGGCGATTCGCTCTCTGGAGCAGCATGTGGACTGTCTTTTCAGCTATGACTTCAGCGCGCTTTCCATAGAGGAGTTAAAGGACAGGTTAAAAATTGTGGACGACCAGCGGATTTATGTGATAGGGGAGGCCCTTCGCAAGGGAATGGATTATGACACCATACACCATATTACCATGATTGATCACTGGTTTATTGACAAGATTGCTGTTTTGGTGGAGATGGAAAAAGCGCTTAAAGAAGGGCCTCTTACGGTGGAGCTTCTTAAAGAAGCAAAGCGCATAGCGTTTCCCGACAATGTCATCAGCTCTCTTACGGGGATTCCCGAAGGAGAAATCAAAAAGATGCGCTATGACAATGGTATTGTGGCAGCTTATAAGATGGTGGATACCTGTGCGGCCGAGTTTGAGGCAAGCACGCCCTATTATTATTCGGTTTACGGCAGTGAAAATGAGGCCGCTTTGACCAACCCGCCTAAAAAGGTCTTGGTGCTTGGTTCCGGGCCTATCCGAATCGGACAGGGAATTGAGTTTGACTACTGCTCCGTCCACGCTACCTGGGCTTTTTCAAAGGCAGGATACGAGACGATTATCATCAACAATAACCCGGAGACGGTGAGCACGGATTTTGATATTGCAGATAAGCTTTATTTTGAACCCCTTACACCGGAGGATGTGGAGAGCATCGTAAATATAGAAAAGCCGGACGGGGCTGTGGTGCAGTTTGGAGGTCAGACAGCCATCAAGCTTACGGAGAGCCTGATGAAAATGGGAGTTTCCATCCTTGGGACAAAGGCCGAGGATGTGGATGCCGCCGAGGACAGGGAACTGTTTGACAAAATTCTGGAACAGACTGAAATTCCCAGGGCGGCAGGCGGAACCGTTTATACAGCCAAAGAAGCCAAGGCGGTTGCAAATAAGCTTGGATATCCTGTGCTGGTAAGGCCTTCCTATGTGCTTGGGGGGCAGGGGATGCAGATTGCCATTTCCGATGAAGAAATAGAAGAATTTATGAACATTATCAACCGGATTGCCCAGGACCACCCGATTTTGATAGACAAATATCTGGAGGGTAAGGAAATCGAGGTGGACGCGGTCTGTGACGGAATCGATATTCTGATACCTGGTATCATGGAGCATATTGAAAGGACAGGAGTCCATTCCGGCGACAGCATTTCCGTCTACCCGGCCTTCACCATTTCGGATAAAGTAAAGGAAAAGCTTACGGAATATACAAGGAGGCTTGCAAGGGCGCTGCATGTGAAGGGGCTTATCAATATTCAGTTTATCGCCATTGGGGAAGAAGTGTATGTCATAGAGGTGAATCCCCGCTCCTCCCGCACCGTGCCTTATATCAGCAAGGTGACAGGTATTCCCATTGTTGACCTTGCAACGGAAGTTATGATTGGCAAAACCATCCGGGAGCTGGGCTACGAGCCGGGGCTTTATCCGGAGGCGGATTATTTTGCCATCAAGATGCCGGTGTTTTCTTTTGAAAAAATACGAGGCGCGGAAATTAGCCTGGGTCCTGAGATGAAGTCCACGGGAGAGTGTCTTGGAATCGGGAAAACCTTTCATGAAGCCCTCTACAAAGCGTTCCTCGGGGCAGGGGTAGACCTTCCCAGACATAAACAAATGATTATAACCGTAAAGGACGCGGACAAAGGCGAGGCGGTGGAGATTGGGCGTAGATTCGAAAAGCTTGGCTATATCATTTATGCCACAAGGAGCACGGCGGCGGCGTTAAATGAGGCGGGGGTAAAGGCCCGCAAGGTCAATAAGATTTCCCAGGAGTCGCCTACGGTCATGGACCTTATTTTAGGGCACAGGATTGATTTGGTCATCGATACCCCTACCCAGGGAAGGGATAAGTCAAGGGATGGTTTTCTGATTCGGAGAACTGCCATTGAGACCGGCGTTAACTGCATTACGGCAATGGATACGGCCCGGGCTCTGGTGACCAGTCTTGAGAATGCACACGACAAATTTACTTTGATAGATGTGGCTTCTATTGGGTAATAAATTCTATCAATATATATTATGTATTCAAGAACAACAAGAATTACTTCGCAACTTGCAAAAGAATTATTTTTTTGTTAAGCAAAATGCTATTTTTAATACTGAATTTATGTATATATGTGAAACTTTACGTGAAGTAGAACAAAGTATTATTATCCCGGAACAACTACAAGCTTTAGTCAACTCTATTCCTAAAAATGGCTAATATGACAGATAAATAGTAAATATGGCTATCAGGTTATGCATTAGAATGCTATTTTCAGAGATGGGAGTATGAAACCATAGTACATGTACCGAAAAAGATAGATAGAAAAGTGGATGTAGAAAGCAGATATGATATTATTTTCTATTTTGTTGCGGTAACCAATTTGCTTTCTGATAGGTAACTAAATCGGTAAGGTGCATATCAACAAGAAAAGACGGTATAGCCCTTGTAATAAGACTATATCGTCTAAGTTGCAATTAATTCCTTGTGATTAAGAATATTTCTCATTGTAAACTTTTAAAATTTAAAGAAGTTCCCTTATACGACTATACCGAGAGAATAAACGACTCATAATAATATGGAATTAGAGAGTCATGTGTCAGGAACTTCATTTCTTCTGCTTTCGCCTGAGCAATCATTATTCTGTCAAATGGATCATTATGCCGTGGGGCATTGTCTGGATATTTCAAATCTTTTAAAGCAAAGGTGTGTTGATTTAAAATTGGCAGAACTTTAAATCCTGTATTTTCACAACTTTGCGCCAGAGTGTACCCATCAATAATTACTTTTTCAGGATGTGACATATGTTTAATAATAATTTCCCATATTGATGCAGTGCTGTAATATATTTCATTGTTTTCATCAACAAGAATGTCCTTTGCTGCTTTTGGTAGCTTAGGATCGTCCTATATTGCCCAAATAGCAATATGTGTATCAATCAAAACTTTCATTTATCTACTCCAAACATTTCAGCAATTTCATTATTACACTCATCCAAATCATATCCATCTGCAATAAGTTTTTTCCCCTTTAGGATGCCCAATTTACGTTTTTTTCTTTGTGCTGTGGCCTCCATCAATTGGTTTTCAGCCGGTTTCACAAAACGCTGTATCATATCAAGTATAAATTCGAGGCTATCGTCAGACAAACCTTCTATTGATTGAACTACCTGATTGTGTAATGTGGACATTATAAGCACCTCCTTCAAAAACATAACACAAGTAACAATATAGTATTCTTTTTACATACTCAAACTTCGCACATAGATTTTAGCTATGCACCTTGAAAACTCAATATCTGGCAATGATTCAATTATCA
>NZ_QZDT01000159.1 GCF_009917485.1 Parablautia muri
CACCTATTAAGATGGTTTGATTGCTATGCCCTTTATTTCTTGGCTGTCCTCTACTTATTTGTTTCAAACTTATCAATCTCTGCAAACTCCAATAATCCTTCAAGGGTATCATCTGGTTCTTTATGGCTCTTTGTTTGCCTGATACTATCCAGATATTCAAAGCAGGTTATATGATCTTGCATAACCTCATCAGCTACAAATAGCACTCTTGTCTTTCCCCCAAACACATGCTCTGCAAAATACCGCTTGAGTTTTTCTTCACTTCCTACATAGCCTTTCACTGTATACATTTTTTTCCTCCCACTAAATACAACAGTCATCACACTCTCAATGTAATCTTGCCGCTATCGTCAAATAGATAAATAAAGAAAAAAAAGCGATATACACTGAACTTATTGCTAAAGCAGCCTTTGATATGGCATTTCTCGTTTTTTTGTTTTTTATCAAGCAGATAGCAAATACAAAACCAACAATAATCAATACGGCATACACCGCAAAAAAGATATACACCCAAGGAGCTTCCATTCCGATTCTCAAACGCCGGATGATAAAGAAAGTCAAAGGAAGCAGGCTAACCCCCAAGGATATTTTTTCTAAAATCTTTTCTTTCATGATCTCCTCCTTAACCGGCTACTATGTCAATCTTCTTCAATCGGCGTGAAGCCAGTAATATAAAAAACACGATATAGAAAACCACCATTGGAACCAGCGTTGTTAAGCTGTCAATCGGTAAAGTTTTCTCCTGTGATGACAAACCGAGGATTAGCTGTGAATACGGGAACATACTGCCAAGACCCGTAATATAACATGCCAATCCCGCAATACACAGACATACTGCAAGTCCGACTGGGACAGCAAAACTTCTTATTTTCATAGAAAGATAAAGCTGTACTGCCGCAACGCCAAGGGCGCTAAACCACCCCATAAAGAGCCACCAGAGCATACCTGTGGGAATAGGCTGTTCAAAACGGAATCCCACTTTACCCACAATGATTATGAATATCATCAATAGTGCCTGTGCCGTAAAAATTGACTTGGCTAACACGACCAACTTAGCGATAAAAATTGTAGACCGGGGAATTGGCGTTGTCATTAAGCTGTTCCAGTTATGGTTAATGTGTTCCAACCGCCATAAAAAGGAAGCACAAATGGCAATCAGAATAGGGAAAAAGAAATACCCATAAAATAAACCTGTCTGTAACCATAGCTGCTGCCACATATCACCTTCATATAAACTTACAGAAGCATTTATCCCGTAAATAATTGCGCCTATTGCCGCTGTCAAAAGCGGGAGAACTGTAACCGCTACCCACATATTTGAATGGCGGCTTTTCAAATTCTCCGCACGAATTGCATTGATCAGCATTATAAACTCCTCCTTTAATACTCATATTTTTCAAATCTCTTCCGGAACACAACATATGCCACAAGACCAGCAACAAACAGAATTGCAAGCGGAACAAAGTTGATGTTCCGTACTACTAACCCTGAAGTGCTATACTAAAGTTGTAACAGAAGTGGCTAATGAGATATAATCAAAATAACAAGAAACGAGGTAC
>NZ_QZDT01000160.1 GCF_009917485.1 Parablautia muri
ACCATTCCTTCCCGCCGCCGGCTAACTTATGTATACGCAGCCTGTGATCCCTGTATTTTAACCGTCCCCCGCAGCACGGGCAGGTACATTCTTCTTTACTGGTTATAAAAAATATCTGCTTCCTCATTGTATTCTGTTTCGTATTTTGATATAATAACCATGTTTATAAATGGTTCCAGAACACTTGTCTCTGCAAAAAAATAAGTGCTCTGGAACTTTCTCTTTCTCTATGCTGATGTCATTATATCGGTTAATTCTGTGACAATCAATCAGGTTTATTTGAAGCCAGAATAAATGGGCAGCAACACCATTATGCTTTGCAGAAAACACAGGAGAATGGGGAGATCGGATTCGGGAACCCGGTGGCGATGCCCGGAGCGGTATCCATCGCATTAGACCCCAACGGGGAGCCGGAGTCCTTCTATGCGGACGGAATCGAGTATTACATCATAGCCAACAACATGGGCTATGACGGTGACTTAGAGCTTGCCCTCATCCCGGAGAGTTTCCGCACGGATGTGTTAAAGGAAGAGGCAGATACAAATGAAGTATTGGTGGAAAACGCACACTCCGAGACGGCGGCCTTTGCGCTGCTGTTTGAGTTTGACGGGGACATCCGCAAAATCCGCCATGTGCTGTATAACTGTTCCGCAAGCCGCCCCAAGATCGAGGGCAAGACGAATGAGGAGAGCCGGGAGGTGCAGACGGAAACGCTGACCATCAAGGCAAGACCGCTGGCAAGCGGCTATGTGAAAGCCAAGACCGGGAACAAGACATCTGCGGAGACTTATGCCAACTGGTATAAATCCGTATACCTGCCGGAGCCAAAGGCAGTAGATGCAGAGACAGAAGGACAGGGATGAAGGAGGCTGAAAGGATATGAGCATTGTTAGGAAGATAGAGATTGACGGGCAGGATGTGTTGTTCAAGGCATCGGCGGCGATTCCGCGCATCTACAGACTGAAATTTCAGAGGGATATTTATAAGGACCTGCGGATTCTGGAAAAGAGTATTGGTGAGGGGGATGAGGAAAACTCCAACCTTGATCTGTTCTCATTGGAGATGTTCGAGAATATCGCCTACACGATGGCGAAGCACGCCGACCCACAGATTCCAAACGAAGTGGATGAGTGGCTGGATGGTTTCAACACATTTTCCATCTACCAAGTGCTACCACAATTGATAGAACTGTGGGGACTCAATGTGCAGACGGATGTGGAGGCTAAAAAAACTTCGCCCAACTGAGCGGGAAATGACCACGCCGCTGTTCCTTCTGCGGTGTGTGCAGTTAGGGCTTTCGATAGCAGACCTTGACCTGCTCTCCATCGGGCTTATCAATGATATGTACTGCGAGAGCAGGAATGACGCCTGCTCCTATGCAGTGCTTGGAACGCAACAGGACATGGATTTATTTTAACAGGCAGAATAGGTGTTTCGCTGGTCAGTTTCCTGCCTTTGTAGTGGTCAAGCTTTTTTGTAACACTTGTGGCTAAAAAAATCAAGTCGCTTACCGTTAGGATAGATGT
>NZ_QZDT01000161.1 GCF_009917485.1 Parablautia muri
TTCTTTCCGTTGACTATTCGTCGGCAGCTGCCTTTGTTTACAGCGACTTCTCAAGAATTCTGTATTTTTAAACCTTTATTTCTCTTGGCCGACTCTTTGTCAATTATTTACGAATATTTCAATGATGTTCTCTTTTGTCATGCTCAACTCCGATGTTCAAAAGATTTCCGCTACAAGTTTTAAAAATGTATTACCAAAATTTTTAGCCAGTTTTGAGTATAGAGTAACGAACTGAGTTTAGATAATTCGGGGCGTTACAGCCTGGAAGCATAAGCCACAACTTTACCCTCTTGCATCAAAACGCACCCCAATCCAATTTTGGATGCATCACAATAAACACTAAATTTCCCTCCCTCAATTGGAAGTACCAACAGTGGGGCAGTCGTCAATTTTTGTTTCAAGGTCTGGAAACTCTCCTCACAAGTTTCTGTCCAAGAGTACTTAAGATCCTTCTTGGTTAAACTAGTCAAGGGTTTGGCTAATATAGAGAATCCCTTAATAAATTTTCTATAATAGCCTGCCAAACCAAGGAAACTTCGAACTTCACTAACATTCCTTGGCTGTGGCCAATCCTTTACCGCCCGAATCTTGGTTGGATCTACTGATATACCCTCGGCAGAAATGACATGTCCTAAGAAATTGACCTTATCCAACCAGAATTCACACTTAGACAGTTTGGCATAAAGTTGTTGCTGTCTAAGGGTTGACAAAACTATCCTTAAATGTTCTTCATGATCAGCCTCATTCCGTGAATATATAAGAATATCATCTATGAACACAATCACAAACTTATCCAAGAATTCACGAAACACTCTATTCATCAAGTCCATGAAGGCTGCAGGTGCATTTGTCAAACCAAACGACATCACAAGGAATTCATAGTGTCCATAACGGGTCCTGAAGGCTGTCTTAGGTATGTCACTATCCTTAACCTTCAATTGGTAATACCCTGAACGCAAGTCAATTTTCGAAAATACCTTAGCTCCTTGTAATTGGTCAAACAAGTCATCAATACGGGGCAAGGGGTACTTGTTCTTAATTGTCAACTTATTTAGCTCCCTGTAATCTATGCACATTCTTAGGGAACCATCTTTCTTCTTAACAAACAAAACAGGTGCACCCCAGGGAGAACTACTAGAGCGGATAAATCCCTTGTCAACTAACTCCTGCAGTTGGACCTTCAATTCCTTTAGTTCAATAGGTGCCATGCGGTAAGGGTTCTTAGATACAGGCAAGGCCTCAGGATATGTATCAATTACAAACTCAATTTCCTTATTAGGTGGTAGTCCAGGTAAGTCATCTAAGAACACTTCAGGAAACTCTCGGATCATAGGGATGTCTTGAAGTTCCAACTTATTCTTCACACGGACATCAACTATGTTAGCTAGATAACTTACACAACCACTTTTCAACAATCGTTGGGTTTCTAATGAGGATATAATCGGTATTTTACTACATTTTGGAATAGCTTGGAAGACAAAATGATTTTCATTCGGGGGTCGGAATTTCCACAGC
>NZ_QZDT01000162.1 GCF_009917485.1 Parablautia muri
AGCGAGAGCGGCCCTTGAAATTGAAAACAGAACTATCATTTCAATTTCAAGGAGGTACCTGTATGTCATTCCCACAAAAGGTCAAGTCTGCGCTCCGGGCAATCGTGGACACCATGGCCTGCAATACCGCCCGGTTTGTCAAGAACCCTGGAAAGGATTTTACACGTGGCCGGAAGCTGGGGTTTGTACAGCTGATCCATTTCTTCCTCTCCATGGGAAGCGGCTGCATCAGCCATGAACTGCTGAAATATTTTTATTTCCTGCCTGAGGATGTCCCTTCTGCTTCTGCCTTCATCCAGCAGCGCGCAAAGCTCCTTCCGGAAACTTTCTGCCACATCCTCCGGCAGTTTAATCTCCGCTTCCCCTCTAAGGGCCTTATGGGCAGGTATTCCCTTATTGCCGCTGACGGCTGCGAATTTAACATTGCCAGAAACCCTCAGGACCCTTCCACTTTCCATCCCACAAGCGGCAGGTCAGAAAGGGGCTTCAACTCGCTCCACACCATTTCACTCTATGACCTGCTTTCCAAGAGGTATCTGGATGTAGTCATCCAGCCGGGCAGGCTCAAAAACGAATCTGCCGCACTCTGCCAGCTGATAGACCGTTATATTTATGGCGGCTGTCCTATTTTTGCAGCGGACAGGGGCTTTGCCAGCTATAACGTCTTCGCACATGCCCTTGAAAAAGGCTCTTTCTTCGCCATCCGCGCCAAGGATATCAACATAAAGCGTTTTCCTGCGGTCAGCAGCCTGTCTGACACGATGGACCAGTGGGCAGAGGTTGTTCTTACCCGGTCAAAGGCCAGGAGGAAAAGGCTGCATCCTGAATTAGACCCTCTATACCGCTGTATATGCAAAGCAGTGCCCTTTGACTTTATCACGGACAGCTGTCCTGAATACCGCATGCAGCTGCGGGTACTCCGTTTCCAGACAGCGGAAGGAGTTTTTGAGAACCTTATTACCAATCTCCCCTCAGATGAGCTTTCATTGGAACAGATCAAGCATATTTACCATCTCCGCTGGGGGCTGGAAACTTCTTTCCGCGGCCTGAAGCATACAATCGGAACCGCAAATTTTCATTCCAAGTCTCTGGAATACATTGAATTTGAGATCCTCTGCCGGATGACCCTGTATAACTTCTGCACCATTATAACCATAGAAGTTCCTATAAAAAAGGAAGCTGGGAAATGGGAGTACCAGGTCAATCTGTCCATGGCGATAAAAATATGCTTTGCATTCCTTTCAGACCATACGGGCCCGGAAATGTAAATGACCTGATCAGCCGTTATATACTGCCGATCAGGCCAGAGAGAACCTACGCCCGCCAGCTAAGGTTCCAGGTACCGGCCAGTTTCGCTTACCGTTTCGTGTAGAGCGCAACTGCCGCTAACAGTATATCATTTTTTGAGGCAGATACGCAATCTGTCTGTTTGCTATACCCAAAAACTTCCCATGATACAAAATATCCGCCTATAGAACTTCTAACAACTGGTATAATTCCCATGTCA
>NZ_QZDT01000163.1 GCF_009917485.1 Parablautia muri
TGAAGTGCTATAATAAAGTTGTAACGGGAGTGGCTAATGAGATATAATAAAAATCACAAGAAAGAGGTACTCATTATGTCACAAAACTACACACCCGAATTTAAAAAGAAGATTGTCCGCCTCCACGAGGAAGAAGGACGAACCTACAAAAGCATCACCGCAGAGTATGGCGTATCCAAAGCCAGCATCTCCAAGTGGTGCAGTGAATTCAGCAAAGAATGCCAGACAGACCCTCAAGCCAAAGAAGATTATGACTCTATGAAGGAGAACCTCCGCTTAAAACGGGAAAATGAAGAATTGCGGAAAGAGATTGCATTCCTAAAAAAAGCGGCGGCATTCTTTGCGAAGGAAATCGGTTAGAGGCTTACCGGTTCATCGACCAACACCACGAGGAATTCGGTATCCGCTGGCTGCTGGGGCGGCTGGGGATCTGCCCGAATGCCTATTATAACTACCGGAAACACCGGAAGGCGGATTATTGCGCCCAAAAAGCAGAAGTCCAAGGGAAGATAGATGAGATCTACCACAGGCACAACGGCGTCGATGGCTACCGAAGCATGACAGCCTACCTGGAGCGCGAAGGGTATAGCTACAGCCCCGCTACCATCCATAAATATATGAACACGGAGATGGGCCTGCATTCCATCGTCCGCCCTAAAAAACCGGGGGCAAAGCCCGGGAAGCCCCATAAAATATTCGAGAACAAGCTGGGGCAGGACTTCCATGCGGACAAGCCGAACCAGAAATGGTGCACGGATTTCACATACCTGTTCCTGAAGAACGGGGACGTCCGGTACAACTGCACCATCATAGACCTCTATGACCGGAGCGTGGTGGCCAGCATAACGGACAGGCACATCACCAGCGACCTGGCCATGCGCACCCTGCAGAAGGCGCTGGATTCCCAGCATCTGGCAAAGGGAGGCCTGATCCTGCACAGCGACCAGGGGAGCCAGTATACATCGAAGGCTTTCATAGAGTTCTGCGGATCCGTCCATGTGTCCCAGAGCATGAGCAAAGCCGGGTATCCATACGACAATGCGCCAATGGAGAGGTACTTCAATACCCTGAAGAACGAGTGCACCAACCTCTATGAATTCCGGACGGAGGAGGAGCTGTACCAGACCGTGGAGGAATTCGCTTATGTTACCTACAACCATGTGCGCCCCCACTCCTACAACAGGTACAGGACGCCATTCGAAGCACGGTGCGCCGCATGATGCCGTTCCAAGATTCAGAGCCGGAGGGGATGGAAGCAGCCACCCCGCAGGGGCATGCCCTTGACAGCCGCCCAAAGGGATGTTACACTCCCAGGGCCGACGGCGGATGTACATGAAAGTCTGTTCCTGAGTTCATCGCCGTCGGTAGGCATCTGACGACATCCCTTTGGGCGGCTGTCAAGGGTGGCGGAAACAACATCTATCCTAACGGTAAGCGACTTGATTTTTTTAGCCACAAGTGTTACAAAAAAGCTTGACCACTACAA
>NZ_QZDT01000164.1 GCF_009917485.1 Parablautia muri
TCATTCATCTGAGATATGTAACTATAAATTCCTTGATTTTTTAAGGAAAATCACTTGACAATATAGGGAGGAATAAAATGGAATACAAAGATATTGCAGATAAATTTATAAAAGAATATTCAGACTATAAGTGTGATGTTATTAATTTTAGTGAATATATAGAAGTAAATTGGAAAAATTCCTTGTCTGGAGATCAACTTCGTATTTTATTGCAGGGTATAGATGTGGATTTTATATTAAAAAGCCTGATTTATAATGTTGAGACAGTGAAAAGATATAAAAGTAAAACAAAAGCAAAACGCTATGCAACGGTAATTGGGCAGTTTTTCAATTATATAAGAAGAACAACGGATATTGTAAATCCCGACTTATATGATGCAATTTCGTATAACCGATTGCGAGAAAACTCGTATATGCAGCAAATGATGGCTTATATAGATAAGTGCGAAATGCTGGCTGGGATTGTTGAGCAGGAACCGTTGACATCAACCGAAGCTGAAAAAATATTAATATGGGCAAATGAACAATTTACTATACAGGAATGGGAGAATGCAACCAGTTTTAAAAAAGCGGTAGCAGCTGTAGGGATAAAGATGATGATGTTATATGGAATTACATATCGTGAATTAAGAAAAATGAAATGGGATGATTATGATGAAGCGTATGAGGGTGTAAATAATTATGTGTCTTTGGATTTTTTCTTTAGCAGATTTTTACCAACTATAATTAGCCGGAAACCTAGCATTTATAAGGGCTTGTGGGCTCTGCCCACACCCGGCCTCTGGAATAAGGTGGAAGGGTAAAGACACAAAATTAAAAACACTACCAAGCGTATGATTGTATCATCGTTAATGGTTTTGAGCTTCGGTTGCCGCTGAAATTATCTATTCAATTAAGAAATATAAAAGATTTCGTTGTTGATAAAAAAATTGTAAATAAAGAAAATTTAATGTTTGCTGGTTTTCGGGGAGAAGCATGGAATGATATAACATCTTCTTCCGGAATACCTGATTATATGGGGGCGTTGATTGGTATTACAAGTGTGACTAGTGTTGTAAAATATGGTATAAGTCAGCTTTTGAAATCAGGATTAAGTGATTCGGTTATAAAAAAGATGTCAGGTGCAAGTGAAAAAGTTATTCAAGGTTGTTTGCTTCAGGAGGACAACGAATTGAAACAGATTATTAATACAAAAGTACTTATGGCGGATTGGTATTATGAATTTTAAAATTTCGATTATAGAAAGATAAAGAAATTTGGGAGAAATATATGAAAGATTTTTCTTTTTGAGAAGAGTATGAAGGTACGCCGGAAGGTAGCGGCCGTAGCGAAAAGATATGGCTGATGAATCCTGATACAGGACAAACGGTAGTGTAAAATAGTTTGTGTATTTGGAAAAAATTGGCTCCTTTTTGGTAAGAATGTAGATATGACAATTCTTATCGAAAAGGAGAATTTTTA
>NZ_QZDT01000165.1 GCF_009917485.1 Parablautia muri
TGTAGTGGTCAAGCATTTTTGTAACATTTGTGGCTAAAAATATATTGGATTGTTGCCTGGAGTCTATCGGGGCTGTCAGCTTTTATCAATGGTGCTTCGCACCGCTGCGCGGCCGTGCCATTGACAAAACCTTCCAGCTCCCATTTTGGGTGATCAAGCAATCCAATGATGAGGCATGCTCCCGCCTCTCCTTATGCTGCCGTTCGTGCCTGGTATGGCGTGCGGTAGCCGTTATAGCTGTGCGGGCGTACATGGTTGTACGTGACATAAGCGAATTCCTCCACGGCCTGGTACAGTTCCTCATCTGTTCGGAATTCATAGAGCTTGGTACATTCATTCTTCAGGGTATTGAAGTACCTTTCCATTGGCGCATTGTCGTAGGGGTATCCGGCTTTGCTCATGCTCTGGGCCACATGGACGGATTCGCAGTATTCTATGAAAGCCTTCGATGTATACTGGCTCCCCTGGTCGCTGTGCAGGAGCAGGCCTCCCTTTGTCAGATGCTGGGAATCCAATGCCTTTTGCAGGGTGCGTACAGCCAGGTCACTGGTGATGTGTTTGTCTGTTACACTGGCGACTACACTCCTGTCATAGAGATCTATGATGGCGCAATTGTACCGTACATCTCCGTTCCGTAGGAACAGGTATGTGAAATCCGTACACCATTTCTGGTTCGGCTTGTCTGCATGGAAATCCTGATTCAATTTGTTATCGAATACTTTATGGGGCTTCCCTGGCTTTGTCCCTGGTTTCTTTGGGCGGACGATGGAATGCAAACCCAATTCCCCGTTCATATATTTACGGATTGTTGTCTGGCTATAGCTGTACCCCCTGCGCTCCAGATAGGCAGTCATACTGCGGTACCCGTCTACTCCATTATGGCTGTGGTAGATTTCTTCTATCTGTTCCTTGATTTTCTCTTTTTGGGTATAATAATCCGCCTTCCGGTGTTTCCGGTAGTTATAGTAAGCATTCGGGCAGATCCCCAGCCGCCGCAACAGCCAGCGGACGCCGAATTCTTTATGGTGTTGTTCGATAAACCGATAAGCCTCTAATCGATTTCCTTCGCAAAGAATGCCGCCGCTTTTTTTAGGAAGAGATTTTCCTTCCTCGCATCTTCCAGCTCCTTCCGCAGACGGAGGTTCTCCTTCATAAGTTCCATTTCATTCGGAGCATCAGGATTGGTTTGGGCTTTCGCTTGGCATTCTTTGCTGAATTCACTGCACCACTTGGAGATACTGGCTTTTGATACGCCATACTCAGCGGTAATACTTTTGTATGTTCGTCCTTCTTCCTCATGGAGGCGGACAATCTTCTTCTTAAATTCGGGAGTGTAGTTCTGTGACATAATGAGTACCTCGTTTCTTGTTATTTTGATTATATCTCATTAGCCACTTCTGTTACAACTTTAGTATAGCACTTCA
>NZ_QZDT01000166.1 GCF_009917485.1 Parablautia muri
TCAATGTTATAGTTGTAAATTACTTTTTTCTTATTCATAGATAAAGCCTCCTCTAAATAATCATCAAAATAATACTTCTCTCTTTTATTTATCTTTTTCTATGTGACGTCCCATTTCGGGACATCACATAATTACTCTTCTACAAAAACTTAACAAAAATTCATTAATTGATTTTTGTATCTGTACACTATCAGACTGAAAATGTTAAATTTTAATTTTTTGCATGGTAAAAAGACTACACTAAAAACAGCGCGCTCTTTTATATCGTTCATATCTTTCAAATATTCAGTTTTCATCATCATTTATTGGAATCTCATTGTGCTGAATCACACCATCGACTTTGTTAATAGTTATTAGAATTTCTTGAACTTCAATTTACAGTTTATTTTGATTGCTCTGTAATGGTAATAATTTATAATTAGCCACAGGAATTTTTCCTTTGCTATTTTCAACCACCATGAAATCGTGGGCGTTAAATTTCACTCACCACCAAATGGTCATCAGTCATTCACATTACTTTTTTCTAAGTAACGAGCAGATAATCAATCGCTTTCTTTATCCTTGCCATCTCATTTGAATATATCCTATATGCTGCATTCTTTGCAGATTCTATGGAATCATGCCTTTCTGGCTCCAATCTCCTAACACTCCCTTTCCCAAAAACATACAAAATATATTTATTTTCTTCCCGTTCATGATTAATACGAAATTCTATTTTAATCCATCCGCATAAATTGATTTCACAATGGCTGCATACAACCACACTATCTGATATGATATCTCTCCACTCTAAATCTTTGAACTGCATATGTACTCTCCTTTAATTATATGTGGTCTGGCTTAATCCCTTATAAATCAAGGATTTTAAGCATTTTTTATCATAAAATGGCCCAGTATGATTAAGCCTATTCGCAACTCATACTTTCACTCACTTTTCTTCTCTCTCAACGGACACCATATAGGACTTATCTTAGGTGGATGATCCACACCCAACTTCCCCATATCGTCAGTTCTGTCTACATGATCACAATAATATATCCTGTTACCATAATCATACTTTTTCATATATTCACATTCAGTACAATTTTGCGCTCTATTATTCAATCTCATATGTATCCTATTCCTCCTCACCCTGCATTTCTTTTATCCTGTCTGCAATTGTTTCACTTGCATAAAACCTCATTTTCTTATGTTCTGGTATGATACAATTTTCCCCACCAATAGGACTTCTGCAAATTCTCTCTTTATAATTCTTCATTTCAAATCTTCCAAATCCTTTTATCATTACCTTTTCATCTTCAGCCATATAATTCATAAGAGTTTCAATGAATAATTCCAGCCCTTCTCTTGCTGCTTTCTTGGTAATACCGCCTATTTCTGCCA
>NZ_QZDT01000167.1 GCF_009917485.1 Parablautia muri
CTATGATTTCATAGCCGCCGCCCGCCCTCGGTCTTGCAATCCCCGGCACAAGCACCCCGTACTGCCGGATACTCTCGGCTGTTTCCTCCATCTTCTCATCGTCCTCCACCCGGAAAGGGTGGTCTTTGAACGTGTAAAGCTCCGCCAGCGGCGCATTGATGATCTGCTCAATCCCATTTTCCTGTGCGGCACTCCCGCCGAACAGGTCATCAAATTTTTCCAGAGTAACCTTCGATGCGCTTCTTGATTTTGTATTACTGCCCATCCGCAAGCACCTCCTTTGTAAGAGAATCATAAGCTGCCGCCACTTTCCCCTTTGGATCATGCTTGTAGATGCTGACGCCCTCCGCTGAAATCTCCGCCGCCCGGACGGAAATGGGGATAATATTAGCAAATATCCTTACCCGGCTTCCATAGGCTTCCTTCAGCATGGAGCTGATGTCCTTTGCATAGTTCGTCCGGCTGTCCACCATTGTAAGCAGAATCCCCTCAATCTCCAGTTTTGGGTTAATCTGCCGCTTTACCTTGCCCACTGTCTTAATAAGCTGCTGCAAGCCTTTGACGGGCAGGTATGCCGCCTGTACGGGTATCAGGATACTGTCAGCGCAGGCAAAGGCGTTTATGGTAATCATGCCGAGGGAAGGCATACAGTCAATCAAGATATAATCGTAACTATCCCTGACAATCTCTATGTACGACCGCAGCACCGTTTCCCGGCTCATCACATTCACAAGGGAAACCTCCAGACCGGAAAGCTCAATGTTCCCCGGCATTAAGTCTATCCCTTCCTCATGGTGGAGAATGCCTTCTCCCGGTTCTACTTCCCCGTCATTGATTAAATCCCCCATAATGGTTGCAAGCGTGACTTCCAGACTGTCCGGCTCTGTAAATCCTAAACTCGCTGTTAAACTGCCCTGTGCGTCCGCATCAATCAGAAGCACTTTCTTTCCCTGTTTCGCAAGTCCTATGCCTAAATTGCTTGTGGTGGTGGTCTTGCCTACTCCGCCTTTCTGGTTTGCGATTGCGATTATTTTACACATGATTAGTTCTCCTTTTCTTCTACTGTTTTTCTTTTACGTTGCTTTTCCTGACTTCCACATAAGTCCGGTAATATTTCTTTGTCCCTTTGTTTGGGAACATATCGGAAAACTCCGTCACCTCGATTTTCGGGTTACGCTGTAAAATCTTCCCGAACCACTTAATATCGTTCTTTGTTCCCATAAGCCTGACTTTTAACATCAATCCCG
>NZ_QZDT01000017.1 GCF_009917485.1 Parablautia muri
TAAATTGCCATTTATCTTATTAAATTCCTCTCCAACTGTTTTAGCATCAGCTCCGTACTCTCCATACTTCTCAATCAAAAGCATATCATCTATATTACTTACAAGAGGCTTCTGACCATCCGCAATCTGCTGCATAGCCTCTGCTACCAGCGCATCAAATTTCGCTGTAATATTATTAATAACTTGATTCTTCAATGTCTCCCATGTGGGGACGGTACTAAATACCTTTTCAAGCGGCTGGATATTTAAACCAATAAAAGGTACTTTATATAATACAGTATCATTTTCCAGATCATGTTCATTGATTATATCCCCTGTGATATGGTCCGGTGCTGCCGGTTCGCCCTCAACAGGCGTTCCCTTTATAACAACCAGATTTGCTTTTTCTATATCGGTTGCAGGATCCTTGCTATAGCGGATCACAATTAGGTCAACCCTGCTGTAACCCTGAAGACCATTATCAAAATTCAGATCCACATATGTATTTTCTTTCATCCGGATGTGCCTGCCCTGCATCAATGCATCTCCATCAAGCACCCTTACCTTATTATTTGAAATAATTGACGCCGCGAATTGTTTCCCGCGCTCTAATATAAACTCTCCCGTTCCCATAATCGCCGCGTTAAAAGAGCCCTGATCATCAGATGTTATATGCTCCTCTCCTGCATAGCCTGTAACTAAATGTAAATTCGCCATGATTATTCTCCTACCTTATGAGATATTACTACCACATTATCCCTAATGGTCACTATTTTCTTTGCAATCGGTCTTGCCACAAAAATCCCCGTAGTATTTTCCCTTGCACCGACAATATCCCCGATATCGTAACTTCTTGTACTGTCAAAGTTGACCTGCAATTCGTCAGAATTCCATGCTTCTTTAAGAGCTTTAATACCCCCATTTTCAAGTTCTTCGTCTGATTCTGCGTTGACGTTTTCATAGACATCTGTCACCTCATCCATTCCAAATTGAGACTGGACATGCGAAATATTGCCTGCCGTATCGGCATACAGATGGATAACCTGCCTTTCTGCCAGTTCTCCCTTTCCCAAACAAATCATATGGTTAGTATGCCTGTAATTCTTCTTAACATCAAAGTCAATCTGCGAAGAATCAAATTCATCATCCCGCGAATAATCAACCAAAGGTGCCGCTGACAGAATAACAAAGCCCTCCTGAAAGTCGATCTTCAACTTTCCATTTACTGTTTCAAGCATGTTTCGGATGCCAAGATAGCCTTTTACATACCGGTTCATTTTATAATTATTAACTGTAAGCCCCGAACTCTCGGAGTTTGCTCTAAATAAATCCGACAATCCCATTCTGGTTAGCAATAACCCTAAAATCTGGTTAGCCTCGCCATTACATACGAGGTAATCTTCTCCTGGATCCGGCTCAATTACCTTTGATTCTAAAATCCCATGCCAGGTCCGGCCGCCATATATTAATTGACTTGAGGCTGTCGCCACCCTGATATTATCCACAATCCCCCCATATTCAGTATCTTCAATGTATAAAATATAACCTTCTCTGCATACGTGGTTATTCGTGTTAACGGTTAATTCAAAATTGTTTTCATCCACACCAAACGCAAGATCAAAAGTAAAATTCTTCATCACACCAATATCTTCTTTTTGATCTGTCGCATAAATCAAATCCATTTTGGCTCACTTCTTTCATCCAGTAAAATTACATCAAATCCAAAAGTATTATCCCAAGTAACGGTGTTGTCCCCTGGAGGAACTTTTTGAAAAACATATGAATTTCTGTTTCTGTAGTTAAAGCAATTTTCAATTGCCCCTCCCTGCTTTGACAATCTGATGGTTTTTGCCAGACTGTCAATTGTAAGATATTCTTCTTCTCCGACAGCACAGTTTACCTGATAGCAGTGCCCTGCAATATAAATTGTAGGATTGATAACAGCCCCATAGATAATCAGCCTAAAATTAGTCCCGACAAAACCGGTATTATTCAAGGTTTTTCCCTTCATTCCGGACATATAATCATATGGGAAATCAACATTATAATCTAAATTTCTCTTACTTCCCACAGGAGTTTGACCAGCTCCATCCGCAATAACTGCACCGTTTGCCCTGAAAGAAGTTTTTCCTTCTTTTACCCAGTGGGGATAATCCGTTGCAATTGTCAATGTCGTCTCTAAGTATCCTTTATTGACTAAATACTTGCTTTTCTTACTGCCTGTTACATAGCATCTTAGATAATAATCATCAATAATAATTTTCCCATGCTGCAATGCAAGGACATCTTTGTCAGCATATTCCAGCAGCCTGTTTTTTAACAGCAGTCCTTCTTCCTCTGAAGAACAGCAAATAATAATGGGGACTGACTTTGTGACAATCCCCATATTAAAGGAAGATATCTGATTGTTGTCAGATGTAAAATTCCATGAGTAATCGCGAAGATCGTTGTAGTTGACATAGATTCCATTTTTACCCCATTCCATTTTTTCATTAATGTGATTTATAAATGTAATTTGTTCCAACATCAACTACACCTCTTTTACTAATCTTGCAAACTCGCGTTTATTCATTTGAAATTGCATGCCCAGCAGCGCATTAACCAGCTTTTCAGCAAGCCCGTCATCCAAAGTATATATAGCCTCAAGAATCAGGTTCAAAACTGCAATTAATTCAGCATTCTGCCCAGCAACCGCTTCACCGACATATTGTTTTAGCGTTTCTATTGGTGCAATAGCTTCTTTTCCTGCTTCGCCGCCAGCCATCACCTTACCGTTTGCCGGATTAATCCCGAAGGCCGTAGGCTCAAGCATTACAGCGCCTTTTTTATACCACTCAATTTCAAACGAAGGCACCGAGGGTGGATCTAAGCTAAAGCTCCCATCTATCTTAAAATGTGGAAGTTTTATTTTTGGTAACTCCCAACTAAAGTTAAACAGGTCTCTCAATTTTTGTACCGCATTTGCTACAACCTGTTTTGCTGCCTCCATCTTACTGTTAATCTCATCCTTAATGGATGTAAAAATAGAAACCACGCTATCTTTCGCCGCGGTCAGTTTGCTTACAATAGACGTACGCACATTTTCAAACGCGTTAGTTACAATGGACCAAATCGTTGAACCGATTGACGAAATAAAATTTTTGACCGCATTTAAAATACTCGTAACTGACTGCTGTGCTGCAGTCAGTTTATTAACAATGGCCATTCTGCTATTTTCGAACGCATTGGTTATAATAGACCAAATCGCTGAACCCACAACGGAAATAAAACTTTGTATCAGCAAAAAAACATTTTGAATAAATGCCAAGCCGGCACTAAGGATTGATTGGATTGCCTTCCACATTCCCGACCAATCGCCCCTAAAAAGTGCCGTAAAAAACTGCACTATGCCGCCTATAATATTAAAAGCAGATTGAAAAGCAGCCTTAATCTGCCCCATATTATCAAAAACCCATGTTGTGATCAATTCAATTGCCGGAAGTAAGATCCCCTGGACAACAGAAGCATAAAACCACTCAACAATAGATGCTATCAGATTAAAAATTGTACTAAAAAGTTCTCCGATTTTTGTAAGCTTGTCTTGATTTTCTGTAAATAATTCGCTTAGCATCTCAATAAATGCCCCAATCGTTGGCAGAATCATTTCAGAATAAAAATCAGAAATAAGGCCTGACATTTCAGACCAAACAGCAGAGATCCGCGTTATTGCTGGTTGGATTGCCGTTAAAATTGTTGTAGAGATAGATAAAAACCCGTCTATCAGTAACGAAATCACCGGTAAAACTACGTTTTCAATCGTAAAAATAAGATTTTCAAATCTCTGCATCAAATTCAGGATATATGTTTCAGCCAGAGGCTGTAAAACACTCTGCACTGCTGAAAACATTTCGCGCAAGGAACCTAATTTTCCAGCGAACAGTTCAACCGTCTCCCCATTTAAACGCTGGGTAAATGTCAATATCCTCTGTCCGGCATGTAAAATTTCCTCGCCAAATCCTTCACTGAAAAGCCCTTGGAGTGATTGTAAGGCACCGCTTCCCGAAAGCATCCCTGCAACACTTGTAAAGATCTCACTGATGCTCGAAAAAAGCACCGGAATAAGTACCTTTAAAATAGCCGGAATTGCCGTTATGAGTTCGCCAACCAAAGCGGAAACTCCGCTTATCAATGCAGGTAAAAGCTGGCCGACTATATCAGGAAGATACCGTGCCAGAGATTGAGCCAGCTGAGACAAACCCAAAACAAGCCTTGGCAGTAATGCGGCTATCCGTGGGACAAGGTTGTCCGCCACCGTTACAACGGAATCCACCAAATTTCCAAGCAGGGCATTAAAATCCTGGTCAGGGTCGGCCATTCCTGTTAAGAAGTTAGTCCAAGCCGCCTTCATCATCCCAATAGAGCCTTGAATTGTGGTCGCCGCTTCTTTTGCAGTTGTTCCCGTAATACCCATGTTGTCCTGAATAACATGGATCGCCTCTACGATATCAGCAAAATTTTCTATAGAATAATCTGTTATAATGCCCTGCTGCTTGTTTAGCTCATTTGCATCTGCAAGCAACCTTTGCATTTCTTCTTTCGTGCCGCCATAGCCAAGCTTCAGATTATCCAGCATGGTGTAATTCTGCTTTGCAAAGCCCTGATAAGCATTCTGTATGGATTCCATTGCAGAGCCCATTTTATTTGCGTTATCTGACATGTCAATGATTGCTTTGTCTGCAACACCAGCTGCTTTTACTGTGTCACCGTCTAAACTGTTGATCAATGCAGCGGAAAAACTTGTGACGGTATCCATATAGTCATTAGCGGAGAGGCCTGCCGTTTTAAAGGCCTCCCGTGCATGGCCGACAACAGTATCCTGCGCTGTCATCAGGCTCTTATACTCATCCTGCACATCACCAACAGATTTACCGACACTTGCGGCATATTCTTCTATAGACTGGCCACCTGCCCCAAACAGGGTTTCTACACCGCCTACCAGCTGTTCATAATCCGCGTAGCATTGCACAGCCTGCGTTGACATTGCAACCAGTGCTCCGCCTGCAACAACTGATACAGATGCTATGATCCCAGCTGCCACCTTCGCAATAGACGATAGACCTTTTGCTATCTTTCCACCGACTGAAGAAAGTTTGCTTTGTGATTTTTCTGCTTTATTAACTGTTTCATCTATGCTTTCATTTGCCGAACTGTTATCAATGGAAACTTTTCCTATCAAGCGAAACAGTTCTGTCAATTTATACACACTCCTTTCTTACTTAGTAAGGGACAAATCCATTCAAGATAGCATTGGATCTTTCTATAATCTCATTTCTCTTCGCTTCATCCGTAGCATCATTTTTCTTGCTTTCCCCTTCACTTTTAACAAGTATGTCTTTCTTAAATTCGTTAAAAGGCTTGTCAAAAACTTTATGCAGGTAAAATTCCCAAAGCATCTGATCATTTCTATCCTCTGCTTCTTTGTTCAGCAAGAATTGGATATATTCGCTAAACTGTTTATTTTCAATCAGGGTGTCTAACAAAGAAAAAGGACTTGCATACCTTTTATGTAGCAAGTCCATAAATTCATTTAACCTAACCGTTTGATGTACTCTGAAGCAACCTTGAAAAAATCCCAAAATTCTTCCTTTGTAACGAAATCAAGAAGCATTTTCATGAATACATCAAGGTCAAGTCCCTTAATTTCTTCAATGCTCATACCACTAACCCTGGAAAGCAAAGTATATATATCATTTTCACAAGAGGGAATATGTTCCATGATTTTATTTACAAGCTTAAGCGCTACACCAATACCAACAATGATTTCTTTCCCTTTAGCGTTTTTTTCCCCATTTGCAGTAGCTTCTTTTTCTACATCAGATTCCTCACCTGTAATATTTTTTTCTTTCTTGGTCACACCATCAATAATTTTTTTGATTGTGTCGCCCTCAAAGACCTCTGTCAGCTCATCAATCCCAATCTTGGTAATAAGCTTAATCATGGGAAACAGATCTGTACTGTTCAGTTTCCTGAATGTATATGGTTTTACTCTTTCTTCAATCTGCTGTACTTCCTTCTCTGCTTCATCTTGTGCCGCAACAACATTTATATTTTCCATGTGTAATTTTCCATCCTTTTATTAAAATTATTTTATTTAGACCTGCGCCCCTGGGTCTGTAACATCAGTGTTCGCGTCTCTGTTTGCCGGATAATAAATATAAACTGGAAGCCTGTCAAATATTTCGCCCTCATTGTCGGCATACGGTTTAAACGTCACCGGAATAACCGTTGCCTCTTTATTGGCACCGGATAATTCGAGGCCGGATGTACAAAGAGCATTTTCCATAATAATAATGATTGGTGTATCATCCGCAAGAAAACCTACAAAAGCGATATTGTCAATGTAGTCTTCATCCGCAATAACAGATTTAGTAGCCAGCTTCGTAAAGCCTGCTGCCTCGCTTGTTACTTCTTCGCCAATCATAGCCAGTTTTAAAGACTCGGGGGAAACTTCTACAAGATTAATATCAAGCTGCGCTGTTTCGCCTTGTTTCTGCGTTAATCCTTTAGTATCAACGGTCGCACCGTCCACATCAACCACCGTAATATTGGGTGTAAGTGTAAACTTATTACCTCCGCTTGTAGCACCAAAAACTGTACCGTTCCAAACACTTTTCTCCTCGTTCCAAACAAGATTTTTATAAATAGTACCGGCACCAAGCATTAAGGATTTTGGTGTTTTTTCTGTAATACCGGATTTTTTTAGTCCTTTAATTAGGCCCACATCTTCACTCTTTTAACCTTTCCATGTTTTAATTGATAAATTAACTTGTACCTTTTCAAGCTGTTCATCCCCTGATTCCACGGGCTGGCAGCCCAAAAAATAAACCGCTATAGCTTGATTTTTAACTAAAGCGGTTAATCCATCTACAGAAGGAAAATGTTTTTCAATTTTTTCAGCTTCTTCCAGTAGTTCAAACAGCGTACCGTCCGTTGTCTCACTTTCTCTGTTAAATCCATCTAAAACAAGCGTAAATTCCTTTTTACCGTCTTCCGTAGTTGGGTCTGCTGGAAGGAGCTCACCTACAAAGTAGGGATAAGTCCTTTTTCTTTTTTTGTTTTTCATGAAATGATAATCTATACCTGCTTTTTTCATTTCAGAAGCTATCAATTTTAATACCTGTTTCATTATGAACCACCAAAAATTTCTTGTGCACGTTGAATCAGACTACCTTTTAATGATGTAAATGCCTTAAAAAGTGGTCTTTTCGGATGTTTACCATGTGTAAAATGTCCTTTGCCTTGTGCATCCTTATAAAACCAGCCTCCCTTTCGCCCATTACCATTCAGGGCATATTCACCGGTTCCAAATTCTTCCCAGATAGCATTTTCATAATTGGATCCAACAAAACCCTCAAGATTGTTTTCGTCAACATTATGCTGATAGGATCCTTTTGTTTTTCCTGTCACCACCTTGGAGTTTCTTTTTGTTCGTGCTTCCAATTCACCACACGCTTCATATAGCCAGGCTACCCCTTTATCATTTAGCGCTTTCTTCACTTTAACCGAATTATTTATAAACTGTACATTTGCACCCATAATCAGCACCCGCCAACATATTTTAAATAAATTTCCAAGTGTTCATGTCTATTCATTGGATCATCATATATAGTTACTTCATAAATGCTGCCTTCGACTATCATCCGGCTATTTTCCGGGGTGATTTTATTTACTTTATCCGGTTTTTCTTCCTCGCTGTACTGCAACGGGAAATAATCACAAAGGAAAATATGCGTGGATTCCTGAACCTTAGCATTAAAATTTGCGCTGTTAGAATCCCCTGCAGACAAATCCAGCCAGCCTTTGAAAGATTGTACATTTTTCCACTCTGGCACATCTTCTCCAATACTATTCTGCTGTATCGTGTCCTGCACCTGGATTATAGCCGAGCAATTTCCGCCAATTTTCATATCAAAACCTTGGTTTTATGTAGGGTTTTAAAAAGCCAAGCAGGGACACCGGATACCCCATCACCTGGTTACTTGAATCTTGATCATAGTATGTCACAGAATGCCTTGAGAGCGTTTCCGACTTGATTCCCACCTTCTGGCGGCTTCCCTTTTCCCACAGCATTAAATCAATTACACCTTTTTGCACATCTGCCGGATAGATTATTTTCGTAACTCTGTTAGACGGAGCATCAAACAATTCCTTGTTAACGGTTATACTGTCGGCATCTATCCCTGTAATTACATACAGTCCATCATTTACCTTTGATTGGGATATCTGCACCGTATCCCCCACCTTGAAAAAAGGCGAACGGCCAAGCAAAAGCCCTTGGCTGGCAGGGGCCTCAATCCTCATTGCACGGTTCTGGAAATTATTGTTGGTGTAACTTCTTATTAAGCTCTCAACAGCTTCCAGCTTCATGGAAAGAGCATTTTCATCCATGCCCTCAAATTCATCCATCGAAAGCAGAGTTTCCGCTTTTACGACCATCAGAGACCTCCTTTCTTACCGCTGCTCTGTTACCGTGTAGCCGCTGTGTTCCTTAAACCACGCCGCCATCCTTTCAGATTCAATGACAGCCTGACCATTTGCAAACTGTACACCACCGGCGCCAATGCCGCAATAGTCCGGGTTATTTGAAACCTTGACCAACCATGATTTTGCCTTTGCCTCCGTTCCTGATGCCTCAATTGTACCTTCCAGCTTTTCTTTTTGAATTTCTTCCTGCTTCATTTCTTGTTCCGTTTCTGGTTTTTTAGCTGACATATTTAATCATCCTTTCCTTAAGCAATTTTAATATTTCTAAGAACGCCTGCATGTTCAGTATTTTTTAACACTGTGGCTGCAATCATTTCAACTTCCGCATTCTTCATGACCCCGGGCTTATTAAAATCAGGAAGATACTTGTCAATAACAGCGCCGCCACTGAGACTGATGCCGTGGAATCCGTCATTTACGTCAAATTTGACCGCATAAATGTCTGTTAACCCGCTCGTTTCCGCTTCGCCTACTGTACGCTTGATATTTTTCTTCACAACCGCATTGGCTACAGCGCTGGCACCCGTCCCCTCCCCTGAAACAGTATAATGGTTATGCAGGTCCATAAACTGGACGCCGTCAATACTGGTGATTTTTCTCCCAAACGCTGTTTCAGATTCGGTTTTGTATCCAAGCAGCCTTGCTACGGTCTGGATTTTAGCAATGGATTCCGTATTTAGGAGAAGGGCATCCGCATCTGTCGTCCTGATCAACAGATTCAACGCCTCATAAAATTCATCCGCATTCTTTTTCAATGCATCAATATTAGATAAATCAATCACTTTGTCCGTGCCTAGCTCCGTACTGGTTCCTGCAACCATGGAGTCCAGCCCTTCAAATTCCGGTTTTTCCGTTGCTGCCGTAGCCACCGCATCACCATTGATCAGGGTATAATGAAACAAGGAAATGACCGCCTTGATATGTTCTTCAATCTGGTATGCCAGGTTGTCAAACCTGCCTGCCACTTTGTTTAAAACCCTGTCAAGCTGTACCTCGCCGCCCATGATTGCCAGACTGGACTCAAATTCCTTTTTGGTTGCCGCTGATGCCGTATAAGGGGCGTTTAACTTCCTGAACTGGGCCGTTGCAGGCAGCACTTTACGCATATATTTGTATTTCATGGTTGAGCCGCCGCCTGATGCGGAAACACAATCGTCAAACTGCAGCTTCTGCAGGATTGCGGACTCCCTGAGAAAAATATCCACAATCTGGTCAAATACCTTATCCGCCATCCCCTTTTTCAATTCCTCCAATGTCATAACTGCCATGATTTTCACCTTATCCTTTCTTTACTCTGCATTTTCTTCATACTGCTGTTTTAATGCCTCTGCCAAATTTTTAGGGTCCCCCTGGTCGTGCCCCTGGCTGTCCATGCCGGGCAGTCTGTTTTCAATTATCCTATTATTTTTTTCATTTTCAAACTGGCTGGGGAACTGTGTCTTCAGCGCCGCCAGCTTATCATCCATACCCTTAACTTTTCCGGATTCGTCAAGGGCAAGCTCTCCTTTTTCTTTCAGCTTAAAGGTGATATAGTCCACGTCTTTGCATTTTGATTCTAAAAGCGCAATCTTCACCGCAGCGTCAAGCTTTTCCTGCGCCAGCTGTTTCTGCAGAGTTTCAATTGTTGCTTCGTACTCTCCTATTTTGCCCTGCAGGGCCTCATCACCGCTAGTTCCCTTTTTCAATTCATTGATCAGCCCTTGTGATGTTTTCAGCTGTTCGGCCAGGTTCCCTTTATCTGCCTCTAAAGCAGAATACTCCTCTTTTGATACATATTCGCCCTTCCCAAGGTCTGCCAGCTTTATCTGTTTTTCTTTGTTCTCAGGCTTTTGGTTGTAGGTGCCTATCGCCTCCATAAGCTGTTTATACAATTCTTCTCCTAAAATCTCTTTTAACCAGTCCATGCCTTTTCCTTTCCATTACACAGTTTTATTTCCGTATAGTTTATATGCCATCACGGTTATTCGGGCAATAAAAAAATACACCCTTTCGGATGTATACTTACACTTTAGCCCATAGATGGGCGTACCACCTACCTTTCACATAAAAAGGACTGACTGAATTATTATTTTCAATCAATCCCTCATTCTTCATCAACCAATCTTACTTCCCGGTGCATGTCCTTTGGTGCGTATGCTTTAGGAAAAATCTTATCAGAATGCGCCCGGATTTCATCATCAATTCTCATTCCCCTAAAAGCGCCTCTATTTTTATCAAAATCCTGATAGGATTTCAGGCTTAAAAAAAGTTCCTTCTGTGTCATTTTAACGATTCCTCTATCAATGCAAAAATATCGTAGTTCTTTTTCTTTACTCTTTCGGCATTCTCGAAATACTGTTCAACTGCAACCGATACAAATTCTTTCATGCAGTTGATATCAATCGTCCCATCATCTAATACTGCTTCAAACGGATCTGTAACATAAAGCCTTCCCTGATAATTATTTAGAAATTTATCGGACTTCAATATATAAATCTCTGACTTAGATCCAGATGAATCTATTGCGGTTACTGCGACAATATCATCTACAGACAATCCCTCCACACACATGCTTTTCACAACATCAACCTTGGCACTGTCAAAAACCTTGTTTTCTATTGCATGCCCTATCTCGTGGACCGCTTCTCTTTTTGAAGCATTCATGCCAATAAATATCGTATCTGACACAGGATCATATGCACTTCCTTTAGAGCCCACACTTACAATTGTATTTGACAGAGATTCTTTTACTTTCTGCGGCATTTCCGTCATCGCTTCTAAAAAAGCAACTCTTTCTTTTACTGCATAATCTCCATCTGTATAGTTCACTATACGATAATCCAGAGAGTTGCTTAAGGCATTCACTGTTTGCTTAAATTCATTATAAGTCTTTGCCTTTACCCTGACAAGCTCATTTTTATCACCGTCCCATTTTGTGTAATATTCTTCCTCCGATAACGCCCATCTTGCACGCTGCAAAAGGCAGCACCGGCAGTTACAATCTTCAGATGGATCCCCAAAGGCTCCTGGATACATACCTTTCTTTCCTGCCACCTCAAAAGGTTCTTCCAATTCCCTTACCTGCCCGTCAAGCTCACGGTGGTGCGGCCTTGTAAGGCCGTCTAACGTAGAATCCCATTGTTTCACAACATCTGCGCCTTTGGATTTTGCCTTTTGCTGACACTGGAAAGCAGCCTCCTGCTGTACCCTGTGCCCTTCTGTCCTTGCAATCGTGATTGCGCGGTTGTATGCTTTATTAAATGGGCTATTCATGCCCTTTGCTATATGTACGGCTATCTGGTTCCAGCTTTCTCCCCTTACCGCACCTCTTGACAGCTCGGCTCTGATTGACTTTTTCAAATATGTAACATCTTCTCCAAGCTTATTGTACAGCCCTTTTGAAATCTTAGAATCTACCTGCAGGGCCTTGACCACTTCATCCTGATTGATTGGAAATATCAGCGGGATCCCCTGTCCTTGAAGGTCATACAGCGTGCCGAAAAAGCCATCTTCATAGCTCAATGCCAGATAATCGGCAATTGTAGTAAAGGTATTGGTATCTAAAGTATCTAAAATACTGTCAATCTGCTTTTTAAGCGCCTCCTGGTACTGCTTCTGGTATACAATGCTCTGTAAGTTTTCCATATCAGTTCTCGTGGAAAGCTCTCTGATCTTTGCTTCGCAGTCCTTCCTTGCCTGTGTATAGACCTGTTTCAGAAGCCTGATAACCTTTTCTTCGCTGTCTGCCTGTATTTTCTGTACCTCAAGCTGTCTTTTATTCATTATCCTGCACCGCCTCAAGCATTTCTTTAGACACTAACAGGGTTTTCACTTCTATTACAGGCAATTGTTTTGGTTCTATATGTATATTAATATCATATTGTATATTCATGTCATCAAAATTTATAATTTTACCTGCAAGCCTTTTGATTGTGTCACAGCATGCCTGAATTTCCCTGACTCTTTCTTCTGCTTTGGTTTTTCTGACTTCTTCACCAACCGGCTGCTCTCTTTTTCTTTTTATCATTGCTTTCACCTCTATTCCGGAGTTATATTTTCCAGCATTTCCTGAACGGTTTGGGTTTCTCCTTCCCCTGCTGCCAGTTTATCTTTGATTTCTTCAAAATCAATGTCCAGAACAGAGCAGACTTCCCGGATAATGGTCTCATCATCAATGATATTATTCACTTTCAGCAGGTTATCAAGCATCTGCCCTTCTTTTTGCGCATCTGTCAGTTCAATCTCCGCATTATCCTTGGCATTGGTAATCACTTCCCGCACAAAATTAAAATACACATCCTTCATCCGGTAATCAGTGCCTTCATTCCTGTTGATTTCGTCCAGTACTATTTTAATAATTTTCCTAAGGAACCCTTTCAGCCTGATTTCCAGCTTGTTGCATTTTAAGTCAAGCAGCGCATACCTGCTTCTGATAACCACATTGGTGATATTCCCATCTCCAAGCTGTGCGGAATTGAATCCCATACCAAAGCGGTAAATATTCTTTTCGTCTAATTCCAGTTTCGCCTTCCGGGCTTCATATGGGATATCCACCGTCTTTATATCCAATCCTCCGTCCGGTGAAACTGCTATATGTTTCTTAGCCTTGATATTCTGCATCATTTCATCCAGATTCGCCCCTTGGAAACCGGACACGACATAAATTGCGTCTGTAAAATCCTGTAAGTTATTTGAAAGGCTGCATGCCATCAGGTCATAATCGTCTATCAGATCTTTTATCGGTTTTAATCCACTGAACTGCTTTGCATTATTGTCAATCCTGAAAAATGGAATAAAGCCGAAACAGGAGCCGAAGCCCTCGCCTTTTTCGTTTGATGAAACAATATGAGGCCTGGGGTTTAATTCCGCGTCTTCGTCTTCAACTATTTTCCCATCATTTACCTGGATATAATAATAGGTCTCCTTCGCATCCCATACCTGGATGCGCTTAACAGTCTTCTCCCCCTTCTCAATCCGGTCAATGTGCCAGTATATCACGTGTTCCGTCTTGTCATCTGTATCTTTGGCCCTGACCTCAACCACGCCGATTGAATCCGCCTGCTGGAAACCGATCCTGTTTTCACTTGTCTGATACGCATACATATAATCAAACCCCTTTGCGATACAGCCGGTAAGGGTTTCATACATTTCTGACCAGAATCCATCATCAAAATACAGGTTTAGCTTCTCCTGCAGCTCCTGAATATCTGATTTAATAAAATCACCGCCGCCGGAAAGCATATACTGTACTTCCTGGTCAACAAGTTCCGTAAAGAAGGGATGCGAAATTTTTATATTGCTCCTTATGGTATCTTCTTTGACCTTCCCGTCCGCATCTATATAAAATATCCGCGAACCCATTATTTTGTGCTCGCCTTCATAATATTTCATTCCCTGCGCTGCCCGTTTCTTCTTCCTGGATTTTGCGTCTTCATCTATAAAATATTTTATTTCTTCCACTGTAAGCAATTTTTTCCACCTCCTTTAATACAGCCATGTTGTAGGCTCATGCAGCGCAAGGGCCAGGGAATCCGCCGTATCAGGCGAGCCCAGGCCACGTTTTTTCATATCATCTTTTGATTCAAGCTGTATTTTCCCTTTGGATGTCATATGGTATTTTCTAATGCTCAACTGCTTTATCATTTCTTCATCATTCGGTAATTCAATCTGCACATCATTCTTTCCCTGCATTTTGTTAGAAAAATTACTCTCAAGCAGCTCCTTCACGTGTCCCCATAGCTGTGCACCCAGGTTAAAATAATATTCGTCAGTGGCAGCACTGCCATTATTGACAGGGATTACCATGTATGGCAGCTTTTCATCCCTGATTACCTCTTTCAGGCGATCCGTCACACCGCCGCCAACACCAGAATCATCTACTTTTATCATGCAGCTCTTAACATCTGGAAACCGCTTCATATACTCTTTACAGCATGCAATCACGTTTCCAGCTGTTTCCATTGTGTCTTTCTTGGTAAATTTCTTGAACTCAAACACCTTAGCGCATACCCGCGGGGTTATCACTGTCTTATCATCACCAAATCTTGCCACATCCACTCCGATATGGAGTGTTTTGGCTGCATCAATGTCACTCTGCCTTATTTGGTTGTTCTTATCACATGCAAGCTCTACAGTTTCCAAGGATATAAAAGAGTCCAAAGCGCCTTTAGGAAACTGGCCATCGATCCTGACACGGCATACATCAGAGTCTTTTCCATACTTGGACTCGAGCATCTCTATATTGTCCTTTGATGTACGCTTTGAATTTCTGCTGCTTACCGTATGTGTTTTGAACTTATCCCTGTCTTTATTAAAGGCATCATAAAAAACACCGTCTATTCTGTTGGGATTTCCCATCAGCAGGAGCTTGTTATCAAAGCCTGTCAGTGTTCCTAGTATTGCTTCCATGATTGGATCCGCCACACCTGATGCTTCATCTACTACAATTAACATGTGGTCTTCATGAAAACCCTGCATATTTTCCGGTTTGGTTGCCGTCTTGGCTGTGGCAAACCACCGTTCAGAGTCGCCTATCATGTAAACCTTCGTCTTAGTCCAGGCAAGAAGATTCTTCACCTTAGAACAGTCTAACCATTTAGCAATTTCAGCCCAAAGCACATCATAAAGCTGTTGCATTGTGGGTGCTGTAGCGATCACCTTAGAATATGGACGGCACGCAAGAAACCAGATAATAAGTCCGGCCTCCAATGCTGTTTTGCCAACACCCTGACCGGACTTAACTGCTACTTTTGAATGTTCTGATATATCTGCTGCAACCTCCTCCTGCCAGTCGTCACATTCCATCTTAAGCATATCTTCTAAGAAAGCAACTGGATCATCATAATAGACCTCTAAAGCATCAATTAGGTCTTCCATCCTTCTTTTTACTCCTTCGTTTTGCTATCTCAATAATTGCTGTTTTCCAATCCTGTGCCTGGCCTTTGGCTTCGTCTTTTTGAACTACCTGTGATTTCAGGACCGCTATTCTTGCTCTTTGTTCATCTGTAGCCAAATCCATATGATCTGATATCCACTGTAATGCCTTCATGCGATCGGCAAGCTTGATACTGGTTCCTTCTTTCCCTTGTTTGACCTCCGAAATTAAGGTTCCATCAACCTCTGTACTTTCTCTTAAACGGATTACATTAACTTCCTTCTTTACTTCAATTTTGGTGCCTGTTTCTTCGTCCTTTAATATGACAGGACCAAAAGTGCCCATCACAGGAACTATTTCGCGTCCAAACTCTACATAGTCCGTGATATCAGCAAAGGCTATATCCATATATTTCTGAAATATGTCTTCTTCAGAGAGCATTTCTCTATTCAGGCGGTTTTGCTTTAAGTTTTGGATTTCCTTTTTTACCTTAACATTTCTTAACATCCTTGCACCCGCTGATTGTGCAGTAAAATAGTCCACTTCGTACGCTTTTTGGTATGCTTTAGTTGCATTAAAACATTTGACATAAAGACAACAAAAAAGCCTTTGCTTATCGGTTAAACCAGGGGGTTGCGGTTCCTGAATTTCTTCATTTGTAACGGTCTCTTGCAATCCATTTTTATTTTCATTTTGTGCGCACACTTTTTCAGGTTTTGTGTGCACACTTTTTGATTTATTTTTCTCCCATCCATACCTTACTTTCCATGACTTGACTGTATTTAGGGCAACACCATATTTTTGGGCAATATCTTTATATTTCATTCCGGCCATATAATCAGCTTTCGCCAGCTCATAGTTTTGTATTGCTTCTCTGTCCAAACATCACCACCACGCCTATTTATTCCAAAAAGCAGAAAGCACCTAACCGCCGTGGCAGTTAGGTGCTTCATGACTTATACTTATCTCATTTTATATTTTATCATAAAAAAAACGGACAATGCGGACAAAACGGACAAATTTTTATTTTTTTCTTATAAACCTGTCAAACTCTTTTCTAACACTATCTGCCGTTGCATTTCTTCCAATACCAATTGCAACTTCTTCCCATGATTTCCCCTCAAAATACCTCATTCTGATGATACGTTGCATTCTGGAAGGTATTGTGCCCATCCACTTTTCTATATTTCTCTTTAATTTTTCTGCATTCCACTTGCGTTCTATTAATAAATTCTTCTCTTTTTCTATGCCCGCAGAATCAAGATATGTTTCCATCACACCCGATAAATGAAAACTCATTTTTTGATATGGGAAATCAGGATTACTTCCGTTTACTTTATCTTGTACCACCTCATCTTTTTTCATCCGCCTGATATCCTGCTCTGTTTCTTTGATTAATTCACACGCATCTATATAATCCGCCAATATCTTTTTATCCACCTTATTCCTCCTACGCTGAATACAATACCTGCTACTCAATATCTTAGGCATCACAAACAAAAATATATTATAAGACCTGCTGCCTCTTGGCTAATTCTCCTCTGGTTTCTCACACCGTTCAAATTCTATGGCCCATACCCATGGGTTCGAATCCCAGCTGTATAAGTCAAACTCCGATTTCCTGATTGTAGAGTTCCATAAATCTGAAAATGGCAGGAAGTGTGCCGCATGTACCCATTGTTCCGTAGTTTCCGGGAACTGTGCCATATAATGTTCTACAGCTTCTTTTTTTATCCCTTCTTTAAGAATCTGCTCATTTGTAATCTCCTGCAGCTGTTCTGCCCTTACATCCATGACCTTAAGCCAGATACGGGCGGCTTCTTTCGGCATATGGATTGATGGATGCCAGCGCATCACCGCGCTTTTCCCTGGCTGCACAAGTGGCTCTTGCCATGCCTTGTATAAATACCCGCCTGTCCATTCTGCCCATGTTTCCCGAACATACAGGATATCTCCCTTATCAAAAGGTGCAAGGCTCTCAAAGTATCTTGTTGGTTTAAATGGGCTCTGCTCTACGACATCCATATAATGCAATGTTCTAAAACCACATTCATTTTTCCCAATCCTCATCCATAACGGCATCCTGCAATAATTATGGCTGTCCGGCATATCTGGATGTGGTGGATGCTTAATTACTCGCCTTGTAACCGTCTTTCTTCCGTCAAGTATCGCCCGAACCATGTCGGTATTAAATAAAATCGGTAATACTCTGCTCATTTTTCTCCTTTCCTGACACGCCTGATACCTCTTAATAAAAATCCAATAAGGCCTGATAATATTCATCTGATGCTTCTAATCTTCTCTGATAGCGGTTCAAATCTTTTTCAAGATATTTCACTATCTCGCTTATTGCATTCGATGTTTTTTCTGACTCTATTATTTCCCTATAGTCTGTATCTTCCGTCTGATAGCGGTATGAATAATTTAGGAATCCCCTGTATTTCACCTCATTCATATTTGGAATAAAAAATCTTCTTCCAATGTCTCCCGCTTTACAATAGATATTTCTTTCCCCTGTTTTAACCACCCCAAAGGTTTCTATCATGGAATTACGGTTTGGATTTGTTAAATCTATGGTTATTTCCACCACTTGGCTCATTTTATATTACCTCGCCTTTCCTTATACGCCTGCTGCCGGATTGATTCATTTTCGGTCGTTCTGATACACTTTCTTCTTCCTTGCTCCGCTAAAGGACAGTTTAGCTGATTGATATACTGAATGGCTCATAAAAGATTATTACAATACATTTATTTTTGTAATATACTACTTTTGAGATGGAGGTGAAAAAACATGGTTTTCATTGTTTTGAAGGCGGTTTTGAATTTCTCCCTGCGTCTTGTTGTAAGATAAGTAATACGGATAACCGCTATTAGTAACCTGGGAGAATAACACGTATATACTCATCTCACATTTTATAAAGGCGCATACAGCAATTCATCTCATGGCACCTTCGGGTCCCTTTTTACATGTCTCCACTAAAGTTTTAAACTAAACTTCTAATAAAAATTGTTTCTTTTCTAATCGCTCATAAATAGTTTGACCCGTGTTTGTCTCTATGTACGGGAGAAATATTTCCTCAAACCGCACCATTTCAATATCCAGCAAAGCCATTTGGGCTTCTACCCAATCTTTCAAAATACGCCACGCAATACGCTCCGCCTGCTGCCTCGTGTCCTTAATCTGCTTTCTTGGGTTTTCCCTTTTCTCTTTTTTCAGAACCTCCAGACATTCATCCACTTTAACCGGAAGTCTGACCGGAATTTGCTGTACCCCGGTATCAATCAGAAATGACAGTCCGATTATGGATTCTCCATCATAATTTTTCATAATGGATTTTGCTTTGTGCTTCATCAATATGTATTCTATTTCTGATACTGTTTTAAAACTGTCAACTGTTGTCGTATAATTCAATATTGCCATTCCACATCTCCACTAAAGTTTAATCCAAATCAATATGAATCTTTGCGGTTTCCACCGCAGCTCTATAGACCAGCGCATATCTCCTGTCAGCGTGGGTCTGCTGTACTTTTTCCAGAAATTTGTCAATCTTACCAAAAAAGCATCCACACCTAACAGAAATCTGATTGTCTTTATCCCTAAAGAATGTGGTAAAGGCATCTCTGCTGCCAATTGGCCCTATTACCAGCAGATGGTTTGCCTGTAGGACTTCGGCATTACCGCAGACCTCGGCATCACCGTAGACCTCGGCATTACCGTAGACCTCGGCATCACCGTAGACCTCGGCATCACCGTAGACCTTGGCATCACCGCAGACCTCGGCATCACCGCAGACCTTGGCATTACCGTAGACACAGGCATTACCGCAGACCTCGGCATTACCGTAGACCTTGGCATCACCGCAGACCTCGGCATCACCGCAGACCTTGGCATTACCGTAGACACAGGCATTACCGCAGACCTCGGCATTACCGTAGACCTCGGCATTACCGTAGACCTCGGCATCACCGCAGACCTTGGCATTACCGTAGACACAGGCATTACCGCAGACCTCGGCATTACCGTAGACCTCGGCATTACCGTAGACCTCGGCATCACCGCAGACCTTGGCATTACCGCGGACCTCGGCATCGCCGCAGACCTTGGCATCACCGTAGACCTCGGCATTACCGCAGACCCAGGCATTACCTTCCTGCAAAAGATTTTCTTCCTTCTCTATCCATCCGCCTAAGTCTCCGACCTTGACCACACCAAATTCTACCGTTGCTCTTATCCTTCTGACGGTGATATTGCCGAACATACCTGTATTTTTCGTTTCTCCTGTAAATTCATATTTTCTCATATCCTATATTTTCCTCCTTTTTTCTCCACTAAAGTTTAATCTTCATAACAGTCTGAATATGCTCTCATGCAATGCATACACTCTACACCGTCATTCTTACATCCATCACATCTATCACATGTCTCTTTTCCAAGAGCATCATAGGCCATGCTTAAAGCAATAAACTGATTGGTCGTGTAAACTCCCTTATGCATTTTCTTGATAATTTCTATAGCATCTTCTGGTCCCATACCCACCTCCACTAAAGTTTAATTTAAAAAATCATATATATTCATTTGCCCTTCCAGTTCTCCTGTATCCACATCTCGTTCCTCCTGCATCCTCTGCTTCTTATACTCGTTATACGCCCTCCGATATTCATAGCTTTTTCCAAAGATGTTCCACGCGGCTTTCACAACGTTCGGTTCGTATGGTCGAATCAGTTCCAGATCTTCTATTGCTTTATGAGAAATCGGGCATCCGCAGCAGCCTGTTCTTGTCAGTCCGTAAACCTCGTAAGCATCAGAATACCTGATTCCATAGTAATCCTTATACCATGATTTATCATTGTCCGTAACATAATACAATGGGCGGAGCCGGTACTGGCCGTTGCTCTGCTCTCCAAAACACAATGTAGTGTTATCTTTGCGCGGAACTGAGCGCATTCCTCCCTCTGCTCGCCGTTCTCCAGTAATTATCATCTCGTAATCTTTCTGCATCTTGTGCGCTAACCGCTTCTTGCAGTAGTCGCAGCATTTTGCGCTGATCTGAAAATCAGGAGGGAAATCCCTGATAAAGTCGCGCATATATTTTGACGAATTAATCACAAGCTGAATATTGGGTCTCGGCTCTCCGTTGGAATTGCAGCAGCACAAAAAATTTATTACACTTTCACATTTTGGATAGCGCTCTTTCAATTCCTTACGCTTTACTGCTTTGTCTTCTGCCCGTTCATATTCTTCCGCAATCGACAATGGAATTCCTTTCTTTTGCCATTCCGAAAGTCCAGCTGACATAATCTTTGAAACAAATGGGATCCCGTATGTCCTTGAAGCCTGCACGATTCCGACTTTCGGTCTACACTCCTTTATTTCCACACCATATTTTTCTGCCGTATCCTTTACATGGTCCTTGATGGCTTTCATTTCCAATCCAGTATTGAAAAAGACATATGCGATCTGAGGCAGGTCAAAAATATCCCGTGTACGTTCTATAATATCAATCATAATATCGCTGTCCGCCCCACCGGAATATGAACATATTGCGTTCGGATGTTCCATGAGACGTTTCGCAATAATACTCTGGATTGCCTGAAATTTTGCAGGTGCATCAAAATCCGCGTAATCAGGCCGTTCCGTATAAACCCTGCTTTTATAAGTTTCTTTTATTTTTCCCATTTCCCTAAAAGGAGCCCGTGTACACGTCACCCCGGCCGGAGGCTCCGGCTCCTTTCTCTGCTATTCTCTTAATCCGCTAAACTCCGATTTAGCAAAATGGCAGTCCGCACCATTCTGTACATCCTCTTTCTTTTCTTTCTTCTGCTGTACAAGGTGTTTCATCCATAAATCCTGCACACCCTTCTGCGGTAGGACATTCTTCTTCTTTCCAATAAGAGCACATAATGTTTACACATTTCATTTTCCCATCTCATTCTTTTACCGTTTAACAATTGCAATAGCATCCAGCTTCCGCCCGCTGCTTCTGATTTGTTTCACCACGCTGTCCCATTCCTCACAAAATTTGTTGATAAACTTTGCCGTAAATGAAGCGCCTTTTTCAAATTTTATTTCCCTTATCTTTTTTTCTGTCAATGCTTTATACCTCATTTTTTCTCTGAAATAAAATAAAGTCATCCAATGACATCTGCACACTGCTTTCATAGTTCATCCACACAACTTCCATCCTCGGCCTTCCCTGCTCTGCACAGCTCTTAAAATATTTCCTGTGCCATCTATGCAGGTAATCGTTATACATTTCTGACTCATAGCCGGATACCATTACCTTAGCTTTTACCTGAAGGATCGTCTTTAGCATCTCCTCATGGTCTGCATCCGTCATCTCATGCTTATACTGCTTTCCCGTTCTCGACTCTAGCAGATAAGGCGGGTCAAGGTGCATAAATACATTCTCATAATCAAACCGCTTTATCACTTCTAAAGCAGGTCTGTTTTCTATCTGCACCCACCGCAACCGCTCCGCTATATCTATGATCCATCCCGGCAGCCGGTACCAGTCCCATAATGCATAGGCCCTTTCCCTTCCTGCCACGTCATTTTTCCACCCGGCCATATAGCCATTTGTTCTAAATCCATACCCCTGCCAGCATTTAATCAAGAATCCTGCTGCCCGCTGGAATTTACTTGCATACAGCCCTTCCGGCGCCTCCTTAAACTGTCCTTCGTACACTTCCCGGGAAAAAGGCGTTGTCATCACCAGCCTGGCCAGTCTTTCGGAATCCTTTTGTATACATGTAAAGAGATTGGTGACATCAGAATCCAGGTCGTTTATCGTCTCCATGGCGGAAGGCTGCTTATGGAACAATACCGCGCCGCTTCCAAAGTAAGGCTCTACATAGCTGTGATGTTCTGGTATCAATCCAACAAGCCCACCTGCTATATTCCATTTACTTCCCGGATATTTCAGCACTCTCCTTGCACTCATGATTTCCCACCTTTCACACATCCGTATAATACAGACAGGCATGCTTGACTTCGTCCTGCTGCAGGGCTTCTTCAACCGTTGTCCCATGCTCCGCGCAATATCCATCTACAAAATCTCTGAACGCTTTATTGTACCTGTACTCATTCTCTGCCACGCATCTCCCTCCTCATCCACGTATAAAATAATCTGTTACATCCAGGTACTTATGCCCCCTTATTACGAGCCTGGTAATTTTCGGAATCCTCGGCACTGCCATGATATAGGTCTCAGGCAGTCCCATCTCCGTATCTTTTTCAGGCCTTAGGCCTGCTGCCTTTATGTAATTGTTTACCGTACATTGCGACAGCTCCAATTCTTCCGCTATTTCTTTCGTGCTCCATCCCTTTTCCTTCATCCCGACCAGGCGCCGCCTCTTTTCTTCCGGCACGGCCCTGCTCCTTTTCGGGATCCGGTACCTGCTAAACAGCACGTTGACCGTGCCTACGCTTTTCCCGGTCTTTTCCGCTATTTCCACGTTGGTCATGCCCTGCTGCCGCCATATGGCCAGCTGCTCTTTTGTCAGCTCCACGCCTTCCCCCTTTCCGGGGAGCCTTCCAGTAGAAGCTCCCCACGCTGCAAGTTGTCAGTATCTATGTGATATGTTTGACCAAAAGGCTTATTTAAACATGTTCATCTGCTGTCCCTGGGCCCTCTTTTCCTTGAGGGCTTCGTTCAGAGCCTTATCCATTTTCTTCTGCATAATCTCCAAATATTCTGCAGGGGGCATCCTGCTGTCAAAAGAAACACAGTGATTTTTCATCTTTCCTGTTGCCTGCTGCCACAATTCCGCATTTTTGACAGGCTTTCCTTTCGCATTCTTCCATCCGTCTTCTTCCCACTGTTTTATCCAGCGTTTTCCCACGGCGCTTAAAACGTGCTCGCACCAGGTATTTACCGAGACAGAACAGGGTTTTGCAAGGGTGCAGAATGCATCCCTTATGAGCTCAAGGGTAAGCGCAGTTTCCGTTGTCTCCCACCGGTACAGGGCGCCTTTTCTGATTTCCGGCTTCCCTTTTCCGGTGATATACTCCACGAGCCATGCGCCTGCTGCCTGCCCTTTTGCAGGGGGCCTGGCTGTTGTCACTATGTAGACCGTAACATTAAATAACTGCATCCCTGTGCCGCCTCCCCTCTAATTTGACAAGATCTCTCTTTCAAGCTGTTCGAAATCATAATCCTGCTGCATGAACTGGACAAACTGCCCTGTCTGCTTAACCGGCTTTTTATCCTCCACATAGTCTGCATCCAGATAATCTATGTAGCCGCTGTTGAAAAAGGTGCTGCCGTTCTGGTGGTTTAAGTAGCTGATACTTTTTACATAGCTGACATAACGTCCAATTGCTCTTTCCATCTCGTCATAACCGATTTTCAGCAGTTTGATCTTCTGTGTGTCTGATACCTTTCCTTTGCCCTTTTTGCATGGGTACAGTTTCCATAGCTCCTCAAACAGTGCACGCGCTTTTTCCAGCGTGCACATAGTATCTTTATTTTTTTCTTTACTTTCCTTTACTTTACTTGTGCCGTTTCTGCATGCATTTTTCTGGTTTCTGCATACAGAAACATCATTTTCGTATACAATACCCCTTATTTTGCCAACACTAACTAAAAGGTACTCTTTTATTACCGGAATCTGCTCACGCCTTTTGACAACATTAAAATACTGTGTCTGGATCCTGGCTGATGTGAGAACAGAGTATTTTTGATACATGCCAGCATCAAATATTCCATTGCTCAGGCACCTTTTTACTACTTCATTTATTAATCTAAGCGTCACCCCACTGTCCCCGCCAAACCAGTTTGACAAAAACAGCACGGGACTTCTTTCGGTCCATTCACAGTAGTAACCCTTCTCACTGTAGATTTTCTGCCAGAGACGGACTACTACTGCAAACCCTTTTACGCCGAATTCGCCTTCAACTTCTGAAATATTGTCGTTAGTGCGGCAGTCTAAAAGGAAACTGTTTATTCCTGTCATTGCCACCCTTACACCTCCGATTATCACCACGCCGCCCCTACCGCCTGACAAGGGTGGCACGGTTCAATCCTGTTATATTTTTTCATCCATACGCACCGGACAAGGCCGGCAGTATTATGAGATCATGGTAAAACTGCCAAAGCCTTCCAGCTCCTGCTTCAGGCAATCTTTTATCCCGACATCTGCTACATTCTGCATAATGTCCTCCTTTCACGTTTCATCCGGCTCAGGGACATCCTTAAGGACGATCCCGTAAACCTTATACATGCTGCGGAAACGCGGCACGCCCATCTGATGGGCTGCGGTATGATGCATGCGGCAGAGGCATATCTTCCTGTATTCGGAATCATCCACCTGCCTCCTGTCATTTCCCATCCCTATAGCATCCTCATGGTGTATCTCCCCCTTCCGGCCGCACACAGCGCATTTTTTATGGACAAGGCATGCATAAAGGTACCGGTTAATATCATCCGTGCGGTTAACCGCATTGTCAGAGAGAGGGACCCCATTTTCCAAGGCATAATCCAGCATGGTATTGATAAATTCCCTTGCCGTATCCATAGAGCAGTCTGACAGATGGAAATACCTGCTGCCGGTCCGGCATATATGGAGGTATTTGAGCCATTCCTTCTGCTCCTCCGGAAGATAGCCTGTATATTCGGAAATATCCCGTATGGTGGCATATGCTTTTTTCCGCTGCTCTACAGAAATACAGCGCCCATCATCAAAGCGCAGCTCCCCTTTCCTGATCTGTTTCCTTTCCAGCGCCTTCCCTATCTGCTTATCCGGGACGGAGACCAAGAGCTCCGTCCCTGCATCCCCTTTCCTGTAGCCTTTGATCGTTACCGCTGCATACATCTTTCCTCACCCTTCCCCCTGTAAAGCCTCATATCTCTTGTTCTCATAGGTATCCCCCTTCCGGATGCACTCATAATATGCTTTCTGGACCTGTTCTTCATCAAACAGCCCTTCTTTCAGG
Organism: Parablautia muri; assembly: GCF_009917485.1. Lineage (GTDB taxonomy): Bacteria > Bacillota > Clostridia > Lachnospirales > Lachnospiraceae > Suilimivivens > Suilimivivens muri. The sequence goes on from NZ_QZDT01000017.1 coordinate 25,290, forward strand.
AATGCTCCTCTCTCACCGCGCTCCCCAAAAAACTCCTGCATGCGGCCTTCGTCCGCCTCTAGAAACACCAGAACGGACCGGACCGTGTCATAACATGCCTTGGCACGGCTGTACTGCTTATTCCGCATATGTATCCTGAATATACCGGGCTGCTCATAGAGCTTGTCCATCAGCGCTTTACCTTCCAGCATTTTTAATCATCCTTATTTCCCATGCTGGTATTCCAGCATGGCCGATATCTCCAACACCTGGGCCACATACTCTGACAGCTCGCCCTCTGACAGCCTTTCCATGACCCGCGACTCCCCATGGTAGCGCATCAGCGCCACTTCCAGGTCTTCCCCGTCATTCACCAGCTCTGACAGATAATCGGCCGCTACCTTCATGTTCCCCCTGATATCCTTGAGGTCTGTGACTCCAAGCCCTGCCATCCGGTCTTTATGCCACTTTTCCGATACCTGCATGACGCCGATGCATCCGTCATTTTCTGCCTCAGGGTCAAAGCGGCTCTCCACCCATCCGACTGCCCGAAGCGTTTCAGGGCACAGATGGTATTCTGCCCCTAATTCCTCTGATATCCTAAGCACGCTTTCCGGCACCTTGACTGCCTCCTGGGCATGCAGCATGATTGGTATCATTATTACTGCTTCCATCAGGATCAATGCCGCCATGACTGCTGCCAAAATCTTCCATAATTCCATCTTTTTCACATGCTTGTCCTTTCTGACCGGCTTATGCCGGTTCCTTTCCTTTATTTTCTTTCTTTGTAATCACCAAATCCTCCGGTGTACCTCCATTTTGATGAGCCAGCAGCTTTGCCAATGTTTCCAATATGCTTTCAGCAGTTGGTATATATTCTGTCCCCATATAAAACCCCCTTATTTTGATTAATAATTAATATGTCTGACTGGTTGTACCCTTTTCCTCTTTTTGTAATACTTGTAAATTGCTTATCTCCCTCTTATAATCAAATCACAGGCTACTGGCATAGCCGAGTACTAAAGAAAGGAGAATCTTATGCGTAGATTTAATCCGCCATATAATGGGCACCGTTTCCTGCTAAACAAAAATACTGGAGAAATCCATGATCTGGACAGGGAAACAGCTTATTGTCGTATCAACGACATTAACCCAGGGCATATTTACACGAGCGATTCTTACCTGAGCTGTCTTATTTACGCCAAAGCAGAGCACTGTCCAAACCCAAACGGATGCTTTTACTGTCAGCCTGAAAAAGATAAAGGCTGATATCCTTCTCGTAGGGCTGCTTCGTTCATCCGTTGCAGCTCCTTTTCTGATATTTCTGTCTGTAGGGCCTCTTTAAGTTTTGCCTGTGTATTAGAATCTTTTGCTATTCCATATATCACATCACAAAAAACATCTAGCTCTAACTGCTTTACTACATCAAATACTATTATTTTTCCTATCTCCCTTCATTTTTAATAGATGGACTTTTACTCCTGCTGCACACCTTCTGTCTGCAAAATATCATTGCTTTAACCTTATCTCCTTCTTATAATGAAATTACAGGCTACTGGCATAGCCGAGTACTAAAGAAAGGATATTAAACATGGAGCCTCAAACAATTACAAATTTTTTTAGCACATATATTACTCGTGAAAACATCACTCTAGCAATTGCGGTCTTCGGAGCCCTGGGTACTATCACTTCTTGGATTTCGAACTTTTACCATACCCGCAAGAATATTGACATACAAATCATTAAGATTTCTCGTATAAAAAATTCTTTGATTGCATATGTTTTTTTCCAAAATAAGTCCCAGCTGCCTATCTCTATTAATAGCATTTCTATTCAGGTTGATGGCGAGTCTTATAGTGGCTGTGCCGTTCCACCGCATACTATTAAAATTACAAAACAAACGGGTAATACCATCACCGGGACAAGGGAATATCAATCTATTCCTTTTCCGGTAAATCTGGGTTCTCTGTCTGGCGCATCCGGTTATATTTTCTTTGATACTTCGAAATCTGTTGTTGAAGCCCTTTCCAGTCCTTTGACTGTTTTAGTTTCAACCAATCGTGGCAAGTCAATGAAAATGAAATTACCGTGGACTGAATGGACTGATTGGAACAAAATGTTTTAATGCATATCCCGTCTAAATCCTCTACAATTGGCGCAGTATCCTTTCGCATTAATTGCAGCTCCGTCCTTATAGCTACCAATTCCTCATATATTTTCTTGAACATCTTTCTCACCCCCCCCCTCTATTTAAATTGTTTTATTCTTACGTATTCCGTAAGTTCGGACTAAAAAAAATTGTACCAGCTCGTTCTGGCGGAATATGCAGGGTTGACATTAACTTTTCAATAACAGTCGTTGAAGGTTTAATATCCCCATTAATGACTCTGGACAAAGTATTTCTATCTACCGTTGATGCAGCCGACAAATCAACGATTTTATCTAGCTTCTGCTCTACCATAATTTTCTTTAACTCTACAATATCTACCTTATATTTCTGCACCTGTTTCAAATCGTCATCTCCTTTCTTACGTATTCCGTAAGTTTATGTTAACACTGCACTTTACACATGTCAATACTTTTTTGCAAATTACGTAAGTTTCATTTTTTTATGCATGCATCCCATTGCATTTTACGTAAGAATATGGTATTTTCTAATTAACACAACAATAAAGGAAATAAAACTAATGCCTATTTGGAATGAAAGAATACACGAAAAAAGAATAGAAAAGGGAATCACGCTGGCACAAGTCGCGGATAGATTAGGCGTGACAGAAGCTACTGCGCAAAGATATGAACGTGGAAATATAAAGAGCATACCATATGAGCATATGTGCGTTTATGGAGAAATACTAAATTGCTCACCAGCATATTTAATGGGATGGGAAAATAATTCTTCCACCACGGCAAATAATGTGTACCCAATAGAGTTAAAACGTTTTCCATTGTTAGGAGAAATCGCTTGCGGAAAACCTACATATGCAAATGAAGATAGAGAGAGCTATGTAATAGCTGGAACTGATATCAAAGCAGACTTTTGCTTAAAAGCAAAAGGGGATAGTATGATTAATGCTAGAATCTTGGATGGCGATATTGTATTTATACGCAAGCAAGATATTGTAGATAATGGCGAGATTGCGGCCGTTATAGTAGACAACGATAATGAAGCTACATTAAAAAGATTTTTTTATTACGCTGAAAAAAGTATGGTCATCTTAAAAGCGGAAAATCCTGCATACGAAGACCTGATTTTTACCAATGAGGAACTCAATAACTTTCATATTTTAGGAAAGGCTGTAGCTTTTCAAAGTGATGTTAAATAATGATTAAACTGCTACGGCATTTTAATAAAAACTAAAGAAAAGAGGGCTTTTATATGAATAACGTATTTCTCCTTATATTCTGCATAAGTTTTATATGTATTCCAATTTTTATTATATGGGCGCTAATTAATTTAATTCGGAAAAAGCCGGCTAAAAAACGTTTCAAATTTGCTGGGATATCTACGTTGGCTTTGATAATTAGCACTATTGGGTTTGGGTTCACTATGGATGATGAAGCTGTACCTAACGAATCAGTTGAAGTAGTATCTGAGAGTCCTTCTATTGCAACGGAATCTCCTATGATAATACCTACTGCTACACCCACGGCTACTAAAACTCCACAGCCCACACCAACCAAAACACCCACTCCACAGTCTACTGCTACATTACACCCTACGGCCACGCCAACACCACAGCCTACTGAAACGCCAAAGCCTACGGCTATCCCAGAAGTATCACCACTAGTTACATCTCCCATTGAAACCTCTACTCCACGAGTAGAAGAAACATCTGAAACTCAAGTTGCAGAGGGGGCTACATCACAGGGCACGGAAATATCCGAACCTCAATCTACTGCATCATCCTCTACCAGCAATACAGGAACCGGAGAAAGTAACTTTAATACTTATAATAATTCAGAACAACAACAAACAGCAGATACCTATGTGCTAAATACAAATACGAAAAGAATACACCACCCTAGCTGTTCTTCAGTTCCCAAAATAGCGCCTCAAAATTATGCAACATCCAGCGCAACATTAGATGAATTAATAGCGCAGGATTATAAACCATGTGGTAATTGTTTTAAATAAAGGAGAAATTTATTATGGCAAAGAGAAAAAAATCACTTATTCCCGGACTCTCATTCAGTCCCAAAAAAGCATTCGGGGTTACAAAAGTAAAAAGGAAAATTGCTAAAGCTACCGGCGTCCCCACCACAAAGAGTGGAAGGCGTGCTAAAGTAGGAAAAATCTTAGGAATAAAGTAAATATTTAAAAACTGTCCCTGCGACTAACATAAGCGGACACTTTCTAAAAATGTTAATACGCCCGAAAGGAGGACCACATGGCATTACACCAGGAAAAAAACTACACTATCGAAGATATCTACGCACTTCCAGATGGACAAAGAGCGGAGCTGATTGACGGGCAAATATATATGATGGCGCCGCCTGCCCGGATCCACCAGAAATTAGTTTCACAATTTACTAAGGTTATTGGAAACTATATTGATGCCAAGCACGGTGATTGTGAAGTATACCCTGCCCCGTTCGCAGTTTTTCTAAATGAGGATAACCGAAATTATATTGAGCCAGATATCTCCGTAATATGTAATAAGCATAAATTAACGGAAAAAGGGTGCAACGGCGCACCAGACTGGATTATTGAAATAATATCCCCTTCTGACCCTCAAAGAGATTATGGGATAAAGCTCTTTAAATATCGTTCTTCAAACGTGAGGGAGTACTGGATTGTAAACCCCAAGACATGTACTGTAAATGTTTTTGATTTTGAGCATGAACAGGCGTCAAACCAATATAGTTTTGACGACCACATCCCTGTATGCATTTATGAAGACCTAAGTATTTGTATTTCTGATTTATTATAACAAAAACCGCTCCTGCGCTAACAGGAACGGAAAATGAAAATTCTGCTTACAACATACTGTGGTTATTCATATTTTATCCACATTTTCTTAAAAACAGTTGACTTTTGAGGTTTTTGGGATATACTAAACAGAAGCTCCCACACCTCTCAACGATGTGTCCAATGGGAGCACTTTTTTGTTATACAGGAGATAAAATGGAATTAAAAAAACCTACTACATTTGAAGAACAAATTGAGTTGCTCAAAAAGAAGCAATCTTTTTTGAACCAAATATTGCGGTGCTTGAAAAAATATAATAAATGCAACTGCTGCAATATTTCAATACAATCGGTAAAAGAGAGGGAAATCTATGGCAAAATCTATATTAGATAGGATTATTGAAAAAAGAAAAATGCCTGTATTGTTCATAGGTTCTGGAATTTCTAAGCGTTATTTATATGGTTTTCCCGATTGGCAAGGCTTATTAAGAGACTCTTTTAAAGCGGTGAATCCAGACCCTTATTACTATAGTCGTTATGTAGATCAGTGTACGCGTGAAGGTTGTTCTACTTTTGAAACGAATACTAAATTGGCTACTATTATTGAAAATGATTTCAATGCAGCATTTTACTCTAGAAAAATCAACATAAAAATTGGCAACTCGAAAAATCCTAAATGGGTTAACCAAGGTGTTTCCCCATACAAAATGTTTTTAGTAAGTTATTTTAAAAAGCTAAGAATTAATTCTGATGCTTCTCTGGTAAAAGAAATTGAGTCTTTCCGCTTGTTAAAAAATAAAATTTCTGCTGTCATTACTACTAATTATGATACTTTTATTGAATCAGAAGTTTTCAAAAACGATTACCAGGTATTTTGCCATCAGAACGAATTATTTTCTGCTGACAGTTATAATATTGCTGAGATATACAAAATCCATGGGAGCATCTTAGACGCAAAATCACTTGTAATAACAGAAAAGGATTATACTGATTTTAACTCATCCAGAAAACTTATTATTGCCAAAATGCTAACACTATTTGCTGAATCGCCTATTATATTCATGGGTTATTCATTTACAGATGAAAATATCCAACGAATTATTGAAGACTTTTTAGGCTGCCTCACTCCAAAGGAATTATCTAACATCAGCAATCATTTCATTTTTGTCAGTTACAAAAAAGGAGAGATGCGCCTTCGAGAGACTAAGCGAACACTATTTACTGCAAATGGTGTAGAAATTCCTATTACAGAAATAATTACTGATAATTATCTCACAATATACGAAAAATTAAACCACATTATTCCCGGAATTTCCGCTTCTAAAATAAGAGAGACCAGAAAAATCGTAAAAAAAATCGTAGACCAAAGCATAACAAGTGATACCGCTGAATCTATTATTGTCGGAATTGATGATTTAGATAATATAGATATATCCTCCAAGCCGTTAGCCATTGCTATCGGATATCGGGATACCATTCTTAATAAGGTCGGGTACGGAATACTTGCAGATGAGATGATTTTTGAGGACATTCTTATGGACAATAAACATTTTGATGCAACAGAAATGTGTTTGGAAAGATTTAAGTCAATTCCATCAACTCGCTTGCTTCCAGTTTTTAAATACTTAAAAACTGCTGAAAATGTTGATTCGAATACAAAATTGCTTACATATGCTTCATTACATGATACTAAGGATAAAATATTACCAGGAAACATAAAAAAGCAGTTGAATGCCCTCCCTCAAATCACAATATATGATGAGTTGCTTAAAGAAATGAACCAAGTGGCTGATATAAATAAAAAGGCCGGATTGTTACTAAAAAACATTGATTCATTTACGATTTTACAAATCAGAGATATTTGTTGTGATCTTTTTATCTTAGATCGTGAATCTTGTATGAAATCCACACATTTTAAAAGATGCGTGATGTATATAGATTTAAAGGAAAATTATGCATAAAAAGAAAAATCGATAGACATTTTCTGGTACTCACCAGAAACACTACCGATTTATCTTTTAAAAAATTTCAGCATTTAAAAATGCTTTTAATCATTTTTAATAGTCACTTAATGACTTATTGATTAACATAGTACTATTTTATTTATTATTTGTCAAGAAAATATTTTTATGCAAAACCGCCCAGTGCTAGTACACTGAACGGTTTTAGGTACATCCGAAGATGATTCACTTTAAAGCAAAAATATTGTATCATCTTCAAAAACAACTTACAAGCGAAATTCCGCTAGTTGTTATTTTTGTACCCATTTTTTAGTAAACTTATAGAGGAGGATACAATATGAAAAAAATCCGCTGCGCCCTTTACGACCGTGTAAGTACAGACATGCAAGTCCGTGATGGCTTGTCTTTAGATGCCCAGCGGCAGGCTCTTACAAGCTATGCCACTTCACACGGTTATGAAATTGTTGACTACTACTCTGACGAAGGGATCACGGCCAGAAAGAAGATGCAGAACCGGAAAGAACTTTTGCGCCTTCTGTCTGATGTCAAAGCAGACAAAATTGATTTGATCCTTGTCACCAAGCTAGACCGGTGGTTCCGTAATATCAAGGACTACCACAATACCCAGGCCATTTTGGAGCAGCATAACTGCAACTGGAAAACCATATTTGAGGAATACGACACTTCTACGGCTAATGGACGGTTCGCCATCAACATTATGCTTTCAGTCAATGAAAATGAATGTGACCGTGATTCTGACCGCATCAGAGAGGTTTTTGCCTATAAGCGTAGAAATGGCGAAATCCTTTCCGGAGCTCATGTGAGCTTTGGTTACAAAGTAAAGGATAAGATGTTTGTAAAAGACGAGACTGTCAGTCATATCGTAGAAGATTTCTTTAACCATTTTTTTACCTTTTACTCCAAAAGAAAAACCGTCAACTACATTATGGAAAAATACGGCGATTTATCCCCTGCTGAAACCACCCTGATGTATATGTTTAAAAATCCTGTCTACTATGGCCACGCCTACGGCAAAGATAATTTCTGCGAAAGCTACATAACAAAGGAACAATTCCAAAAAATAAAAGAAATGGGCAACCTTAAAGTATATGCCGGGAATAATGCCCCATATATCTTCTCTGGATTAATTAAATGTCCTATTTGCGGTCATAACTTTGCAGGCTATCAACATAAAACGAAAAGGCCTAGTGGAAAAGTCTACATAAGTCCTGTATATCACTGTAAACAAAAGCAGCGTTCAAAGCTACTATGTTCCGGTGGAATTAATATTTATGAAAGTACGGTGGAGAAATTCATGCTGGCCAATGTGGAAACGAAGCTTGCAGAATTATCAAACCTGCAGATGGAATTCCGCTTAAAAGTTCAGGCAGACACAGGAAAGGACCCCCAGCTAGAAATAAACAAATTGAAATCTGAACGGAGCCGCCTTAATATACTTTTTCAGAAGGGAAGGATATCCGAAGAATATTACGATTCACAATATGATGTGCTGTCAGAAAAAATAAAGGTATGTGAAAGCACTTTAGATATCGCCACAGGGCGCTCTATTGAGCCCATATTATGCGCTTTTACAGGTAATTGGAAGGAAGCTTACCTTGCCCTGGATAAAGAGCATAAGCAGGCCTTCTGGCATGATAAAATCGAGTCCATACATATAAATCCGGATACTCACAAATTATGCGGTTTTAATTTTTTATGCAAGTAGGTGTACTAATTATATATATACAACTATATATTCCGGTATCACCACACGGCTAAGTACAATTTCCCCGCTTTCATCCATAGGCTTAATTTCATCTTCCGGGATTTTAGGCGGATATTCCCCAAACAAGGTATGATCCGGTATGACGATCACGTCATTTTGTTCTTCCGTTGTTTCCAGCGGTGTCAGCTGAATGGGCTGCAGAGCTGTAACATCCGGCAGGATTTCCGTTCCTGAAACCATCACAGGTTCGTAGCCGGGCGCTTCAACCTGTATGTTATATTCCGAATAGGGCTGTTGTTCCACAGGTGTCAGGCTGTATTCTATGGGCGGCGCCGGAAGATCAACTACTTCTGTCTGGCCTGATGAATTAGTGTTAAGCTTTTCTATGGTCACATCCGGTATGCCTGTATAGGAAATTGTGACGGTGGCGTCCTGTATGGGAATAAGCCCTAAAGAGGAAGTCACATTAATTTGCAGCTTTCCCACCGAGTTATTATCTGTCTGAGCCATCCGTAAAATATTTTGGGGCATAAAATACCTCTGCATATTCGTTTATCCTATCATATGCAGAGGTATTTAAACTGTTCATCAAAAAGCTTTCACCAAGCTGTTATCAAATCCGCCCATACCATTCATCATTTGCCGAAGGTACGGAAGAAACAAATCCTTTACGGATTGGCCGGCAGGTTATTTTGTCTGCCTGGCTGCTCTTTCGTCCAGGTCTTTGCGGATCTCAACATATTTTTCATTTGTAATTTCATAAAATGCCATGGAAATCAGGGATGCAATGTATCCTAAAATCGGCATGCCGAACCGCAGAAACACTATCATGTTAAGCACCGCCTCCGGCTGCTCCTGATTGGCCACGAATCCAACAAGCCCAAGGAAAAAGCTTGCAATAAATCCGCCGATGGCCATGCCAAACTTATTGATAAATGTCAAAGAAGAAGACATCAGCCCGTCCGCCCGCTGTCCGAATTTCCACTCGGCATAGTCCGAGCATTCCGGCAGCATTGCCCAGCCAAGGTTGGAGGGAATTTTTGAAATAAATCCAAAAGCCGCCATTGCCGTCATCAAAATCATAACGGAAGGTTCTCTGATAAAAAGCGTAACTGCCAGAGGAATAATGGACAAGCAGCTCCCTATCCAATACAACTTTTTCTTTCCCAGCCATTTGGTCAAAAGCGGCAGCAGCGGTATGGACACGATACCTGCAAACAGAATGGCCGAAGCTGCTACCGGCACCAAATCTTCACGCTTGAGTACATATTTAAAATAATACATATTGACCGCACTATATGTAGCATTTGCCAATACATCCGTACCAAAGGCAATCATCAACATCAGCATAGGTTTATTTTTGATTAGCAGCTGCAAATCTTTGAGCATGTTAAAGGACTGTTTCCCGCCCTGTTTTGTTTCCACACATTTGTCATATGGCTTTCCGCCCCATGCACAAATCCAGAAAGAAATTGTCGTAAGAATGCCAACAAGAGCCCCATACATTGCCCATCCCTGTTTTCCTCCTCCAAAGGCTTCCACCAGGGGCAGAGCCATAATTGTAATGATAAACTGGGATACGGTTCCCATTCCCTGTTTCCAGGATACAATAACAGTCCTTTGGTCCGGGTCCTGGGACAACACCGGCGTCAAAGAATGATAGGGGATATTTACCACTGTGGAGGCAAGAGAATATGCAATATATACCACATATACATATACAATTTTCATATTGGGCGATAAGTCGGGGGCTGTAAACAGCAAGAAAATCAAGAATCCTAAAACCGGCGCTCCGAATATGATCCATGGCCTGAACCGCCCAAATTTGCTGCGCGTGTGGTCCCCCATCATTCCCATAAGGGGATCCGTAAAGGCATCAATAAATCTGGATACCAGCATCAGCCCTGATACCACCATGGTATCAATACCAAATATATCCGTGTAAAAGAATGTCAGGTAAGACATTACTAAAATAAAGGCAAGATTCGACCCTAATCCGCCAAAAGAATATTTAAATACATCCGAAAATTTCGCTTTTGCATATTTACTTTTCTGATTCATATTTTTCCTCATTTCTGCGCTGCTTTTTGCGCTTATTTTGTGTATAACAAAGTTTGTGGATACGCCACGGACAAAAATCCCTTTAAGCCGGAAAAGCCGTTGTTTTGCCACTCACCTGCCCTGTTGTCCGCAAAAGCCGCCTTGGGGCAGCATTTAAATCCCCAATCTGGCAAACAATTCCTCCGGGGCGTCATTTGTCATCATACTCTCACGAATATAACCGCACATCTGCCGCCTGATTTCCTGATTCTCAATGGGATGCTCCTGTCCTGGGTCCGTCTCCAAATCAAACAGCATAGAACCAAAGGCAGTGGTATCTCCCATCCTGTTTTTCGATTCAATCTTCATAAGCCTGCATCCTTTTGTGAAGGAGAAAGGGCCTGCCAATTCCATATTCTGTAATTCCTGCGGGCTGAACATGGCGCGCATATGGGTTGGCATCAGTGTGTATTCATAAACCGGGGCCTCGGGGTTTGCCGCCGAATGCATATACAGATACCTCCCGTCCGTAACATTCACCTGACTTCCATGATAACCGAAGACCGCATATCTCCGTATGGGTGTATCCTCATCCATCACACCGCCTAAGGGCCTGCCCTCCATATCCTTTGGAATATCCACACCAAAATATTCCAAAAGCGTAGGCGCAATATCAATCATCTGTACCAGTGCGTTTCTCTTTACGCCCGCGCAGTTTTTGCGCCTGGGGTCGTAAATGTATAAGGGCGTGTGGGCGATTTCGTTGTAAATGGGCATAGTTGTTTTTCCCCACCAGCCATGCTCGCCCAGCAAAAATCCATGGTCTGTGTTTACAATCAGCATTGTGTCTTCCCAAAGGTTATACTTATCCATAAGGTCAAGGACTTTGCCCAGATACCTGTCACACTTGCTAAGCAGCGCCCCATACTCATACCGCACATGTGCTACTGTGTTCTCATCTTCTTTCACCGGCGCATAGGGAGGCCAATCGGCTTCCGCCTCGCTGTCTCCTACAAATGTGTGGGGATATAAGGCTTTATCCTCCTTAAGGGTATAAAACGGCTCGTGAGGGTCAAAAGTCTCTATCTGCAAAAACCAGTTATCTTCTTGATGGTTTTTTTCTATAAATTCCATTCCATATCGAAAAGTAACGGCCTGGGAGGTTTTTTCCTCCGTATTCATTTCACGGCGGTTTACTTCATCATGGGTCAACATTTTCGTGTACGGCGGATAGGAAAGCATAACTTCTTTGTTTTTAAATACTGTCTTCTTATCATACCGATAGCCCAAATCCGCCTTCCAGAGATCTCCCTCCTGTCCCCTGGAAATTTCCCAGGAGGAATAGCGGTTGTGATAGGTGCATCCCCCATCTTCCCAGTAATGCTGGTGATCGCTGATTAGATGGGTATAAATACCTGCTTTTTTTAAAAGCTCCGGCATGGAATCGTCAAAGGGTTCCATAGGCCCCCAGCCTCTGTGATAGAAATTGATCCTTCCTGTCTGCAATTCCCTTCTTGCCGGCATACAGGGCATACTTCCCACATAACAATTTTCAAATTGTACACAGCGCTCTGCAAGCCGTCTGAAATTAGGTGTGATCGTCCAGTCACACCCATAGGTTTCCAGCATATGGCGGTTCAGGGAATCATACATTACCATAATTGCCTTCATTTTCGTATTACTCCTTTCCTTTTACTAAATCCGGTAATTGCAAAACCCATAGTTCGGTACGGAAATCAAGCACAGCCGTCAGCCGTATCCATTGACGCCATATTCTTTCATTCTTTGGTTTTCCAATTATCCCTTTATTAAATGACGAATCATCTAATTTCTTTTTTATGATTGCTTTTCTTACCATGCGCTGCCAAGCAGAGCATAGTATTGGTTATTTAGTGGATTTGCTTGTTTTATCATTGTTAACTTTCAAATTTTGAAAACGTTTTCAAAATCAGGCTGTTTATAAGGCGCCTACAAACGCCTTATAGAATTTCTTTCAATATATTTTGTTTCGTATTCAATTGAAGTTTCATTTACTTCTCTGTTCTCGATATAATCAATCAAAAGCTCCGCCGCTCCAACTCCCATATCTTTAGCAGGCACATAAAAGCTTGAAACCTGTGGGTATAAAAGTGTGCCGGCATCATACCTGTGCTCTACTGACAAAAGGGAAACCTGCTCCGGTACTTTGATCTGCAGTTCCGCACAGACGCTTAACAGAATCTGTGCATCTTCTATTCCTCTTGCGCATACCGCCGTGCAGCCTCTGCGCAAAACATATTCTTTTATATCCTGCAGAACATGGTCCCGAGGCTCAAAATGTGAATCCGTTACACGAAGAAAAATTTCCATATCCGGTATTTCGCTGTGAATCCGGTCCATAACCCCTTTCACGTAGTGATTATGCGACCTGGCCATGAATAAAAGCACTTTCTTATGGCCGCTGTTTCTGAGCACCTCTATCATCTGCACATTATACTGTTCAAATTGTGCATATACATTCAGCCCTTCTTTATGAACCCTTTTTCCAATGTACACAACCGGATATCCTTCCTCCATGATCTGCCAGACCACATCCGCGTTGTCCTCAACGGATTTATTGGTCAGCCCGCTTAAAATCAATCCATCTATACGCTTCTGTCTGATATATTCAAGGTATTTGGGGGTATGCTTTTTTCTGCTCTCGGTTTCTTTGCTCTCGCTAATCAGAACCATACTGTAATTCTGATAAGCCATAACCTTTTCAATTCCTTTCAGCAGTTCCAGATAATAGCTGACCTCAAAAATTGAATCTGCTCCATTGGGAAAATATACTCCAATCATGTTGGAAGTCTGCTTTTTCAATCCTCTTGCAAACTGGTTTGGCTCATAATGATAATATTCCATGGCCTCTTTTACAGCCAGCATCTTTTTCTCACTGACTGTTGCCGTGTTATTTAAGATTCTGGATACCGTAGAAATAGAAACGCCTGCCCGGCTTGCTACATCCCTGATTGAAACTTCCATCTGTCTTTCATTCCCATGTCGATTATTTTTCTGATTTTGAAAACGTTTTCAAAATCCTCTTTTATATTACGCAAAAAATTTTAATTATGCAATGGTAAAAAGTACACATTCTACTCTTTATTTTTTAGTACTTTTTAACAAAAATCCATCTATTACTCTAAGCAATGGACAGGCGGTGTAACTGTCCCAGGGTTACTTTTTAAGGGACAGGAATGCGCATTTACTGTGCACTGCGTGAGAACGTGATTCAGGTGTGAGGGGCGATTTTTGCGAAGCGAAACTTGGAATATCGCCCCGAATGTTACTATGAGCGGCTCCCAGGCCGTGAATCGTAACCATCCCAGAGCTTTGCACTTGCTGCCCTTTTACAATCACTTGACATTACAACATAATTTTGTTATGTATTTTATATCCTGAAAACTTTTAAACCTGTCAACTTAAGAGGAAAAATTATGCTGCTATTTATTTTTTTTGTAATCTGTTTTTCTGCCTCCATCATTGGAGCTATCTGCGGCATCGGCGGCGGCGTCATCATCAAGCCTGTACTGGATGCTTTTCATGTGATGGATGTTGCCACAATCAGCTTTTTATCCGGCTGCACCGTTCTTTCCATGACCACTTATTCGGTTGTGAAAAGCAAAATAAGCGGCCAGTCCCATATTGAACAAAAAACCGGATTCCCCCTTGCCATTGGCGCCGCTTTGGGCGGTCTTGCAGGGAAATGGATGTTTTCTTATATTTCTGCGCTCAGTCCTGACCGCAATAAGGTGGGCGCCGTTCAGGCCTTTTGTCTGCTCATTGTTACCCTGGGAACTTTGATATACACGATTTACAAGGAAAAAATAACCACAAAGAATATTAAAAGCCCGGTTGTCTGTATATTTATCGGTCTTTTCCTGGGTATTTTATCCTCCTTTTTGGGAATCGGCGGCGGTCCCATTAATCTGGTCGTCCTGTTTTTCTTTTTCTCCATGACCACCAAGGTTGCCGCTGAAAATTCCCTGTACATTATTTTCTTTTCTCAGATTGCCAGCCTTTTATCTTCCATTGTCACAAAGAGTGTTCCTGCCTTTGATATCACCATGCTCGTGCTGATGGTGATAGGCGGAATAACAGGAGGAATTACTGGAAGGGCGTTAAACAAAAAGATTTCCGATAAAACCGTGGACAAGCTTTTTATCGGTCTGATGGTTGTGATTATTTTTATCAACATTTACAATATTTTTATTTACCTTGGGTGACAATTGCGGAGCATCTGCAAGATATGACGGTATTTGATTAAAAATTCCCCATTTATTATCAGAAAGGAGCCCTGGCCATGCCTGCAATCAGCGTACTGATAAAACCTGCGTCCAGTCTGTGCAATATGTCCTGCGACTATTGCTTTTATTGTGACGAAGCGGAAAAAAGAACACAAAAATCTTTCGGTTTTATGTCCCAGCAGACTTTAAAAAATGTAATCCGCAAAACAATGCTCCGGGCCGAAGGAATGATTAGTTATGCTTACCAGGGCGGAGAACCTACTTTGCGGGGACTGGATTTTTTTAAGCAGGCTGTTGCTTTTCAGAAGCAGTATAATAAACATCACATTGCAGTGCATAACGCGCTCCAGACAAACGGATATTTGCTTGACGATACATGGTGTGAATTTTTAAAGGAAAATCAGTTTTTGGTGGGGCTTTCTTTAGATGGGACGCCCCAAATCCACGATTCCCTGCGGCATGACCGAAAAACAGGCGGCGCAACCTCCAAAAGAGTCTTAAAGGCCGCCAGGTTAATGGATGATTATGGAGTGGATTATAATATACTGACCGTAGTAACCTCGGAGATTGCCGAAAACGTTGCGGATGTTTATTCTTACTACAGAGAAATGGGATGGCATTATCAACAATATATTGCCTGTCTCGACCCTTTAGAGGAAGAACATGCAAAAACCTCCCACGGCCTGACGCCGGAGCTTTACGGACAGTTTCTTATTGATTTATTTTATCTTTGGCTGCAGGATTTGAAAAAGGGAAAGCAGCCTTACATCCGACAGTTTGAAAACTGGGTCGGCTTATCCGCCGGGTATGGCGCGGAGGCCTGCGACCAGCGCGGAACCTGCGGTATCCAGAACGTGGTAGAGGCTGACGGCAGCGTATACCCTTGCGATTTTTATATGCTGGATGCATACCGGCTTGGGAATTTTAACGAAGACCAATTAGACGCCATTGATAACAGGAGAAAAGAAATCGGTTTTATTGAGCGCTCCCACAAGCTTGATGAAGCCTGCAAATCCTGCGGCTATTACAGGCTTTGCAGGGGCGGATGCCAGAGAAACCGCGACTTTGACGCCGCTACCGGACTTTATAAAAATTATTTTTGTGAAAGTTATAAAATGTTTTTTGAAAAGTATTATGACACACTCTTGCAGCTAAAGCGTATTTGAAAACTACTTTCCCAGGGATGTGCGTCACACTTTGTGGGAGATAAGACTCTATTGGGGATGATGACTGAGGGAACTTTATAATCATATTATAGCGATATTATAATTTAGAGGTAGCATTTTATGACAATAGAAATATTGAGAAATAAAATATTGACTATTGTAAATGAATTTCCGATAAAAAAATCATTCTTTTTGGTTCCAGAGCAAATGGTACAAATCATGAGGATAGTGATGTGGACTTAATGATAGAGTTTTTGATGCCGATTTCTTTGCTTACGTTGTCAATGATAAGATTACGGCTTGAAGAAATCTTAAATCTGGAAGTGGATATTATTCATGGCCCAATTATGGAAACGGATTTGATTGAGATTGGAAAGGTAGTGGAATTGTATGCTGCATAGAGACAAAATAGTTATTAATAAAGTAATTTCGGAAATAATTATTGGATGTGAAATATTAAGTACATTTACTCTGGAAGAATTTGTAAGTGACGAAAAACTGAAACGAGCAGTTTGTATGACGGTTATCAATATTGGAGAATTCATAAAAATGTCACAGAGGATACCAGAAAAGAATACCCTCAAATACCTTGGAGAGCGATAGCCGGAATGCGTGATATTGCGGCACATAAATACCAAACTTTGCGAATGGAAGATGTTTATTATACGGTGCATATTGATTTCCCTACATTAAAAGAGCAATTAAACAATTTAATTGAGATAAATTAATTTTTGCAAGTTTCTATTCGCTGTTGGAAGATGGTTATATTAAAGCTGAACGAATAAAACAGGTAAAGCAGATAAAAAAGTGGTAAAAAATGACTCCGGTAAATTCAATGTTCCACCGGAGTCACAAATTATAATACTGGATTTTAAAGTTAGCATATTTGATTGTTTATTATACATCCATCTTATGACTGATTTAAAAATGTACCCAGTTTCTTATCTTCTGTGCTGATATGTGATATCAGGAGACTGATATGTTTGTTCAATTTTCCCAATTCAGCAATGGTTGGACCGGATGCCGATATACGGGATGTAATCTCCTTCAGTGTCTGCTTATATTTTTCATGGAAGGCTCTGTGCGCCGTAAGCCCGGGATAGCTGCACCGTACCTGGAGTTGTTCTTCATGTGAGAAATGCTGGTTCACATAGCTATTTAAAAAATTGATGGTTTCGTCCATAGAAGCCCGCCCTTTCCCCTCACTGCAGGCTTCCAGCAATTTATTTACCGCCTGAATCAACTCTTGATGCTCTTTGTCTATCATTGCATTTCCTGTTTCCAGATTTTTAGTAAATTTATACCCAATCATTTGTATCCTCCTTCATTTTCGATATACATCGATAATATGATACTACGAAAACATACAGGATTCAAGATATGATACAATTTATTCCAGCTAACTTGTAACAGTTGTTACTTTTCATGGGTCAGGAATGCGCATTTACTGCGCATTCCATAAGAACAGATTTTGGTGTGAGAGGGGAGAATATCACCCCGAATGTTACTATGAGCGGCTCCACTTTTACCATTTCCCACTTGCCAGCTGCCTTTGTGCCGTATCACTGTTATTGCACCACACCGTTACCGCTTCTTGTCCACACAATATTCCGGCTAATCATTTCGTCTATGTCCATTCCAATAATTTCAGAAGCTCTTGCCTTTGCCGCTGCCTCGTTGGCTGTACCTAAATTTTTATAAATCTCGTAGGACGGCTTTTTGTTTCCGTTTAAGTCATACAGTCCAAGGGCAAGATGGCTTTCCATTTCCTCCGCCTCATCTGTCTGCCGGAACAGCATAAATGCGTCCACATCAGGCAGTGACGCTGCCTTCAGATAGCCGTAAGCAATAGAAGCCTCCTGATTCTCATCCCCGAAGCTGGAGGTATAGCCGATTTCGGCAATAGAAATGCTTCTCACCTCTCCGCCAGGGCTTAGAAACTTATTCTGGTGCATATAATCAATTAAAATATCTATATTCTGCATAGTAATATATGGTGTTGAAAGATTATCCTTCACCCAAACGGCCGGCCCGTTCCATGCATATGGATCGTACAGCGGGGAATTATACGGATGGTAAGATAAATTCCAGTCTATATTTCCCTCCCGGTTCATATAATAATTAAACTGGTCCAGGTATTCCTTTGCAAGAAAACTGCCAGGGTTTGACTTGCGGTTCCATTCCTGATCGATGGAATTATAAATCCGCACATTGGCATTCATGCTCTTTATCTCATTGTAAAGAATGCGGAAGGCCTTCACATAAATATTCACATTCAGATCAAGGGAAGTGGAGCTGGTATACCACCATGAAGTTCTGGCGTTTACTTCATTGCCCACAATCCAGTTATCCACCTGCCCGAAGCCAAACTGGCCGGAATAGCGCTGGCCCAGGAATGCACCGATTGCTTTTATATGATTGCAGCCCGCCTCATCAGCCACATTCAGAGCATAGCTGGGACAAGAAAAACCATCCTGGGCTAAAGGATGAATCAAATCCTGCCCATAAAGGCCCATACCGCCATTTAAAAGAACCAGGGTAACCTGAATCCCGTTACGGTTGAATCCTAAGAGCGTAGAATCATATCTGCCAATCAGGTCGCCGTCAAAATAATAGGTTTGACCATTATAGTCATATGCAATTGCGCCGGGCGCCGATGCACTCGAACAGATTTCATTGATATCCATGTTGTAAACTACCTGCTGGATGCCCAGGTCCTGAAGCTGGCCTGCACTGACTTTCGTGATATCCGGCAAAATTCCCTTGATTCCTTTATCCATGCGCGCGCTGCTGTAGGCCGCAAGGGCTTCCGGGTTGGTAATATAGTGCTCATCGCTTACCTGCTGCATCTGTCCGTTCTTTTTTACGGCAACTAAAAATTTACGGCTTAAATTTGATTTCTCCGTATTGTACTCCAATGGGAAACTGACGGAAACGGAGGTTCCCGCTTTCACTGATGCAACCACATCTCCTGCTATCCCATCTAAATAAACCTCATCCGCATAAATGTAGAATTTTCCGTCATCACTGGATGGAACGGAGGATGCGCTAATTTGGCATTCCACATCTGTCCCTGAAATAAGGCAGCTGTCAATTGCAACAGGCCTGCCTGCCGCCTTGACATACCGGGGATTTTCTCCCGCAACAGGGCCGCTGCCAAGGGCCAGCACCATTGCAAGGGCCGCCGCGATTATTGTCATAACTTTTTTTCTTCTGTTTCTCATGTTTCCTCCTGATTGTAAAAATTTATTTTTATCTAAATCACTATGCATTTTACTTGTTATGCCTCTATGCTTAATTTACCATGTTTTGAATTTTACAACAACCATATGTCACACTTTTTTTCTTTTCTATTTATTAATTTATTGTGAAACTTCCCATAATAAATCAGCCCGGGACTTTGCATTTACTGCAAAATCCCGGGCCCAACTTATCATGCTTTTAAAGTTATAACAATGCGCTTTCTTCTTTCGCCGCCCAAAATCCTTCTCCGATAAATCCCTCCGGCAAAGGCTTCGGCAGCTCAAATTTTGTTTCCATCACATATATTTTCTCTGAATCCGCACTGGTAAAAATCCCGTGTATGATTTCCAAAACATGCAGTGCCATCTCCATAGACGCCCTGTGCGGGCGGCCGTCTAATATGGACCATGCCATCTCCGCTGCCCCAAGTCCTCTGGACTGCTTTTGGAAACCATGGGTAAAAGGCAATATCACCGGTTGGTTTTGGGCCTTTTCAAGTACCACTTCCCCACAGAAAGTGTTTGGATCCCCCATGCGCAAAATCCCTTTGTCCCCATACAATTCCAGATGATAATTTTCGTTGATAATCGTTCCCGAATTTAGATGCAACGTGACTAACGCTTTATTTTCAAATTCCAAAATGGCGGTCACAATGTTATCTTCCTCTAAAGGGATTTCTTTTCCAAAAAAGGGACTCCCCACTCTTGTTACCTTGTGCGATGTCTCCGTCCGTGCCCCAAATGCGGATACCCGCTTTACGCTGCCTAAGATGCTGCACACTGCAGTCAGATAATACCCGCCCATGTCATACAAAACGGAACCGCCATTTTGGAATAAATGGGGAAGGTTTTCCCCAAACACACCATAATCTCTGGTAAGCGATAAAAGGCCGCTTAAAACATTCCCCATAAGTCCGTGCGCAACGGCATATCTTGCTGTCTGAATACCGCCTCCCAAAAAGGTGTCCGGTGCGGCTCCGAAACGGACCTGATGCTCTGTAGCCAGAACGCAAAGGTCTTTGCCTTCCTCGTAGGTAACTGCCATCATTTTTTCCGAGTAAACATGTTTTCCCTTTAAAATTGCCTGTTTGGAAAGAGCGTAATGTGCTTTTGGGCTTGTGAGATTGATAATCAGTTCTATACTGTCATCTTTTAAGATATCCTCATAATCCATCGCTTTTATGTGATAGCGCTGCGCCATCTCGTTCATCCTGCCCTCGTCCAAATCTGCACAGGCCGTCAGTTCTATAACAGAAAAATTTTCTCTAAATGACTGCATATATACATCACTGATGACACCGCACCCTACTATTGCTGTCTTTATTCTCCTCACACTAATCCTCCATTCTTACCAGCAACCCGCAAACTTGGACGCAAGCACAAATTTACTGCTTGAAGAATCTCCGATTTTTCAAGCTGACCTCCATGATTCCGCTTTGCAAAATCTCAAATCAGTATGAAAAATGCCCTGCCAGTGCTTCGCAGCCTCTTTCGTCCTGACAATTGTCGGTTGCAAAATCTCTGCTTTTCAGCATGTTATCTTCTTTGCATATGCCAATCCCTTTGCCGGATCATCCTCAGGGAAATATTCAAGTCCGATACATCCCTCATACCCTGTCTCCTTGATAGCTGCAAATACTTTCTCGTAATCAATTTCCGATTGGTAAAGCTCATGTCTGCCAGGATTTCCCGCAGCATGAAAATGTCCGATATAGGGAATATATTCTTTGATTCTGCGAATCAAATCTCCCTCCATGATCTGTTGATGGTAGATATCATACAGCATCTTCACATATGGGCTGCCCACCTCCTTCATAATCTTTGCCCCCTCGTCCGAGCTGTACAAATAATAGCCCCCATGGTCTACTCTGGTATTCAGCGGTTCCACCACCAGCGTAATATCGCTTTCTTCCAGATAAGGTGCACAGGCCTTCAATCCCTCCACCATGCTCTTATGCTGTTCTTTTCTGTCAATGGGCATCTCCTGTCCGGTCTGGGAAATCAAAACCCTGCAGCCTAAGCGCTTTGCCACGGCAATGGTTTTCTTTAAGGATTCTATGTACTTATCTCTTTCTTCTTTATCCACCAAGCTGATAAATCCTGTGCAGAAAGCGGCAATCTTCATCCCTTCTTTATGAAGCTTTTCCAATCGTTCTATATCTTTGTCTTCCCAGGTCCAAAATTCTATGGTATCAAGTCCTGCCTCTTTTACTTTTTGCACTGCCTCCTCTATGGGCTTTCCCATATAAACGGCATCAATGCAAACTGACAATTTCATCCTGTCACCTCCATACTATGATCGATACTCTATTTCTTTTTTCTATTCCCTTTGCACTTTCTTCTTTGTTCCGGTCAAGTGCTTTACTGTTACCAATGTAATATCCTTAATACCGCTTTTGTTTGTTCTAATAAGTAATGACTGCCTGGATAATCTTTTCAGGCTCTTTGTCAATGGTGTAATAAGCCCTGGGGATATCATCATATCTAAATTCCGTAAACAGATTGTCTGTCTTAAGCTTTTCCAAAAGATTTAAGCACGTCTCCACCCTTCTTGGATAATCCCAAAGATTGGAGAACACCGGATCCATTGCCCCTGTCTGTGACTGCTTTATGCCGATTCTGTTATGATGAAATTCCTCTGACAAATCCACATTGGAAAGGGCGCCCTGATACCATGCAAGCGCGGTAATGGTGGTTTCAGGCGCTGCGATTCTGATTGCCTCGTTTAACGCCCTTCCATTTCCCGAAGCTTCAATCACCTTATCCGCTCCCCTGTTATGGGTTCTTTTCCGAACTTCCATAGCCACATCGCATGCGGAAGGGTCAAAGACCTCATCGCAGCCGTTTTCCAAAGCCGCGTTTCTTCTTTTTTCTAACACGTCAATGCCGTAAACCTTATGGGCTCCGCTCATCTTTGCCATTTGCACAAGGAGCTGTCCAAGCACTCCAAGGCCGCTGACTACCACCGTATCTCCCAAGTTGATATGCATGTCCATGATGCCGTTATATGCGGTAATCAAATTGGTAAACAGCACGCCTTTCTTAGCCGGGATACTTTTAGGAAGTACCACCGCGTCTTTGGCGGCAATCACATTTTCTTCCTGATGGGGCGCGCTGCAGACAACAATATCTCCCACCTTTACGCCTTCCACCTGACTGCCTGCTTCAACCACTTCTCCTACGGACGCATATCCCATATACCATACGCCCGCATCGCAGCTTTTTACCGGATATTCCCACACCTCATTTTCCGCAGCGGGAACAAACAGTCTGGTAACCGGATCCTGCTTTTTTCTGAAAAACGGTGCAAGCCCTCTGTATACATTCATCTCCGTGCCATGACTTACACCTGAATAAATAGATTTTAAACGAATCTGTTCCTCATTCATAGAGAGCTGCGGCACCTCAATTACCTTTAATGCTCTCGGCCCCTCATACATAATCGCTTTCATTTAATAGTACCTGCCTTCCTTTCATTTTTTATACCCTTATGCCCCTGTATACAACAGGCAAAGCCTATTGTCATGTATTGCAAGCTTTACTTGCGATACTGCTGCCAATAAAGATTTTGAAAGTTTACTTCCAAATTTCTCATCTCCCAGGCAATTGCGAAACCCGTAGCCCAACCGTATATTCTTTTCGCAATTGCCCGGCTTAATTTCATACTATTTAGTAACCAATTGCTTCCATTTTTTCCAGGCATTCGGCGATTGCCGTGTCTATATCCTGACCGTCTACTACCTTAGCACACATGTTGGGGATTGGTCCGTCCGGCCATGCGTCTAACTGACTCCATGTGGTAAGAGGCATATCCCCTGACTGTGAGTTCATAGCAGTCTCTGAAAATGCTTTTAACCATTCATCCTCTGTAAAATAGGAATCCTGCATTACCTTTACATTGGAATTCAGAATATTAAGCTGCTGGCTCATATACAGCTGTACTTCTTCGCTGCAGAAATACTTCACCCATTCCTTTGCAGCTTCCGGATTTTGTGTTGTTTTGAATATACCAATCGGCGCTGAGAAGGCGATAGCATTTTTTTCCGTTCCCGTTGCCGTAGGCAGTGGCGCAGATGCTACCTTTCCATCCATCTGAGGCGCTGCGTTTATGACATCATTTTTGTTTTCTCCTGTTGCTCCAAAAATCATAGATACGTTTCCGCCCATAAACTCAGTTAACGCACTGTAAGAAGCATCCAGACTGTTGTTACAGATATTGTACTTATTGATACAGTCTGTTAAAAATTGCAATGATTTTTTTCCTGCTTCACTGTTAAAAGTAAATTCCGTAAAATCTTCATTCATCATTGTGCCGCCGCACTGTGCCAGCATAGAAAACCATGCCTGATCATAACGTCCCATATCAGAATTCCAGGCTAATCCTGCGTGCGTAATATTTCCATTTGCATCTGTCTCGGTCAGTTTCTGCGCAACTTCAATCAACTCATCCCATGTTTCAGGTGCTTTTGTAATACCCGCGTTTTCAAAATCTTCTGTGTTGTAGAGCAGTACACGGGTATCAAAACGCCATGGAACCCCATACCAGTCTCCATCTACGCATGCTTCATCTTTTCCTGCTGCCAGCCATGTGCTTTCTCCGCCCATATCTTCTATTACATCATTGATTACCATAAGACCTGCATCTTCCGAGCTCATCAGCGCAAAAGATTTCGTAAAGAAAATATCTCCCACATCCGGCGCCTCACCGCCGGTGCATGCCAGTGTCAGCTTCTGATTGGCACTGCTCCAGTCATTGATTGCATAGTTTACGGTGATACCTGTTTTTTCCTTGAAATCTGCGGTAACCTTATCTAAAGCCGCTCTTTGAATGGATGGGTCAGATCCATAGGACTGCATCCAGAATGTCAATTCCACGCCATCATAAGGTTTCTCGCCTTCTCCTGCGGTATCCTCCGCACTATTTGTTCCTGCATCCGCTTCAGTTCCTGTAGAGTCCTGTGAACCGGTATCGGCATCCGCGCTTTGCCCCGCATTCGTATTTGCCGCAGAACCCGAACCATCTGATTTACCACAGCCTGACAATAAACTTGCCGCAAGCGCCACTGCCATACCCCATGCTACTAATTTCTTGTGTTTCATCCTTTTTCCTCCTCCTTTTTGAGATTCTTTTTTTAACATAAGGACAGTTTGCAGAGCGTACTGTCCATTGTTGACATAACACTTATCCTTTCACAGCGCCTGCTGCCAGGCCGCTGATTAAGTACTTCTGTAAAAAGCCAAAAATAATCATTGCCGGCAAGGTAATGAAGATTCCCGCAGTCATCGTAAGTGCCATCTTCGTATTCGCCCCATATTGTCCAATGAAATCATAAATTCCCACGGAGACCGGTTTTAGCTTGTCACCGCTTAGCAGAATACTTGCCCACATGTATTCATTCCATGCCAGAATAAAGGCAAAAATTGCTGTGGAAATAATACCTGGAATGGAAATGGGAAGACAGATATCAAAAAATGTTCTAAACTGGGAGCATCCGTCCACTCTTGCACTTTCCTCAATTTCCTTTGGTATGGCCGCATCAAAATATCCTTTAATCATCAGCGTACAAAAAGGCACTGCCCACACCACATATGCGATAATAAGTCCCTGATAGGTATTGTTCATTTTCAGGTTAAACATAATAAAGTAAAGACTGATCATTGTCACAATTCCCGGTATCAGCTGGGTACAAAGCATCAGGATAAGGGCCCCCTTTTGGGCTCTGCGCCGGATAAAACGGCTGATACTGTATCCGCATAGGGTTGCAAATACTACGCTCACAATGGTAACCACCGCTGACACAATCAGGGAATTTTTCATATAGGTTCCAAGCGGAAGAAAGTTCCATACCTTCCCAAAATTTGATAAATCTATCCGGGACGGCAGTAACGTTGCAGGAGATATCATAACTTCCTCCGTAGGCTTTACTGCCGTAACAATCATCCAATAATACGGCAGTAATACAAAAATACTCACCACCAGCAGCCCCAAATAATGTTTTACAATTTCAATCACTTTTTTTATCTTTTTTGTTTTTTTCATCCTAACCCCCATGATTCTACTCTGCGAAACGGCCTCTGCTGCGAGCAGCCAGATATCCTTCTCACACTAACCTTCATGTTGCTACTGGAGTTCTTTTACGGAAGACCTCACATAAAGCACTGCCGGAATTGCAGCCACCAGCATCATAATCACACTGACTGCCGAGGCATAACCGTATCTGAAATTCGTGAAGGCCTGCTGATATACCTCCACTGCCAGCAATTTCGTTCTGCCAAGAGGTCCGCCGCTTGTCACCATATAGCTGATATTAAAATTATTAAACTGCCAGATCAGCTCAAGCAGAATAGACACTGCAATGACCGGGCGTATGCATGGCACCGTTATTTTCCAAAATTGTTTTATCTTTCCGGCTCCGTCCATTGTCGCCGCCTCGTACAGTTCGGCAGGAACTGTCTGTAATCCCGCAATAAACATCACCATTAAAAAAGGAAAGATAGACCACACATTAATGATGACCAACATAAGTAATGGTACTGATAAAAATCCTAAAAACACATCGGTACTGTTCAAGAAACTAATGGGTGTCTTAATCCATCCCAGCCTCAATAATATGGAATTAATCGGACTGAAATTTTCACTGAACAAAATTCTCCAGGTAAAAGAAGCAACCAGCGGAGGTGTCACCCAGGGCGTTAAGAACATTGCCCGGAAAAATCCTTTTCCAGGCAAAGGTTTAATCAGCTTGACCGCCACATACATTGCCAGAGCTACGCCAAGTATCAAGGACACAATTGCAAAGAACAGGGTGTTGCATATGTAAAGCCACAGCTCAGTTTTCCCAAACGCCTCCGCATAATTTGCCAATCCTATAAAGGGTTCTTTCCTGCTTAACAAGGATTTATCAAAAAAAGACATTCCCACCGTTCTAAGGGTAGGATATACGGACACGATCATGACTGCTAAAACCGCCGGGAGCAGCATGATAAAGGGCGTATGCCTGTCCCAAAATCCGCCTTCTCTGCCCACATCCTTCCCTTTCCCGCTTCTTTCCATAAGTTGTTACCTCCTTTTCATCATTCTTATATCATCGTGTATCACTCTTTTTCATGGGCAAATTCTTTTAATCGAATTGCGTTCCACAAAAACAGGACTGATTTTTATTGTCTTAACAAATTGCGCCGGATTGTTTATTTTACTGATCAATGTCTCCACTGCCGCTTCTCCGATTTCCTCCACCGGCAGCTGCAAAGTGGATAGGGGCGGTGATAAAAACTGTGCAATTGTATCATCATAGCCCACAATGGAAATATCCTCCGGTATGTTTATACTTAATTCCATAAGGGCCCGGTATACACCGGCTGCCAATATGTCGGATGCTACCAAAATTGCCGTAGGACGCTGACTTTCCCCGCAGCTTTCCAATATCCTTTTGGTTTCCCGATATCCGTCTTCCACCGAATATTCGTCTACAAAATAAGAATGTTCTTTGGCATAGTCATGATTGATTCCTTTCATCGCCTGCTGATACCCATAGTACCTCTCATTTTCCACCGCGGAATTTTGTTTCACTCCCAAAAAGGCAATCTGCTTATGTCCGGCGTTATATAGTTTTTTTGTGGCAATGTAGCTGCCTTCCTCATTGTCTATCAAAATCTTCTCTATTCCGTATACGTCCGCCGGCCTCTCAATCATTACAACGGGTATGGATACTCCCATCAAGATTCGTTCAATGTCATTTATCATTTCTTTACAATCCCCCGAATTAATGATGATTCCGTCCACCCCATAAAGACATACGTCCGAAATGATATCTTTCAGCGCCTGTACATTTCCAGCCTCCTGGACATAAGAAATGGTCCGATATCCTTTCTCAAAACTTTTCTTCTCAATACTTACTGCCATTTTTGTAAAAAATATATTTTCATCTGAGTCCTGGTGTATATGTCCAATCAGATTTGACCGTCCTCCTCGCAAAAATCTTGCCTGCTGGTTGGGAATATAATCCATTCTCTCCAATACCGCATCAAGTCTTTTCTTCTTTTCCGCCGATACGTAACCGCTCTTATTCACATACCGTGTCACGCAGGAAACTGAAACGCCGGCTTCTTCTGCAATCATTTTTAGTGTGACTTTTTTCATATTTCTCCTGCAACTTTTTTCATATTTTTTTCTGACATATTACCAGTTGTATCCAATTATTTTCAGAATTATTCAACAATCCTTCTTTATTTGTGCTTACACATTACCACATGCCAACCTCGTTGGCAATATATTTTTAGTTATTTTGTACATTTTCGTTGTTTTATACTATGATAACGTTGTCACATTTTTACAATATTCCCAAAGCAATTATTCTAATTATCTTGTTTTTTGGAATTATATATGGTATTATCACAATAATGATATAGAATGGAATTGCAAGACGATAATATCATCAAATTATTCCAGGAAACTTTATTGCACACTACCGGGAAAAGAGGAATGCTTATGGCGCTGTACTCCCTTGGAACTTCTCACGCTTCGCTGAAACATTGCGAACTGCACTCTCATGATTCATGGGAAATTGTTTTAAATGTAAAAGGAACGGGAACTGCTTTGATTGGCGGAAAAAATTACGCTTTTTGCCCGGGCACAATTATGTGCATTCCCCCGGGACTGACCCATATGAAAACAAGCGAACATGGTTTCTATGATATTTACTTTCACACAGATACCATATTTTTTGCCATGATCTCCTCCTCTCATTCCAAACCTTTTCCTCTTATTTTGCAGGATGACGCCGAACAAAGCTTTCAGGCCCTTTTATCCATCATGTTAAGGCTTCATTACCAGAGGCCCGGGCACGAAGCGGTCATATTGTCTTTGCACAATGCCGCTCTGCAGCTTTTAAACTTATGGGCGTCCCGGGATTTGGCGGATCCGGTCATTGAATATATTCAGACCAGACTTATTTCCGCCTTCACGGACCCAGAAATCAATATCACATCTATTTTATTGGAAAGTGGCTATTCGAAAGATTACATACGCCGAAAATTTTGCAGGGAATTAGGCGTTACCCCGAATGCATATGTGACCAATCTGCGCATCAACTATGCCAAACAATTGCTCTCTCAGAAAAAAGTTTTAAAGCTTACCATCGCCGATGTAAGCGGCATGTGCGGATACTATGATGCCGGATACTTCTCCCGGCTCTTCCGCAGGCAGACTGGCATTTCCCCGCAAAATTATCCGCCCAACGACAATAGCCTTTTGGAACGGTTATAAAGGAAAGCGTTTTTGTCCATATGATTCCCGTTATTGTTCTTTCTATACGTCTGTCTCTTTTATAAAATTGTGTGAAAACAGGACGTTCGGTTTGTTTTATCCAATAACCGTTAACAGGATAGGAGGGATCATATGGTGAGAACAAAAACAACAGTATTGACACAGCCAGGGAAATTTGAAATCCAGGAAAGGGATATCTCCCCAAAACCTGACGAAGTGCTCGTCCGTGTTGAAGTGTGCGGACTATGTAACTGGGAACTGAATCATTTTAAAGGATTGATTGGCAATTTCCCCATGACGCTGGGGCATGAATGGGCCGGAATAATCGTGGAAATCGGTTCTAACGTAAGCCGGCTAAAGATTGGCGACCCGGTAACTGTTCTGCCGGACCGTCTGGAAGGTTTTTCCCAATATGCTGCCGTTAAAGAGGAATATTGTTTCCGGTTAAAAGATGGTATTGATATAAAAAAAGCTTTCTTGGAGCCGCTAAAGTGTGTCACTACCGTGCTAAACTGCGCTAACCCCACGGCCGGAGATTACGGGGTGATCGTGGGATGCGGACCTATGGGCCTATGGTGCACCCAGGCCTTAAAGGGGCAGCTCCTGGCAGGGCTCATTGCAATAGATGTGGATGATGAAAAATTAGCACTTGCAAAAAAGATGGGCGCCTGCGCCGTCATCAACAGCAGCAGCGAAGATGCCCCCAGACGGCTCAAAGAGCTTACGGACGGACATATGGCTGATTTTGTCATTGAAGGAACAGGACTGCCAGCCCTTATGGAAACCTGCGCAGATTATATCAAGAGCGGCCCTGCCCGTTTATGTATCATGAGTTATTACGAAGCAGGTATGAAAGACTTTGATTTCAGGAAGTTTTTAGACAAGGGAACCACTATTTTTACCCCCCATCCGGTATCGGACGCGCTGCCCCTTGACACCGCCAGACGCACCGCGGCGCTAATCAACAACGGTACCTATCACATGGAGGATATCATATCCCATACTTTTGGTCTTGATGAAATACAGAAAGCGTTTGAGACTTTAAGCCATAAACCCAAAGGGTTCATCAAGGGTGTTGTGTATCCAAACGATTGACAAATTAGGAAGCAATACTTTTTTATCTCTATAAAACCCCTGACAGCTCCACCGGCTGCAGGGGTTTTCGCATTGCTTTATTTCGTAAGCAACATCATGATATCATTGGTTCTGGCTACAAATTTGCTCATCGCCTCCGGTTCAAGAGGCGCATGTTGCAGAAGCGCAAGATCGTAAAGCTGTTCGCATATCATATTTACATTGTTTCCTTCCGTATTGTCCATCACGTACTGGACAAGGGGATGGTTGGCGTTTAGAATCAGGGTTTCCCCTTCTTTTCCCAGGCCGCCCATATCCATACCCGGCATGGAATACATCTTCATCATATCCTGCATTCTCCTGCTCTCCTCGGAGAGGGTAATCATGGAGGATATCTTTTTGTTTTTCAGCTTTTCAACCTTAATGGTGATCTTATCTTTTTTAAGGGCCTTCTTCATTACCTTGCCGATAGCCTCAGCTGCCGCCTCAAGCTCCTTTGCCGTCTTCTTGTTGGTTTTCGCTCTGAAGATGTCCGTAAGGTCCGCATCAATTCGCTGGAATTTGATGCCCTCGTTCTTTGCTTCTAACTGAGAGATGAAAGGCTGGTCAATGTTATGGGTAAGAATCACAGCATCCATCTTGGCAGCCTTAAACATGCTGATATACTGTCCCTGCTGCTTCTCATCTGTTACATAATAGATGACCTTCTCCTTCTTTTCTTCTTCCTCTCCATCTTCTTCGTCATCATCGGCTCCTGCATCCTCAGTGATCACATTGCCATCGGCATCCACCACCTCTGCGTCTGTGACCTCCTCAGCCTTACTTTCCTGACCGTCATTGTCTTCCTGCGTCCGGCCGTCTTCTTCCTTACGGTCTTCCTCATTCTGACTATCATCCTTTTCCTGACCCTGTGGCGCTCCGCCCTCCTGGGCATCCTTTGCCGGCCCATCTTCTGTCTCGTCCGGGTCTGTCTTGCCCACTTCCAGGCACTCGGGAAGTGTCAGATATATGCCGTCCAGATTCTTAAACAGAATGTAGTCTGTCATTTTCTCGCAGAACTTATCGTCCCGCAGGCATCCATATTTGATAAAGGGACTGATGTCATCCCAATATTTCTCGTATTCTTCCTTTTCCGTCTTACACATGCCGGAAAGCTTATCGGCAACCTTCTTTGTGATGTAATCGGAGATTTTCTTTACAAACCCGTCATTTTGCAGCGCACTTCTTGACACGTTAAGAGGCAGATCGGGACAGTCGATCACACCCTTAAGCAGCATCAGAAATTCCGGGATAACCTCTTTGATGTTATCCGCAATAAATACCTGATTGTTGTAAAGCTTAATCACGCCTTCAATGGACTCATACTCCATATTGATTTTCGGGAAGTACAAAATACCCTTTAAGTTGAAGGGGTAATCCATATTCAGATGTATCCAGAACAAAGGCTCCTTGTAATCCATGAATACCTTACGGTAAAATTCCAGATATTCTTCTTTGGTACATTCATTGGGATGCTTCATCCAAAGAGGAGTGGTCTCATTTAAAAGCTCTGGACGTTTGATAATCTTATATCTTAATTTGTCCTCCTCTTTCTCCGGTTTGATTTCCTCCACCACCGTATCCGTATCTAACTTCTCGTCCGCATCAATGGTCTGGGTGTCCGTGGTGTTTTCCTTGGAAAGATAAATCTCCGTAGGCATGAAGGAGCAGTATTTCTTTAAGACCTCCCTTGCCTTGTATTCATTACAGAACTCTAACACGTCCTCGTTTACAAAAAGGGTGACAGTGGTACCAACCTCTGTCCGCTCCCCTTCCCGCATATCAAATTCCGTGCCTCCGTCACATTCCCAGTGAACCGGCCGGGCGCCTTCCTGCCAGGATAAAGAATCAATATGCACTTCATCCGCCACCATGAACGCAGAATAAAATCCCAAACCGAAATGACCAATAATCTGGTCTTCATTGGTCTTATCCTTATACTTTGCAATGAAATCCGTTGCTCCTGAAAAAGCAATCTGGTTGATATATTCTTCCACCTCATCTGCGGTCATACCAACGCCGTTATCAATGAATTTAAGAGTCTTAGCCTCCGGGTTGACCATGATTTGAATCTTTCCTTTGTAGTCATCCGGCAGGGAATATTCTCCCATCATGTCCAGTTTTTTAAGCTTGGTGATGGCATCGCATCCGTTCGACACCAGTTCCCTGAAAAAAATGTCATGGTCCGAATACAACCATTTCTTGATAATCGGGAAAATATTTTCACTGTTAATTGATAAGTTTCCGTGTTTTTCTGCCACGATCATTCACTCCTTTTTCCTGATAAATTTCCTTTTTGTTTACAGACTCACATCTTTTACTAAAACAAAGTGTAATTCCCTTTTTCCCAAAAGTCAAGAAAAAATTAGCACTCATTTAGAATGAGTGCTAATAATTCCTTAAAAACCTTGTATTTTCAAGGGTTTTGTAATTCTAAAATTTTTATAAATTGAATATTGATCATACCCTTATGGAAAATCCCTCATGGATACCGGACGGAACATCGCTGCCTAAGGTATCTACTTCCGTGAACCGGACGCCCTTTACCGGCCATTTTATTTGATTGCATATTACCGGGATATCCGCTTTCGTATCGTTTTGATTATTTTTAGTTAAAATATTGGTTATAAATATCAAAAAAATCCTTTGTGGCTACTTCCTCATTCTCAATAAAGGAAACTGTCTCCCACAGCTCCTCATTCAAAGACCTGGCCAGAGACGTTACAAAAACATCATACTCCTGTCCAAAAACTTCCTCCCGCCTTTTTTCAACGATTTTTACCTTGTTTGCATCGGTCTCCTCACGGTTAAAGGTACTGATGCAGCGGATGATGTGGTAACCGTCTCCTGCCTCTACAATATCGCTGATTTCACCGGTTTCCAGATTAAAAGCCGCCTCCTCATAGGTCGGCTCCATTTCCCCCTTGCCAAAGGAGATGGTTCCTTTTTTTCCCTCGCTGTAGGTAATCAGCAAATCCTCAAAGTCGCTGTCTTCCTGCCTGGCAAGCTCTAAAATTTCCTCCGCCTGCTGCTTAGCCTGCTGCTTTTCACTTGCATCGTATTCTATCCTCTTTCCGGTTCCATCCATGGAAAAGGTTTTAATCAAAATATCCTGGACGGTGATGGTTCTTGCCTCATCATCGCTGATTTCCGGATTGATATCTTTGATAATAAATTCATATACCTTGTTTGCAAGGGCAAATTCCGCATAGAGGTTAAAAATAGTATCCTCCGTCACCTGCATAGACTCCCGCTCCGCTTGGTTCAGCGTCCCAAAGTATGCGCCGGCTGCCTCCCTGACCATCTTAAGCTCTGCCTCATCCAGCTCAACTCCATGCTGCTGGGCTAAAAGATTCATGGTCTTGATCTGGGCAAGCTGGGCAAGCACCGTATCCTTCACGCTCTCCTCCAGGGTAATGTCATTTAAACCTGTTTTCCAGATTTCCTTCCCGTATACGCTCTCATACTGATCCTGGGTGTTGGTAAGATAAACCAGCACCTCCGGCAGCGTGCAGGACATAGTCTCTATCCGGAAAACTTCATCTTTCCTGAAACCGGTGGTGAGCACAAGCTTTGTATCTGCATTCACATCCCCGCATCCATATGCGGTAAAAATGAGCATACCGCACAAAAGCACAATTATCAGCCTTTTTCCTTTCCTCATGCTTCTAAGGCCCTCAAGATGCTTCTGGCAGCGCTGATTCCGTTGGCGGATGCCTGCTGCAGTCCCCTGGTCACACCGGCGCCGTCTCCGATTGCACGAAGCCCTTTTATACTGGTTTCAAACTCTTTATTCACAACCACCTTATTGGAATAAAATTTCACTTCCACACCGTAAAGCAGGGTCTCATCTGCGGCAATGCCCGGCGTAATCTTATCAAGAGCAAGCAGCATCTCCTCAATATCTACCATAATCCGGTGGGGAAATACCAGCGATAGATCCCCCGGTACCGCATCCTTTAAGGTGGGTATTAAATTATTCCGGCAAAGTCGTTCCTCCGTGGTTCTTCTGCCCTTCCTGAAATCTCCAAAGGTCTGCACCAGTATTTTTCCTCCGCAGAGCATGTTGGAAAGTCTGGCAATGTGCTTTCCATATTCAATAGGCGTTTTAAAGGGTTTGGTAAAATTTTTACTTACCAGTATGGCAAAATTTGTATTGTCTGTTTTGTAATCCTGAGACTTGTAGGCATGGCCATTTACCACTGCAAGGCCGCCTTCATAGTACTCTGTTGCCACTTCCCCAGAGGGATTTGTACAAAAGGTTCTCACCTTGTCGTCAAAGGTAGGGGTATAGTAAATCAGCTTTGCCTCATAGAGATTTTCATTTAAAAACTGCATCACCTCATCCCGAACCTCCACACGGACCCCGATATCCACAGTTCCCGGCGTGGTCTCTATACCGATTTCCTCACATTTATGCTTAAACCAGTCTGCACCCTCGCGTCCTACTGCCGCTACA
Organism: Parablautia muri; assembly: GCF_009917485.1. Lineage (GTDB taxonomy): Bacteria > Bacillota > Clostridia > Lachnospirales > Lachnospiraceae > Suilimivivens > Suilimivivens muri. Next base: position 59,414 of record NZ_QZDT01000017.1, read on the forward strand.
ATCTCGCCTGCATAAAAGCACTCGCCCTTCTGGGTCTTGATTCCCACGGCTCTGCCATCCTCCACCAGGATTTCCTCTACCATCGTATTAAAAATAAGCGTAACTCCCTCAGCCTCCAAATGATGCTGAAGCTTTTCGTAAATCTTATAACCTTCTTCCGTTCCCAGATGCCGGATAGGACACTCTACCAGCTTCAAATTAGCATTGATTGCCTTTTTACGGATCTCGCGGATTTCCGCCTGCTTATCCACCCCATAAACGATGGCATCTGCGCCAAATTTTAAATAAATATCATCAGACTCTTTTATAAGCTCCTGGGTTTTTTCATAGCCAAGGATAGTGGGTAAATTTCCTCCCACATCCGGTGAAAGAGAAAGCTTTCCGTCTGAAAAAGCTCCTGCTCCCGCAAATCCTGTGGTAATGGAGCAGGGCTGACAGCCCACACATTCTTTGGTCGTGCGCTTCGGGCACTGCCTTTTTTCGATGGAGCGTCCTTTCTCTACAAGAAGCACCTTTAAATCCTTATTTTTATTTACTAACTCATAAGCACAGAAAATGCCGCCCGGACCTGCGCCAATGATAATCACATCAAATTGATTTCCCATATACTTGCCTCCATACTTCGCAATTTACCGTTTCTATACCTTCTATATATTCCATCTCAAACTTGTTTTGCAGCCGAAAGATACACGAAATCATTCCTTTCAGGGATGGCCTCTGTCTTTTAGGATAGCACAACATGCGCCCTACTTCCAGCATTTGTTTTTTCTATTTGTATCTGGTTTCCTATTTTTTCTCTTAGCTCCGGAACATGGGAGATAATGCCAATCAGCCTGTCCTTTTCCACCAAACTTTGCAGTGTAAGGCATGCCTGCTCTAAGGATTCGCTGTCCAGGCTTCCAAAGCCTTCATCCACAAACAATGCCTCCACCTTAAGTCCCCCGCCTGCGGACTGCACCACATCACTCATGCCAAGGGCTAACGCCAGAGAAGCCTTGAACATCTCTCCTCCTGAAAGGGTTTTTATGGAACGGTATTTACCTGTATAATAATCCATTACTTCTATTTCAAGGTTATCCTTGCTTCTGCCGTCATTGACTTCTTCCGCCCGCTTCAGTTCATACCTTCCGCCGCTCATAAGGCGCAGCCTTATATTGGCAGCCACCAGAATGTCCTCAAAGTAGGAGGCCAGCACAAACTGCTCAAAAACCAGTCTCTTTTTATTATTTCCGTTTGCCGCATCATCTAAATCCTTGAAAAGGCTGTAGCGCTCCATGAATTGTTCAAGCTGCCCCTGCTTTTCTAAAAGAGATGCAATTCCTCTTTTCACACTCTGCAGCTTATTTTCCAAAGCAAGGTGCCTATCAAAGAGCTCCTTTCCTTCCTGCCTGGCCTTTTGAAGCTGCCGGGATAAAATTTCTGCATCCTCCGGCTTTGCATTTCCCACTTCTTCTGTCAGATGCCCAATCATCTGGCGGCAGAGATTGCAGTCTTGTCTGTACCTTTCAATTTCGCTGCGAAGCCGAGACATTTCTTTCTCATCCGCAAGCGCCTTCCGGTAAGCTTCCTCCCCCATAAACCCCACTTTTTTCATCTTTTCCTGAAAATCATCCGTAAGCTTCTCTTTCTTTTCACATGCTGCTAAAAGTTCCTTTTTCCGCTTATCCAGCGCGTCTTTCTTTTCCTGAATCAGGACAAGTCTTTGCTCGCATTGTTTCATCTGTTTTTCAAAATCTTCTTTGCTGTGCTCTGCAATATAGCTGGCTGCCAGATCACTTCGTTCTTCTCTCTTTTGCTCTAAGGAACCGACCTTCTGCGCCATTTCCTCCAGCCGGCGCTTTAATTCGGTGGTATGTGCCATGCAGGCGGCGGTTTCTCCATGCAGTTTTACACATAATTTTTGTTTTTTCTCATAGTCCTTTTTCAGACTTTTCACATTTTCTTCTGAAGGAAGTGTATCGGCACTCACTGCCGGAGAAGGGTGATGGACGGAGCCGCACACCGGACAAGGCATGCCCTCCGCCAAATTTTCTGCCAATATGCCTGCTATTCCATGTCTGTAAGCCCGCTGGGCTTTCTCATAAGAAGCCTTGGCCGCATCTTCCTCCTGCTCTGCTGCCAGATAATTTTTCTGCAGCTTGCCAAGTTCCTTTTCCTTCCCAGCATATCTTTTCCCCTCTTGTTCCAAAGCCTGTCTGGCTTCCTGGTAGTTTTTCTCCTCCTCATAGCCAAGGGCAATCTCCTGCCGTCCTGCGTAAAAGGCCGCCTTCCCATCTCTTTCCTGTTCCAACCTTTTGATATCCTCAAAAGAAGCGGCTATTTCCTTTTCCATCGCACATACATCGTTCTTTGCCGCTTCCACCTTCATATCCGCCAGCCGCAGCCCGGCAGCCTTTTCCTGGAGCGTTAAAAGCGCCTCCTTTTCCTTCATCTCCTCCTGCCTTTGAAGTAAATTTCCCCAGCGCTGTTTTTCTTTTTCCAGTTTTTCATAGAGACTATGGATTTTTTCATTTTCTGCCACCTGTGCATTGAGCTTTTGCACCAGCCCTTCGTTTTGGGTGTAGGCGTTTCGGCTCTCCTGCCACCTTGCCTTCCATTTTTCCTTTTCTTCCTCCAAAAAAGCAATGACGCCCTCATAAAAATAACTGTCACTGCGCTCTAAAGGAATACCGTCCCGGATGAGCATTTCGATATCCCCATCCATTTTGTGGCGGCATTCCATCACCTTTTTATATACGGTTCCTGATCTTGCTTTAAGGCAGGCAGCCATTTTTTCGTATAAATCCGTACCAAAAATCTCCCGGAAAATTTTTGTCTTTTCAGAAGGCGGGGCTGACAGAAGCTTTGCAAACTCCCCCTGGGCAATCATGGACAATTGCTTAAACTGACGGTAATCCAGCTTTAAAAGCTCCTGCACTTTCCGGGTCACCTCACTGCTCCCCTCAACACTCACCCCATCCGGCCCGGTAAATACAGCCTTTTCTCTTTCTTTGGTAAGGGAGGTACTATCCTTCCCTCCCCGCTTTTTAGGCCGCAGATATTCGGGATTTCTGTAGATTTGATATTCCTGTCCGTTATGGGTCATATAAAGTTCCACATAAGTAGGCATATCCGCCCCGGCAAAGTCACTGCGCACGCTGGCCTTTTCCCGGATGCTGCCGCTCATATTTCCGTATAGGGCGTAAGTGAGAGCATCAAAAACAGTGGTCTTCCCCGCCCCGGTTTGTCCCGTTATCAGGAAAAGCCCTCTCGCCTTAAATCCTGTGAAATCAATTTCCTGTTTTTCCCGGTAGGGGCCCCAGCCACAGAGGATGAGTTTGACAGGCTTCATCGTTATACCTCCTGCATACCACAAGCTATGTTTGCGATACTGCCGCCAATCAGGCATTTTCTTCCTTCATGGGCCATAAAAAGTCCTTGTATTCTACAAAGGACTACCGTATTTAACCGCCAGCTTAATCAAAAGCTCTGTCACCTTCTCCATAGACTGAACACAGGCATATTCAAAACGGCTGTGATAGTTGGCCCCTCCTGTACAGAGATTCGGGCAGGGAAGTCCCATATAAGACAGACGTGCCCCGTCAGTTCCCCCACGGATCGGATTCACTTTGGGCTCTGCCCCCAATTCTTTTAATGCGGCGGCTGCGTTTTCCATAAGATGGCCATAAGGTGCAAGCACCTCTTTCATATTGTAATAGGAATCCGCAACGATAGCCTCCACCGTTCCTTCACCATACTTTAAATTCAAAAACTGTGCACATTTTACGAACAACGCCTTCTTTTCCTCAAATAAGGATTTATCGTGGTCGCGGATAATGTACTCTGCAGTCGTTTTCTCCACATTTCCACTAATGCTGTCCAAATGAAAAAATCCCTCATACCCTTCCGTATACATAGGATTTTGGAATACGGGCAAAAGGCTCTGGAATTCCTGGGCTACTAAGACAGCATTAATCATCTTTCCCTTGGCACTGCCCGGGTGAACGCTGCGGCCATGTACAATCAGCTTTGCCCCAGCAGCGTTAAAAGTTTCATTTTCCAGCTCTCCTAATTCTCCTCCGTCTACCGTAAACGCAAAATCTGCTCCAAACAATTCCACATTAAAATGGTCTGTTCCCTCCCCGATTTCCTCATCAGGTGTAAATCCCAGCCGGAGTTTCCCATGCTTTATTTCCGGATGGGTAAGCAGATACTCCGCCATTGCCATAATTTCGGCAACACCGGCTTTATCATCGGCTCCTAATAATGTGGTGCCGTCCGTAATAATTAAATCCTGTCCCTTCAGTTTTTTAATCTCCGGGAAATCTGCTGTCCGCAGCACAATATTTTTTTCTTCGTTCAGCACAATGTCCTGACCGTCATACTGCTCTACGATTCTGGGTTTTACACCTGCGCCGGTTACTGCCGGAGATGTGTCCATATGGGCAATAAATCCCAGTACAGGCACTCCTTCACATCCGGCCGAAGCCGGAACGGAAGCATAAACATAACAGCACTCCTTATCATAGGTAATCTCATCCGCTCCCATCTCCTCAAGCTGTCTTACTAACAGTTTCGCAAGATTATGCTGCTTATCTGTGCTGGGCGTTACACCGCTGTTTTCGTCAGATTGTGTGTCAATTACTGCATATTGCAGAAAATTCCAGATTGTCTTAGTCATACATTTTCCTCTTTTCTTCTAAATATTTTCGCTTTCAGAATTCACTAAAATTCCTTTGCCTTTACAAACCGCATCCCATTACTTTCCTCTACCACTTGGTATAAACAGCCATACGCAAATCCTTCTCCATCCAAAAAAGATTCAAAAAGTTCTTCTCCGTTTCCCTTTAATGCATCCACATACAAAAAACCCGCATGGGCGTCTCTGAGTGCATTTACGATATCCTCACTTCTCATCGCTGCCGCATCCACATTCCCATACATCACCGACACTGGGGCTGCCTCAAAGTTTATATAGGTATTCCGCACCCAGCTTATATCCGAAGCATCTCTTAAATACAACACTCTCCCGATACTTTCCCTTTTCCCTGCGCCTGCTCTTTGCAAAAAAGCTTCGGCGTCTTCATCTATCACTTCCCTCCGTTCTGCTATCACATCGTTCACATCTTCCTTGTAACCAATCAGTCCGCGGTATGCGCCCATATGATCCGTAGTCAGGAAAACAAATGCCATACACACAATAGCTCCCACTTTGGACTTTGCGCTGTTCAACACATAATACCCCAATAAATACAAGCCTCCTATCGTAAAAGGCGCCCCGTATCTTTCAATGGATGATACCATTCCAAAAGGCTCCAGATATTGCGTTTCTACTGCAAATATGGTCAAATGCCCAATAAGATTAAAGGCATAAAACAGCGCTCCTGAAAGAGCAAAAAATATGCCTGTATAAATCGTCACTTCCCGTTCCAACACATGAAACTTGTAAATCAGGTATAAAAATAAAAGCAAAAGCAAATATACCCCCAAAGGGCTTAAATCCACTGCTGCGGTTTTCCACCTGTGAAGGGGCCAGCTCAGAAACGCTTCCACAAATGCCTTCACCATATCCCCCTGATAAGCCGGGATGTTCATTCTTCCTGTGGCCATCTTAAGCGCTGTCCCTGTAAGCTTCGCTACCCGCCTGTTGATAACACAAAAGCCAAGCCATGAACCTTCCGTTAAAACAGGAAGCAAAATAACCGTCAGGATTCCCAGCCTGTCCGCCTTCCTGCCTTCTTCTCCTTTTTCTTTTCCCTCCTGCTTTTTTCGCCACAGATGCTGATAGCCGCAACTGAATATTATGCCAAAAGCCGCCCAGATAAAGCCTGTATTTTTGCACAAAACCAGCACCATCAGAAATAATGCCTGTCTTCCATAGTAAAAAAATCTGTCCTGGTTTTTATCTGCTACAGCAGTCAAAAAAGCGCCGTAAATCAGTGCCATAGTTAAATCCGCACAGCACCCATCCAGCCAGAAAGCCTCCGCCACTGCGGGAAAAAGCCAAAGAGCAACCGCTCCCAAAGACATCACAAAGACATTTCTCTTTTTCATGGTTTTAAGCAGGGGAAAAAGGAAAGCAAGGTTCATAAAGTAATAGCCTGCAAACATCAATCCTTCCTGAAATTCCTTGGGGTAGAAATGCAAAAACCACCACTTCATCATCTGCGTACCTGGCGGATAATCCCCAAACTCCGCCGCCACATTGGCATACTTATGGGCAAATCCATTTAAATAAAAGATAGACTTTACGTCCGTTGCCCAAAAATTATAATCGTCCCACCAGCTTACCGCCTTGCCTCCTACACATATACAGACCACGATAGCCATGAAAAGCGCTGTCAGCGTGCTTGCACGAAAAAGCTCTCCCCGCACAAAGCTCATTATTTCCTTACGCTGTTCCTTTGTCTTTTTCGCCAAAATAAAGAGCGTGGCTATCAGTCCTGCTGCCGCAATATAATCAGAGAAAGACAACGCTCTGAAGAAAGAGAGCAGATAAAGCCCAAGTACCAGCAGGGAACATCCCACCGGAAATGCCTCCACAAACCGCACTTTAAATTTCCATGTAATATATAAGATTAAAATGAGAAATGCTTCTACCTGAAATGTAACCATCTAAAATAATCCCTCGTTTTTCATACTTCTGCCTTACCATCATTCTTTCAGATGCACTGCTATCATACCACAAAAGCCCTGGGTAAAGCAAATACGTCCGGCCACTGCACAAGTGCAGCAAACGGACGTATCATAATCATACATCTTCCCTGACAGCAGATTCCCTTATCTATCGTTTTTTAAAGCCTTAAGCAGAAAAATATGATATTCCTCATCTAAAATAATTCTCCTCAAAACAGCATTTACACAATCGTCATTTATCATATTGATGTGCATTTCGTACTGGCGAATCGCCTCTTTTTCCGCTTCTATGTCGGCTGCCAGCATTTTATCAACCCTTTCAGGAATTGACAAATACTCCGGTGTCCACAGCTTTGAACAGCCGTTACTGGTTTTTGCAGAAAAATCAATAATTCCTCCCAAAAGGACAATCAGCTCTCCAAGTTTTTGCAGATGCATCATTTCCGCCATAGCAATCCCAAGAAGTGTCCTGGCCATAGAACATCTTTCAGCGCAGATGCGATTTTCATTGTTGATATACTGCGTAATCGCGGACAGCTCCGATACAAAACCACAGTAATCCACACTGAGCAAATCCGCATAATCCCTGTTTCTTCTCTGCACCTTGATTTCCGGATAAGGCAAATCCACCATAATCGGCTTCAAGCCGGCAAAACTACAGTTGTTTGTCAGACATCTTTCTTCCATACAAATTCTCCATACTGTCAAACCCTTGCAAATTGGGGTGTTCACATTAACTTGTCATTGAAAAGTTTATTTTTGACAGTATTTTCCCCTAAAGCATATTCTTAATAGATAATATACTTTGATTTTTACATTCTGTTACAAGAAAAATGTTTCAAAAAAACCATGTGAAGACGCAGCAGGAAATGTCCAATCAGGACTGCTATTATGGTATATACTGCTCCACAATACTTTTAATCTGTCCGTCCTCCAACTCAAAGATCCACAAAACCGGATACTCCATTTCTGTCAGATAATCGGCAAATTCATTTTCACTGAGTTCTATGGTTGGATCATAATGGTTTTCCAGAATAAAAAACGTACAGTCCTCATGAAGCGGATATGTAATGTCCTCACCTTCCGCATCCACTATCTCAAAGCCAGCGTCCTCATTATATTCCGGCTTCCAGTACTCGCTTCCTACTGTTGCCCAGATCTGCTCGTCTATCGTCACAAAACCATTATCAAATGCGGATATATATCCATCCACCATAGCCGCCGGCGCTATTACCGCAAAGGTATCTGCAATCACTGGCAGCTCCCGTCCCCATCCTTCTTCCGCTTCCGCCGGATAACAGTACTCTATCCACCATATATTATCGCCATCCTCATACAGTCTGGTTTTGTATATGATTTCTTCCTCCTGCCTTACAAACTCGCCATTTTCTTCCTCATAACCATCATTTTCCAAAAGCTGCTCCACATCTATATCATAATCTTTCTCAAAACAGGCTGCCCAAAGCCGGACATTTTCGTTGGCTACGGCCTGCCACGTAGCCGCCTCTTTTTTCTGCCATTCTCCATCAGGCAGATAAAAAGAAAACTCGTGATATATCGTTTGGTCAACCACAAGCGTTGCCTGCTTTTCTTCTGGCTCTCCTTCCTTCATAATGGTGAGTACTCTTGTATTTTCTGCCACAGCCTCTTTGCCGGAAACATCCTCCTGTAAGACATCTTCATTCCCTGTCCCATCTTCCGGCTCGTTTGAGCTTGATACACTTGCATCTTCTTCCGGCAGACTGCCATTTTCCGTCTGCAAAGGTATGCCTTCCACCTGCTCCTCCAGGTTTTCTTTTCCCACAGAACATCCTACCAATGTTCCCAGGCTGATTGTCAAAACAGCAGCAAATAGAAGTAAAACAGCTCCATTTCTCTTGCGGGTTTTTATCAGAATATTTTGAAAGCGCTTCTGCATAATCTGCTTTTCTCCGTAAAACTGTGTCGATAACAGCTTTCTTTTCGCACATTGCTTGCTAAGTGTAGATAAGAGTGTTTCCGTATAAGCCTTCCGTGTGGCATAATCTGCGTCCTGTGTAACCCTTTCATCACAGGACAATTCCATATCAACCTCCGCCTCTTTTTGCATAAACCAGATAAGCGGATTAAACCAATGCACCGCATTTGCCATTACAAAAAGCAGTTTTAGACACACATCTTTGCGTTTTAGATGTACCATCTCATGTTTTAGGATGAAAAACAATTCCTCCGGGCTATACTGTTCATCCGGCAGAATCAAAACATGCCGGAAAAAGCCCATCACCATGGGGCTGCCCGCCCCGGAATATTTCATAACATGGACTGTGCATTTTATATGCAGTTCATGCTTTAATGCAAGCATCATTAGTAAAATATCGGTATCCTTTATGGTCACTCCCCTCTTTGCCACCTGACTTTTATAGCGTAAATAGCTGAGTAGATGGACAGACAGGAACAATAAGACGCCAAACATCCAGCCATAAGCTGCAAGGTCAAGCATGGTAATGCCACTGCTGCTTTTTTCAGCTTGAGCCGCAATTGGCGATGTCATTTGCGCTGGTAACTCAATTACAATCGCTCTGGGAACTGTGCCCTGCTCCGATAAATTGGGCGGACTATCTGCATAAGCCTTTTCAAGCGCCGCCTCAGTTTGTGCCATGCTCTGTGACAATGTGCGGATAAAAGACGCTCCATCCGCCACGTTATAAGGCATCACCAGGCGCAGTGCAATTAATATCCAAATCCAATACTTCCACTTTGCTGCATAACGCTTCATGAAAAGTGGTGTAAGAAGCAGAAGGAGAAGAATGATCAAACTGGTTGATATCGAAATTTCCAAAAAGGAAAGGAAAAGCTCTGCTATCATCTTTCGCCCTCCCCGGAATTGTCCGCTTCTATTTCATCCAGAAACCTTCTAAGTTCCTCCACATCAGAGTTTTTGATTGCCTTATTGCTGTACAGTGTGGCTATCATATTCTGTATGGAATTATTATAGAGCTTTTCTAGAAAATGCTTACTCGCCCCTGTTTTATATTCATTTTCCGGAATCATCGCAGTGTATAAATTATTTCCTGTTGAGCGGTCGCAGATAACAAAGCCCTTGTCGGAAAGCCGTGTCAGGGAAGTCATTAAGGTAGAAAGCTGCCATTTTCTTCGTCCTTGTAATTTTTTGAGGATATAATTTGAAGTGACAGGATTTTCACTGTCCCAAATCACCTGCATAATTTCCAATTCTGCCTCGCCCAGCTTTTTTAGAATATTTCCCATGTAAATCCTCCATGCTGCCAACACCTGCCAATTTGGGCGTCAGCATTTCACAGTATGCGCCTTCGTTATACGTTTGTGTAACATATTATACACTTGTATAACAGCTTTGTCAATTACGATTTACTTTCTCTGTGCTGTTTTATCATTGCTTAGACATGTGACGATTTCCGGCAAACAATTGTGAAGGGAAAACGATCCTTTATCCTTCCAGCTCCTTTATCACATCCACCACCAATTCCCTGCCATCTTCTGAAAGCGTATCTTCCCGCACAGTCTTATAAAAAGCTTCAAAGAGCGCCAGGGCATCCCTTTTCTTTGCAAGCATCCGGTTCTGCCCGGATTGTTCCGTCCCATTACCAGATAAATGGATATCTTCCCTCACAATCTGCATCACATTGGGGTACACACTGCGCAGGGTACCAATCGGGTCAATCAACTCTCCTTTATCCGTCAGCAGGGCCTGTATATAATCCTGCTGCCCGCCATCTGCTTTCAAGCCTGCTTCAAGCAATTTTTTTAAGGTTCCCTTTATTTTCCTCATTTCGCGCAAGGGCCGCAGCGGCAGCTGTTTTACCTCCCTTTGGCCCTTCCCATCCAGTGTAACCAAAAGCGCTGCCTTCACCTGCTCACATTCCCCAAAGGAATATTTAAGCGGCGAACCTGCATACCAGATTGGGTGCGTGCCTATTTGCTGGGGTTTGTGAATATGTCCCAGTGCTACATAATCAAAGCCCTGAAAGACAGATGCATCCACATTGTCAAGCCCCCCAACATGTATGGTGCTCTCACTATCCGACAGTTCCGGTTCCCATCCGGCATCCGTCACAAAAAAATGTGTCACAAGAACACGGTTTTTCTCTATCTCCAAATTTTCTTCCTGCCAATAGCGCACAAGCAAACGCTCCACCGCCTCCTGGCTTGTCCTTGCCCCCACCTGGGCAGGTTTTACAAAAGGCAGAAGAACAAATTCCGTCTCACAATCTTTTTCCTTCACCCTGACTTTGACAGGTATGTCCTTTAAGGTTCCTGCAATATGTACTCCCTGCTTACCAAGCAGACTTTCCCCGAAGCTGATGCGTTCCGGTGAATCATGGTTCCCACTAATCATAATGACCCGTATACCTGCATTGGATAATTCCGTCAGAAAGCTGTCAAATAAAACAACTGCCTCCCCAGGCGGAATGGACCGATCATAAATGTCTCCGGCAATCACCACCGCATCCGCCTGATTTGCTTTTGCCATGCCCATCATCTGTTCCAGGATAAACCTCTGGTCTTCCAGCATAGAAAAGTCATTCACTATTTTTCCTATATGCAAATCTGCAATATGTAAAAACTTCATCCGTACCTCCATACAAATGATAGGGTTTCCCTGATTTTAAGTATCTCCATAGATCCTTTCGTAATTAAAGTATACAAAAAAACACCCCAGGCTGCAACTTGCCAGGATCTTATAAACGGTAACGTGAGATGACGGCGTTACGATTCACCGCCTGGAAGCCGCTCATAGTAACATTCGGGGCGATGTTCTCCCCTCACACCAAAATCTGTTCTCACGGAATGCGCAGTAAATGCGCATTCCTGACCCGTTAAAAGTAACATGACGGCAGCAGTTCAGCCCAGGACTCTGCACTTACTGCAAAGTCCGTGAGAACACGTTTCCGTGGAATATGTAAATTGAGCCGAGCGGATGATTTATTCGCAAATATGTGATAGAATTATTTGAGATGATAAATCAGACGAAAGAAAGTTTGGAAGTAAACTTCCATACTCTTTATTGGCGGCAGTACCGTAAAAAGGCTTACGGTATGCAGGAGGATTCAAATGAAAAAGGATTCAAATATACATCCACTCATTTTACCATTTATCATTGGTATTGTTTTAGGAATCATTGCAAAGCTTATAGATGTACCATACATCACATCTGAATTTCCTATATTTGATGATATCATGGGTCGATTTGGAATATGGGTTTGGGCAGCCGCGCTAATCTCTATTCGTTCAAAAACTGCTTTACTTGCCGCAGAGCGTTCCTTTGTGTTTTTTGCCGGAATGTTATCTGCCTATTATAGTTATACTGTAATTTTTTTGCATTTTTTTCCAAAATCACAAATTATTTTGTGGGGCGGCATTGGTGCGATGACTCCCTTTTGCGGTTTTCTGATATGGCATGTACATAAAAAAAGTTGTTATGCATATTTTATTTCTTCCTTACCTTTCTGTATTTTATTTACCGAATGGTATTTAACCGCTTTTACTGCTTGGAATTGGAATACCAAAGATAAGCTATTCCTATTTATTGCCTATTTATGTTTTTCTATCGCACTATTAGCAGTTATTCCGACAAATAAAAAAAGATTATTCAGTCTGATTTATGGCTTATTGATATCAATTGTACTGATAAAACTAATACAGACAGGAATCATTGTTAATCTTTACAACCAACTGCTCAATGTGTAATTTCTAACACAAAGACACGGAAATCAATTTTCAAAGTTGCTTTGCCAGCACACAGCAACTTTGAAAATTGATTTCCGTGATACAAAGATTAACTATCTTTACAAAACAAGCCAAATTCTGTAAGATAAACCTTAAGCATTAAAAACAGTCATACAATTTGCACAGGCAACATGGAGGATTTTTTATGATACGAAACATTGTCTTTGATATGGACGGCGTACTGATTGATTCGGAAGCTTTGATTCTGGATGCCTGGATGAAGGTTGCCGCCAAAGCGGGAATTGCAGATATTGAACATACATTATTACAGTGTATCGGTATTACCGCACCGGAAACAGAAGCCTTATTTTCCAGAACCTATGGGGAAGATTTCCCTTATGAAACCTATAAAGAAATGGCATCCGATATTTTTCAGAAAAGAATTCGCGAAACCGGCCTTCCTGTCAAGCCCGGCGTCTATGAGCTGTTTTCCTTTTTAAAAGAAAATCATTACAGGATTGGACTGGCATCCTCCACCCGCGAGGAAATTGTACGTAAGGAAATGGAAAGCATTGGACTGCTTGACTATTTCCATGTAATTGTATGTGGTGACATGGTTTCACACAGCAAGCCTCATCCTGAGATTTATCTAAAGTCCTGTGAATTGTTAGGTGTAGATCCCTCTGCATGTTACGCTGTGGAGGATTCGCCAAACGGAATCCGTTCCTCCCACCGGGCGGGGATGAAGCCACTTATGGTACCTGATTTAATTAAGCCGGATGGGGAAATAAAAGAATTATTGTACCGGGAATTTGAAACTTTATTGGATGTACGGGATTTCTTACGGCAGAATCATGCTATCATTAGGGAAAGAGAGGTACATTTATCCCAAAAACAAACAAAACCATCCAGCAGCTGAATCTGGAGGACGATTTCCTTTTTGCAAAGGTAATGAGTGATAAGGAGATCTGTAAAAAGGGTTTAGAAAAAGTACTGGACGTTTCCATACGGGAAGTTTCCGTACCTGCCACACAGAAAACAATCAATATGCTCTATGATGGAAAGGGTATCCGTCTCGATGTATACCTGAACGATGATGAGGAAACGGTATATAATGTAGAGATGGAGCGTGGGAAGCATAAAAAGGCTATCCTTCCCAAGAGATCAAGGTACTATCATGGAAACATCGACCTTGACATCATTTCCGCAGGGGAAGATTACAGGAAGCTGAAAAAATCCTTTGTCATCTTCATCTGCACCTTTGATCCGTTTGAGGAACAGCGCCATTTATACACTTTTGAAAACAGGTGCGCATAAAATCCTCTCCTTACATTGGGAGATGAAACTACAAAAATTTTCCTGAACACAAAGGGCAGCATGCATGATGTCGATTCTGAAATGCAGGAATTTCTTTCTTATGTGGAGAATACAACAGATGACTTTGCATCGCAAGCCAGAAGCCTGCTCATAAAAGAGATTCATAAAAAAGTTACCAAAGTAAAAGAGAGCAGGGAAATGGAGGTCGAGTATATGACTTTATTGCAAAGAGATAGAGAAAATCTTGAATTAGGCACAATGCTTGCCACAAAAATTATTAAATTATATCACAAAGGCACCAGCAGCGAAGATATTGCTTCTTCTTTACAGCTTGATCTTGAATATGTCAACTCTGTTATATCTGACCATGCGCCCGGCGCAGGCCATCCTGTCTTGTATGGACGGAAATTATTTCGCACGGCGAATCTGTTCTCCGATCATTTACTCCCTTATCTGTAAACGGCTCCTTTCGGGGCACCCACAAATCCTTCATCAGTCCCTTATGAATGACCCATATTCTTTCTTGACATGTGCTTGTGAAAATGCTATTATTGTAATACGAATATTAATTACGAATATTCGTATTTAATAATCGCAATCAAGGGAGGATAAACCTATGCCATCAAAACCTGTTTTTTCAGAGGCTGATAAAAAAGTAATCCAAAGGAGGCTGCGGGAACTGTGCGAAGAATGCTGGATTGCACATGGGTACAAGAAGACCAGCATCAAATATTTGTGTGATAAGGCGGACATATCCATTGGTACATTCTATACCCTTTACCCCACGAAGGAAGATTTATTTTCGGAAACCATCGAACACATACAAAAGAGGCTGAAGGAGAAAGTTCTTGACACTAACAGGCGTGTAGGGACAAAGGAGGGATTTGCCCAATCCATAAAAGAGCTGTTGCGGGAGTATGACAGTAAACCATTCTTGTATAATGTCAACACACCGGATTTTCAGTCTTTTGTGACAAAACTCCCGAAAGAAACTCTGGAAAAAATCAAATTTGACAGTTTTGAAGCTTTCGAGCAGGCCGCCCAGGCCGCAAATCTCACTTTGAAAATGGAGCCCTCCCAGGCCTACGGAATATTGAGTGCGCTGCTAACCACTACCAACGCAAAAGAAACACTTGCCGCTACCTGTGATTATTTCGCAGTGTTTGATTGTATGGCGGATATTCTTGTAAACAGCATCTTTGCATAAAGGAGATATCATGGACACATTTGAGTACAAAACCGTCACTGTGGACTGTAAGGACATGGAACAAACCCAGGATACACTGACCGACCAATTAAATCGCCGGGGAAAAGAGGGTTGGGAACTGGTTTCATCCTTCACCCGTCCCTATCTGGGCAGCTCGCAGTATTCTCTTGTGGGCCTTACCTATCGGGTTACACTTATTTTTAAACGGCAAAACCAACCAGGAACGGAGGAGCGGCAAAAACCTCGCTCATGAAAACGCTTGGCCATAACGAATGAAAGGAGGCAATCATATGAACTTTCTCATTCCCGACTTTATCCCCACTCCTGCCCCGGAAACAATGCAGCTTATCTCAATCATTTTGCTGATTGTCGGCGTCTGCGTTACAGTCGCAGGAGCGTTTTTCCTGTTCTTGTACAAAAGAATTGGGAAAGAAAAGAACACGTTTGCATGGGTTTTGATTTGCATTGGCGTACTGCTCATAGTCAATCATGGCCTACAACTTATTTTTTAGGAGGAAAAACAATGATCAAAGAAATCAATCATACCTGTGGAAAGCTGAATGAAAAGTTAGGAATTTCCATACCGCTTCCAAACCCTGGAAAGGAAACGCTGAAAACTACCTCGGTCTGCCATTTCGTTGTTGGCGCTGGTCTGGTGGCAGCAGGCGTTGTGTTCTCATCAAAGTGGTGCGCTGTGCTAGGCGGCATTGGTATCATCAGCAGCATTGTACTGCACCAGGAAAGCAATGGCGGGAACGATGAACCGTGATACCGCCAAGGGAAGGCTCCGTTATCCCAGAGCCAATAACACGCAGATTAAAAATGCGGTTATTGGCTCTCCCACTACATATCCTTTATCCCTCATATGTCTGAGGAACCCATATTCCATTCTCCCCATAAGGCTGCACCATAAGTACTTCCACCCTGTTACCGTCCTCCTTAAATTCCACGGTAACTTTTGCTTTGCCGCCATTCTCATCTACATCCGCCTTTACCTCTACTTTTCCTTCGTTTTGCAGCAGATTCAACAGGTAAACAGCTGCCGTATCCGGTTTGAAAAGCGGCTGGTAAATGGTTGTGCTGCTAAGCAGCGCATTGTTATTTAAAGTTTCTCCCATGCCGTTTTTCATATAATCCATAGGCGTATCATTAATCTGTCCTTCCGGATATGCTTTCTCATATTCCTCCAGAACGCATATATATTCCATCATTTCCGTATCCACCTGGTCTATCAGCCATTTGTCATCCTCCATGTGATAAGAAAGACTTTGCCGCCATACGCTCACATGGGGGTCTGAAACCCACGCGTAATACAAAATTTCAGCATGATCCTCCGTAAGCTCTACAATGGAGGCCAAATTGCCATCCACAGGCCAGGGACTGGACCAGCCGAAAGAATATTCATTTTCCGCAGTGGGCATCATTTCACTTTCAGTCGCATTTTGCTTATATTCCTCGGAATACATATCATAAATCTTTTCTCCGTCCCGGTTGCAAAAGGCCCGTACCCACTGCTTTACAAATTCTGTCCGCTCCTGCAAGCCGGCATTCGTCCTATCTTCCTGTACCGAATTCTTTGAACCACTTTCATGAAAACCACCTGTAGCATCAGCCCCATTTGCCTGCCCTTCCGTTTCCTGATTTTCCTCCATATCCGCCCCTTTCGGCTGGGAATCAGATATCTTTGCTTCACCGTTTGCCTGGAACATGGATAGCCCCGTCCCACTTTTTGCCCCTTCCTTTCTCGTTGTCATAAAGCACAAGGACACAAGCAAACAGACAAGGACGCTTAAGACTACTGCTAAAAAAGCCGGCTTTTTATAACTAAAAACATTCTTCACCCTTTCCTTAATCCCAGATTCTCCAAAGAATGCCTGGCATGCCACTATTTTTCTTTGGGAGATGGAGCAGCTTAAAAGAGCTGTGGAATATGCCTTCTTCTCCTGCACCGTAAACTTCCGGATCACCAATTCATCACATGCAAGCTCAATATCCCTGCACATCAGCTTATAGGCCAGCCAAACACATGGATTGAACCAGTGGATGCAAAGCAGCATAAAAGCGGCAGGTTTTATCAGATAATCTTTTCTCTTTTTATGGGCGCATTCATGTCTGATGATATAAGGCAGATTTTCTCCATCTATATGCATGGGAATATAAATCCGGGGATGGATAATGCCAAATAGAAAGGGAGTTACAATCCGCTCGCTCCGGTAAATTTTTGTACCCATGTTTTCTTCCGGGACAGCGGTTTTAAGCTGATCCCTAATTCTGCACCAGGTAAGGAAAAAATACCCCAGCCAGAAAAATACTCCAAGAATCCAGCAAAGGGCGCCTGCTTTAAGCAACAGCACTTTTTTATCCCCTTCCATGAATTTCTCCGCCCTGATTTCTTTATCCCCGTTAAGGTTTTCCGTTTGTGTCTGCTCCTTTGTGCCAAAGTTTTCCATCTGCCCTGGCTGCATATCTTCTGAGAGCATCCCCGGATAAAACTGCCCGGACAATGCGCTCCCCTGCTCTATCTCCACTCTTGGCACAACACCGAAAGCCGATTCTATGGAAAACGGAAATAACAGCCGCACTCCCACCAGGGTCCACAAAAGGCACCGGAAATTTTTAGGCATCTTCCTGAAAAAGATCCGTACCAGCACGATGGCCAATACCATAAAACCGGCTGCTATACTTGTACTTAAAATCCCTGTAAATACACTTTCCATCACAAATCCCCCATTCCGCTCAACCGGATATCCCATAATTCAAATTCTTGTGCAAACAGCCGGGCATGTTTACCGAAAAACAATTCAAACCCAGCAAATCATCTATATGAATCAATTATTTTCTGTATTTCGTCAACTTCCTGCCTGGACAGCTCCTTTTTCCTGGTAAAGGCTGCAATAAAGTCAGGCAGCGACCCTGAAAAGCTTCTCTCCACGATCTCGGCGCTCTCCTGTGACTGCATGTCCTTTTTTGACACAAGTGAGGTTACAATCGCATTTTCAGACTTTAATATTCCCCGCTGTGAAAGACGCTTAATCACCGTATAAGTGGTTGACTTTTTCCATTCCAGCTTTTCACTGCAAAGCCTTACCAGCTCCGTGCTGGAAACAGGCTCATTCTCCCACAGGATTTCACAAAAACGATATTCGCTGTCAAAAATTTTCGGCATTTCCATTCTCTCCCTTCCAAAGCATTTGCGCTACGGCAAGCCCGATTGTCGGATAAACGCGCAGCAGGTCTAATGTGATAGACTTATAATGAGTCTATCGCATTAGACCTGCTATGTCAATACTTTTATACTTAAGAATTATTATTTTCCTGTTCCAGTCTTGAACGAAACTGTTCTATCAAAATCGTACTGAGCAACGATAAAGAGGATATCTGGCCTAAGTTGCTATACTCAAAATTTTGCGTCACTGAATTCCATTGCATAAATCCCAGTAAATGTTCGATTGCCGCACCATTTTTTCTTTTTCTTACTATCCTGGAAATATCCTCATCAAAGCTTAAAATTCTGGCAAGCCTGTCGCTGGCGCCTGCATCAATATTTATAAGTAAACCATATTTCGCATCCGAAACTAAATTGTAGCCTATTAATTGTGACCATTCACTTAGCCCTACCGCTGTTCTAAGTTTTATTTCAAGAATCACTATCTCATATTGAATTCCATTGGTTACAACCCCAAAAATATCTAAATTTAATGAAGGTGTTATTTCACTATATTTCACTAAGCAGGCGCATTCTGCCGGATGTTCCTGTATCAAAGCTTTAAGACCTGAAGTCAATTCTCCATTTTTCCAAAATATATCAATATCATTGATTCCTTCTGCTCTAAAATTGCTTTGAAGCTGTGCTTCTATAAATCTTGTAATTTCAGGATAATGCGCAATTTCATTTTTCTTCATTTCAAATCTTCCTCTGTAATAGAACGTACTGTAAGTTTATACTCATTTTCATCAGATATTTGTATAAGCTTTTTATATATCTTAGGATTATCCGGCCCAACCATTGCAGCATATCTATCCATCTGTACCACTAACGGCGTCATTAACTCAGGGAGCCAAATAGTAACCTGCCCATCTGAAAATTTTTCTAAATAATCATGAATGATTCTATCCTTTGACCCTTTCGGGCGCAGTCCATTTACTTGTCCTGTCTTAGCTGCTATTACATATGCTATTGCAAGAATAATTTTACTAAATGGATATCCTGCCTCATCTCCGTCTCCCCAAATAGATTCTTCCTCTGAATGCTTATATAAATCTGCAATTTTCACATCCATCTTCTCATAGGTACGATTTTTTAGAATAGGTTCTAATTCTATTATCTTCTTAATCTCACGCTCTGTTCCTTTGGTCAAAACCGGAAAAGGATTTATACAGTATTCAGCTTTTGACATTAATTTTTTCACTTCATCATAAGGGGCATGTTCACAGCCTAAAACAGCGCAGACATGCCTATTATGCAGATAATGACCGCCTCTTATTACTTCCGGCAATAATTCACTGTTTTCATCACAATGAACACACGTTACTGAGGGCGTTTTCATCACCCGTTTATCACAAGGCACCGCAACATTTCTATCTGCTTCTAATATTTGGTTTTCCTTTAATGACAATACTTTTGAAACAAATGCAAATGCGCCAAATTTCTCATACTGGTCTAAATAAACCCTCAATTTAAAACCCTTTTTCCACTTTTTGTCATACGGATTATTTCCACAATGAAAATTAGGATGGTTCCAAAGAATTTGGTCCGGATAACAACCAATACTATGTAATAATCTGCATAATGAACACACAAAATGAAACCCGAATCCTGAAATTTCAAAAGACACCATTTGTTTATTATCATTAAAACGCCTATGAGAACGCTTTGTGCTGCCGATTGTATCTGCCAGTCCTGCAAGAAACCGCCTTTTTAAATTATCATCAACCAGTTCCGAAACTATATTGTCAATATGAGCGGTTTTTCTAATCTCACCTTCGCACCAAATTCCATATCCTTCCAGCTCAGCTCTTAACTCACTTAAATCTCCCTCGCACAGAATGTTCCAAACCCCACTGGCAGAAGTATCATACGAAATGGAGAGATTATAAATCGCTTTCAATAAAGGGCCTACCATCTTCATCACATCTCTTGCTATATCTCCTGCCCTTTTGGGATTTAACTCGTATGAGCCCCATTGTTTAAACGGAAGTCTGATTTTAAAAACATCCTCCGCATTTCCCCATACTCCTCCGCCAATTATTAATCCCAAAATATACGCTTTATCCGTATTCATTGCTTTTGCTCTCCTTCAAAAGCCTGACGCATAATTGCCTGTGCGATTACATTTGCCATTTTTACAGGAACTGCATTTCCAATCACTTTATACATAGCTGTAATATTTTTTATGTTATCATCAATAAATACAAATTCATCCGGAAAAGTTTGGATCCGCGCAACCTCCCGGATTGTAAAACGTCTGTTTTCAGTCGGGTGTATGATGCCACAATTTTCCGGCTGCGCTGAAGCCGTCATGGTCCCGCATATCTCACTGCGGGAAAATCTTCTGTAAAAATTAGGGGAATGATATTTCTTCATATTATCTCTTATTTTCCGGAATCTTGGCGCTAAATGTTCATATGGTACATCCTTCCAGGATCCTCCCTCCGGAATATAGTTGATCATCTCCATCGCCTGCGGCGATAGGGGCCAATCCACCTGATTGGGCACATCTGCCGGTATATCTAAAATATTGCCTAAGGCTAATCTGCTTTTATCTTGCTTTTCCGGAAATATAAATTCTTTATTTAAATCTTTTCTTATCCCTACAAACAAAACACGTTGTCTGTTTTGCGGCACGCCATAATCAGATGCATTGATTAGTTCATGGACAACATTGTATCCTATATCCTCCATGTCCGCTAAATCTTCAATAATTACATCAACCAAATTCCTTCCGTCAATATATTTGGTAGAAAGAAGCCCTTTTACATTCTCAAATACAATCACTTTCGGTTTCTTTTTTGCGATAATCCGCAGACATTCTTTATAAAGCATTCCCCGGGAATCGTGAACCCCCTTCCGGCTGCCTGCATTCGAAAAAGGCTGGCAGGGAAAACCTGCGGTTAATATATCGCAATCCGGAATTTCATTCTCCTCTACGGTCATGATATCTCTGCCATCAATTTCTCCTAAATTCATGCGATAAACCGCCTGTGCATCACGGTCAAAATCATTCGCCCAAATAATCTCATAACCCGCTGTTTTAAATCCCATATCAAGACCGCCGCATCCCGAAAAAAGCGATACCATTTTAGGCGCATCTTTTACTCCAGTCATATTCACACTCTCTCCATTCTTCCCGGTAACTCACAAAACGATTTATGATGGTTTTTATATTATATTGTTTTGAGAACAAAGTCAAGCGCATTTAGAACATTTGTTCGTTTCTTTGATGTAAGACGGCAAGATTGCAACTGGCGTTGCCCAGACGCCTGTGGGAAAAATGTTATAGCAATGATACTGCTGACGATAACAACAGTGGTACCGTCCTCGAAAATAGCAGAATATTCCATGTTTGTTGGGATAGCATTTTTCTTTATTACGGAAGCTGTTGACAAAACACAAAATTCCGAATCGGGTTTGCGTTTCAATACGATTGCAATGGTTCTCAAAAAGCCGGGAATTGCATTATTAGTACCTTTTCACATATTCTCGGAAACGCAATATCCCTTGTTGCCGTGTTTGTATTCTTTTGAGTCAGATAAAATCAATGTTTGTGAAGGTGGGTTGACCAAATAATGTAGATAGAAAATCCACCCCACTACCGATCAAAGTTTAGGGGTGGTTTTCTATTTAGACTTACCAGGTTTTCTCCAGCGTCAAGTTCCAATCTACATGATAAGGACTATCAGCCTCCGCCTTGATATCCTCATAAATTCCGCGTCTTTCCTGGCTGCTTTCTTCCGCCCAGTATTCATATCCCACGAAATAGCTTTCCATGAAATCATCCCATGAGCCAAAGGCCTCCTGAATGATCTGCGCCACTTCCAAAGATTTATCCAGCGCTTCTGTCTCCGTATAATAGCCTGCAAGATAATAGTTCCCTAAAAGTGACATCGCCCGACTGTAATCCCATGCCGCTAAGGCATTGTCGCCAAATTGTTCATAGCAGCTATACCAGATGTCATAATTCTGCGCTTCTTCCTCGTCTATATAAAAATTGTCAAGGAAATAGTCGATCCTTTCTTCCTTCGGCACATCTCCTACACCGGATTCTCCTATATACTCCATATCCTCTATAAACGAAATCCGATGCCCTTCCGTCAAAAGCCAGTCCATAGTTTCATCCGCTGATGCCCGGTCGGTTACCTCCCACCAGTCCGCTAAAAGGGCCTGGGCAATCTGTTTGCTGGCATCGTTTGCCGGAAGGCCGCCAAACATAGTATAATCCCAGCCATTTACCGCCGTCAGCACCGCACAGGTATTGTTAAACCACTGAATCGTATCCGTGGCCTCCACAGTCGATGCATTTTCTATTTCCGGTGCCGTCTCCTTAAAGGTTCCGCACACATTCTTAAAATATTCTTCCTTTTGGTCGTCCATTTCAGGAACCGCATATAAAATGCAGTAAAAGGCATAATCTGTCTCGCCGTAAACCACACGCCCGGCTCCCTTAACTCCCTCAGCGGTCACATCACAACTATACGCACTGTCAACCGCCATACCGGGAACAGACGGAGCCTCCATATCCTCCATCTCTGACATGGGATACGTACTTTCAATTACTTCTTTAAATCTGTCCATGTCAACCCCGGCACCATAAACGCTCTTGGTAAGCTGCATCACAACAATGCCTTCCGAATCATCCTCCGTAAATGCCGATATCCAGCCTTCACTTCCACTTTCGTCATTTACAGCTTCAACCTTCCAGCTTTCATCCATTTGGATGCTTACGGTTTCATCCTCAGAAGTATATTCCTTAAGAACAATTTCCTTCTTACTGTTTCCACATCCCGTAACCAGCAGTAAAAGCGCTATGGCAAGCACTGCCGCTTTCTTCTTTAATTTTTTCATTTCCTCTCCCTTTCTACTTCATTAAATTCTATAAATATTTATATTCTTTCGGAAAGGGTTTGTCAATCCATTTCCACGCTGAGCCGGCCTGTGAATCGTAGTTACGTTTCAAAAGGCAGCCAGTCAAAAATTCCACAGCAAGCTAACGAAGTTAAGCGATTTATTTTAACAGTAAATCAGATACTTTTTTTATTTTCAGAAACCGTCAACACAGCGCAAAAAGAACGAGGCATCAGAAATGATTGAGAGCAAAAATGACGCAAACAGAAATTTAGAAAAGGCATTGTAGACATTGCAACAGGCGAAACAGCATGCAGCCAACGAAAATAAAAAGCAGAACGAGAAGAAACGCAAAGCCAAGAATAACAGAACAAAACGAAATGGAGGGAGGAAGAAATTTAGTGAAAATGCAATTGAACTATAAGCGTGATTGTGATATTCTGTCCAAAATATAAATCAGAATTATGGAGGTTGAACGAAATGAAAGTTTTAGTGATGAATTGTAGTCCTGTCAGAAATGGTGCAACGGCAGAAATAGTAAATATAATTTCTCAATGTCTAAAGGAGCGATATGATGTCAGAAGTATATGTATCGATGATTTTCATATTGGTTTTTGTAAAGGGTGTAGAACATGCCATAATACGGCTAAATGTGTTCAGCATGATGATGTTGATAAAATCATTGAAAACTATGAGTGGGCAGATGCCATCATATCAGTATCACCTTCTTATTGGGCAGACATTCCCGGACAGTTTAAAGTTTTTATTGATAGGTGTACGCCTTGGTGTAATACCCATGAGCCACATGCAACCTTAAGCACTGGAAAGAAAGGCTATGTAGTAGCATTAAGAACAGGAACAAGCATGAGAGAATGTCAGCGCATTTTTGAAAGTATTGAACATTTTTACGGGCATTTAGAGGTTGAATGTTGTGAAGATAGATTAGGTTTATGTTCAGTAGAATATAAAGATGCAGTGGAACAAAGGAAAGGTGAAATTATAGAATTTTGCAATAAGATTTAACTAAATTCTAATTGTCGGCTAACAATTACCATAATTACAACTGAATAAGTAACATCGCGTCAGAGCGTATAGAAAACCGAGAGAAAAGATTGACAAGACAAGGTATATAGTCGAGGTACATTTTCGGCTGCCAGTACCCAAAGCGTAAAGGATAAGTTTAAGTGTGTCATTCTTCACGATTTAGAGCATGGGAAACAGGGCAGACCGAAAAAGTGATGAAAAATGAAATACATCCTCGACAAGCAGCAAAAGGGTCAGCAAACTTGTAACCCAGCAAAGCATAAGGCGTCACTCAAAAATCTGACGGCACATATTCTTTACCGCATACCGGTAGACCAGATAATAGACACCTCCAATGCCCAGAAGGACAAGAAGGCATACCGCCAGCCCGCCTATTTCGTTTGTGGTAATTTTTCCATCATTCCCAAACATCAAAAGGGCATACAGCAAATACATCGCGGTCATACCAACCAGCGCGGGAATTTTAAATACCGGCCCCGCCTGGCCCTTGATCTCCTTCCGTATAAAGCCAGGGGATGCGCCAAGCCGCTTTAAATCTTCAAAAACATAACGGTTGTTAAGGACAATCGTCATACACCGGGTGTACTCAATAATCACAGCCGCCAGGGAACAGATAATGGCAATGAATAAAAACATCATAAGAAACACTGCAAATGTTCTGTTAAATTCCGTCTTGTCTAAAATACGGCTCTTAGGCATATACTTCCAATACATTCTAAAATCACTTGTATTTGGTTCGGAATAGCTGATTTTTGTCATGCGCGTTGTGTCTCCCCAGTAGACTTCTCCCATTTGATTGTCATAGTATTTTTTTACCCGGTCATAATAGCTTGGCTGCTCGCATTCCGGTCCAAAGGAAGAAACCAGCGTATAAAAAAAGTCCTGGGAAAATTCATAACTATCCTGGCCGTCTATGTTAAAAACGGCAGTCTGGCCCATCCACTCTTTGCTAAGTCCTGCGGCAATGGTTTCATAGTCTTCGTTGTTTAATACATAATATCCCAGCGAGTCCATCAAAAAATCATAATGGGCATACCCTCCAAAATTTGTGGGAAGACTTTGGAAGGTAACCATATTCGTAAGAACCGTAGCCGTATCTTCCAGGTAATAAAGGCCAGTTTCATCGGTATTGGAAATCGCCATATAGTCGCCTTTTTGCACGGAAATTTTCTCTCCGGTGATTCTTTCGTAGGAATCTTGTGATAAAAATCTTCCTTCACTTTTCAGCGGCATCCGTTCATAATGAAAAGAGTTTCCATCCTCCACCTCGCTGATACCGTCCATGCCAAGAGACAGATACGGAACCTGCCTGAAATCCGCAATGGCAAGGCCATACTGGGCGGCCAGGGCGGAAATTTCTTCTTCGCCCGGAATTTCCTGGTCCGCCCGGTAGTGGTAATAATAGTCATAAGGGCGCGATTTTATTTCCATGATTCTATCTACGCTCATCATCGGCAGATAAAAAATGCCAAACGCACTTCCCGCAATCAGTACCGTACTGACAAGAAGATTATTTACTGTCTGTTTTCCCTGGAATTTCATCATACTTCTTGCAATCAAATTTTTATACGGATGCTTCTTACGGGAGCGCCAGCCGTTCACCACCGTATGCAGCATAATCATGTAAAGTCCCACAAAAACAGGCGCATACAAAATATTAAGCCACGCCGGCGCGTAATAGTTCAATACACGATGACATACAACAGGGCCCATATATCCAAGGACAGCCCCGCCTAAAACCAGCCCGATGCCCACAGGGCCGCACCATCTGCCCATCTCCCGTACCGGTTCGTTTCTATGTTCTTCATGCATCACTTCCATAATATTGGTTCTCTTTAAATACCGATAAGCGTTCAGGCAGGAAAAACCCACTACGATTACGAAAAATACCGCTGATAAATAAAGGCATTTAAAATCAAGGGTCAAGGCCATCTGGTTACTGTCTGTTATCAGCTTAAAGCTGTTCCATAAAATCCACACAAAGGGAAATCCTGCCACAATTCCCAAAAGGGAAGATATGGCGCTTAAAGCAAACACTTCCCCAAGCAGTCCCGGCAGAAGCTTTCGGCCTGATGCCCCAAGGGCCATCAGCGTCCCCAACTGTTTTGCCTTTTTCCTGAAAAAAAGTCCTGACGCGTAAATCGTAAACACCACGCATCCAAATAGCGCCAGTACAAAGATTGCTATCATCTGCTTACGGCTGTCCCCGCCTTCCGGAAGAACCAAAAGCACCGTAGGCGAAAACATCATAGCCGAATAAGCCGTAATCAACAATAAAGAAACAAAATTGCAAAACAAATAAAGCTTTGCCTGTTTCGCATCCGCTTTTTGTAATTTTCTCTCCAAACTTTTTAATGTCATCATAACGAATCCTCCATATTACTCATTTCCCGTATAGCCCCCAGCAAACGGTCCTGAAAAGCGCCGCGTCTTTCCTCTTTGTGTCCGGGCTCCGCCTCTAATGTATCGTAAACCGTGCCGTCCTTAAGCAGAATCACTCTATCGCAAAAGGATGCAGCAAAGCTGTCATGAGTCACCATAAAAATAGATGCTCCCAGTTTATTCCTGGCATTTTCAAAGGATTCAATCACCGCCCGGCTGGACTTGCTGTCAAGATTTCCCGTAGGTTCATCTGCAAGAATCAGCAGAGGCTGGTTAATCAGGCTTCTTGCAACTGCGGTTCGCTGCCTCTCTCCCCCTGAAACATCCGCCGGATATTTTGAAGCAATGTGCTCAATATCAAAAAGCGCTAAAAGCTGGTCCGCAAGTTTTTCAGCCTGTTTGTCCGCCTCTCCCCAGATAATTCTGGGAACCAGAATATTTTCCCGCATGGTAAGTCCGTCAAGGAGCATAAAATCCTGAAAAACAAATCCCAGTTTTTCGTTGCGTATTTTTGCAAGACTGTTTTCATCAAGTCCTCTAAGCTCCTGCTCCCCTAAGGTAATGGTTCCCTGCTCAAATGGGATATAGCAGGAAATACAATTAAGCAGCGTACTTTTTCCTGAGCCGGAAGGTCCCATGACCGCCACAAATTCCTGGTCGGCAACCGATAAGTTGATTCCTTTTAATACATTGTAGGACTTATTACCACTTTGATAAGATTTGTGAAGATTTTTTACATACAGCATAGTAGTGCTCCTCTCTTTTTCCCAGGTTTACTTATCGTAAACCATAATATTTTCTCACTCGCTTCAGGTTTCGCTCAAATGATCCGCCTACTTTTCGCACAGCATCTGACAACCAGACCGAGAAAAACAGATGTTCCACGTATCATTAGGCCAACGTATAAAAAGTAACCGGAACTGTTCTTAAATACTAATATAGCCGACAAAAAAGCAGCCGGAAAAAGAGATGTCATTTTAAGCGGCTTTTATGTAACTTTTGGCAGAGAAAAACAAAGTATGTAAAGTTTGGCGGCAATTTTGTAAAGTTTGGTTCAAGTCAGGATTGTTCCAACGAAGAAATGATGATAAGATGTCTTGTGAAAAAAAGGAAAATAAACGCTGTTACGCTTTGCCTATTGTATGCAGGAGGTATAAAGATGCTTCGGATTGGGATATGCGATGATCAAATTGATGCAAGAGATGCTTTACGCTTTCAGTTGGAAAAGGTGCTTCATGAGGAATCGGAACAAATTGTTTATGAGTTTTCCACAGGGGAAGGGGCCGTACGCTGGATTAGAAAACATCCCGGGGAAATCGACCTTCTTTTTCTTGACGTGGAAATGAACGGAATAAACGGCATGGAGGCGGCGGAGCAAATCCGAGAATTTGACAGGGAAATATGTCTTGTATTTGTCACAGGCTATAGTGATTATGTATTTGACGGCTACAAAGTAAACGCCCTTGATTATGTGATAAAACCTGCACAAGCCAAAAAACTGCTGGAAGTTCTCAAACGGGTCAGGGAGCATATTTTTAATAACCACGAAAAAACCTTTTCCTTTAAAAATGCGAAGGGCACCTACCGCCTTCCTTTATCGGGCATCTCTTATTTTTACAGTGATAAGCGGAAAATAAATCTGGTCTGTTCCGGTTTGTCCCAAAACCTTATCCATACTTTTTATGGGAAACTGGATGAAGTGGAGGAACGGCTTAACGGTTTATTTGTGCGGGTACATCAAAGATATCTGGTTAACCCCAGGCAGGTTACTTATATTGGCAGCGAAAGCATCACCGTGGACGGTCAGACCATCCCTATGAGCAGAGCATTAAAGGAAAAGGCCACGATGAAACTGGCCAAAGCCCTGTTAGAAATCGAATCATAATCTGCACATCCGGTTGCGGCCAGCTTGCAGGTATCATTTGTAACACTGCTTACAGATATAACTTTCAATATATGGAGGACATTAAAATGGACTTACCAGAGCGAATCATATTCCTGTCTCTTAGCCTGTTTGGCTTAATTGCCGCCATTTTTGTTTACTTCGCCTTATCCCTTTTGATTGAGGTTAAGAAAAAATGGCAACACAAAGGCCTTCTGCTTTTTGGCTGCTGGCTCATAAGCGTTATGATTATTTTTATTGGCGATTTGGTAAACCTTTCTTTCAGTATGGTCTTTTTCCTGCTTGTTTTATGGTGCGCTTGTGAGGGCTCCGGTCTTAAAAAGCTTACCTTAGGGCTGATGTTTGCAAGCACCATTTTTGCATTCAATGGTTTTTATGACAATTGCGTAGGGTTCTTTGCCTATTATTGGGGGATGGATACTTTATATGACCATCTGTACCTGATTGGAAGATCCCTTTTTGCGCTCATGCTCTATCTGGGCATACGGATGCGGAAACCGGAGCCGGATTTTGAGCTTTCCGCTCCTCTTTGGCGGCTGATGTTTCTGCTGACCCTCTCTCCCCTTGGCATCATGCTTTCCCTGATCCTGCTGCGCAGCCCTTATATGCAGATAAATGGAACCATATTCGCAGATTCCGCCCTGTTTTTTGTGGTCATTTTGTCCTTTGCAGGGCTTTTGCGCGCCCTGACCGTTTTAGAGAGACAGCAAAGATTGGAAGGCGAAAATATGCTGGCCCTGCAGAACCAAAGGTATTATAAAGCCATGGAGCAGCAGCAATTTGAAACCCGAAGGCTGCGCCACGATTTATCCAACCATTTGCAGATTCTCCTGGCCCTTCCTCCGCAGCAAAAGGACGACTACATTAAGGGCATGCTGGATAACCCGTCCTTTAAACAGATTTTTACCTGGTGCGGCGATACCACAGTCAACATTGTGCTGACCGCAAAGGAGGAACTGATGCGCCAAAACGGAATACGCTTTTATCCAAAGGTGGATATCAAGGAGCAGCTTCCTTTTGACAAGGCCGACCTGTGCGCAATTCTGTCCAATGCACTTGACAATGCGGTGGAGGCCAGCCTGGAGCTTACCGAAGATTTGCGGCAGGTGCATTTAAACGCAGGGGCAAGTAAAGGCGTTCTTGCCCTAAACATTCAGAATGCCTGTAAAAACAACGCTCCCACACAAAACGAAATAAACTCCGGGAAAAATTTTTTTCCAAAAACAACGAAAAAGGATGCGGAAAACCATGGCCTTGGTTTAAGGAGCATTCAGGAAACCGTGAAGAAATATGACGGCAATATGGAAATAATGCAGAAGGAAGGAATCTTTCATTTGTTTTTGTATCTGCCAATGTATACAAGGCCATAGCAGATGCCGGTATCCCATTGTTTAAACTTATTTGAGTGCCGAATCCTTCCTTAACTCGGATATCCTATCGCTTCACATGTATCGCTTAATACCATGTTACTTTTCACAGGTTAGCCAATAAACAGTTTGGGAAAAAAATTCTTGTTTCCCGCCACCGGATATGCTATATTGAATGTAACAAATGTTGTCACCCTTTGCGAGACAGCGTTTGTAACAAAAGGGAAAAGCCATAGAAGCGGCTCTATCCCATTTTATGAACTAGTATACCTCTACTTTACTTTGGTAAAGGTCTGCCGTCACTATTGGGAGTAGTGGCGGCTATTTCTTTTTTCCCTTGTAAATCTGATAAACCAAATTAACAAGGGCAACAATGAGTATTCCTATCTGAATCAAGTCCTGATATGTAACATACATTGTATCGCCCTCCTTTCTTTCGGCCGGAGGGCTTCTTTGAACCCTCCGAAAAATAAGAGGGGTAAAGCCGCCTTTGGCTCTATGGTTTTCTCATACTGGCAATATAACACAATATATCTATCAGGCAATATACTTCCAGGCGTCATCTTCTGTTAATATATGAAAAATAATCATGTTCTCACAGTCTTTGCAGCAAGTGCAAAATCCTGATCTGAACTGATACTACAATCGTTCTTTCAATTCATGGAAAGCAATTTTCTAAAAATTGAAAAAAAAATAAAAATATGTTATTCTACTTATCAGAAATTAACACTTTATGCCTATACCCAAATTTAAGGGTGTTTGCAGGAATGAGGATTTTTATGTTAAGATTTTATTTTGTAATTATCATTTCCTTACCCTTTATCGTATTTTATCTGTGCAAAGCCGGGTACATAGAAAGGCATACGGATGCCTACACAGAAGAAGACCGCTACAAGGTGGCAAGAAAAGCCGTTTCTATTTTAAAGCGCAATGGTTTTATCCGCACGGATGTTTACGGAACCGAGAACCTGCCTGCCCAAGGCGGATATGTTATGTACGCTAACCACCAGGGGAAATACGATGCGCTGGGTATTATTTCCGGCCATCCTAATCCCTGCACCGTCATGATAGATGATAAACGCTCCCACCCCATTGTCACCTCGCAGTTTATCACCTTGCTCAAAGGAATTCGTTTGGACAAGACAGACATGCGGGAGCAGTTTAAGACCATTATGGATGTTATTGCACAGGTAAAATCCGGACGGCGCATCATTATTTTCCCGGAGGGCGGCTATTACCGCAACCGGAACAAAGTGCATGAATTTTTACCCGGCGCTTTTAAATGCTCTATTAAATCCAAAAGCCCCATAGTTCCGGTAGCCCTGATTGACTCCTACAAACCATTTGAACTAAATTCCCTAAGACCGGTAAAAACGCAGGTGCATTTCCTGGCGCCTATCCTTTACGAGGATTATAAAGAAATGACCACAAAGGAAATTGCCGATCTTACCAGAAACAGAATTATGGATGCCATTCATAAAGTGTGCGGAGAAAGCTTATAATTTTCTCCGCACCTTTATTTTGATTGCAATAATCCGGATTCCGTACAAAACTGGTAACTTTTGGCATCTTTTCGGCAGCATTATGAATGCTTTTTCTGCCATTGGGAAATTGTCAGATAAAGCAGAAACCAAAAAATACAATGTGCCATAAGAATTAACATATCTTTTGCTATCGCCGGTTTATCGCTGCCTGCTAAATTCATAATCCCTTCAAAGGCTGCACTGGACGGTACGAAATAGCAAAACGCCAAAACCAAACCGCTTACCCCCGTCAAATAGGCTACCAATGGCACTGCCATAAATATAATCATAACAATCTTAATATAGACAACACCTACCATAAGGCCTTCGGAAAATTTACCGATAAACAATCCAACCAGCCCAGCTACAAAAGCAGAGAGCATCATCAGCAGCGTCATAAGAAGCGCGCTCTTAATTGGCATGCGGAAATAACAACAGGCTGTCAGAACAGCAGACAGGCATCCGCCTGCAAATCCCACAAAAATTTTTTGAATTATATACTCGCTCTGTGTCATAGGCAAAATCTGATTGACGAAATCCACACCGTTTTCTTTCTCCGCTATTATATTCATAGCATTAAAAGTACACCCCATAAACATAGCAGCGATTAACGTTATGGCAATAAAAATATTTTGAAACCCGGCCATCACATCAAAACGCTCTAAAATAGTGACACTTATCTGCTCTGCGCGCTCTCTTTCCATATATAATGCCGGAAGGGTGTCAGCCGTTTGACGAAATAAATCCAGTTCATCACCGGATATCATTGTTTGAATCTCATCACCATCCGCTGTTACTCCAATCATGTATGTGGAAGGTTCATTGATTGCAGCGGTTAATTCTTCCTGTGTTTCATAAGCGGTTACGGAACCATACCTCTCTAACCAGGAAATTGTCCGGGCGGACAGGTCGCTTTCCAATACGCCAAAATGAAATTCCGTCACAGAAGAAAGGTCAATCCCACCAATAAAATGCAAAGCTAACGCAATGATGATTGGTAAGAGAAAAGACATGATACAAAATTTATCTTTCCATACACTTTTAATCTGATAAATCAAACCCTTCATCATCAGCCCTCCTTTCCCATTTCCCTGTGGAATGCCGCTCGCACAATCAGGAACAGAATAACAATTCCACAAGCGGAACAGATATAGTAAACGGGATTGGTAACAGGCATCCCAAAGCAGGCATTTTTAAGCCCCATATATACATGATAAAAGGGATGCCAGTCGATCCAAGCCATTTTTACGGAAGTATTGGCTGACAAAAAGATAGGCGCCGATGCAAAAATAACGATTACCACATAGGCAAGGGAAAACTGTCTGAAATCGTTCAGCAGCATAGTGCATCCAAATCCCGTAAGCGCCATCACCAATGACAAAATCCCAGTCTGTACCAATATGTCAGGTAAAATGCCCGCTGCTTCATGAAATCCTATATTAAACAGGGCCATCAGCGCTGCAAAAATCAAATCGGACACCAGGAAAACAGTCAATTTTGACGTGATAAACAAGCTCTTTTTGAATGGCAAGATCCCATGAACTCGGATAACTCCCATTTGCTTTTCTTTGAATAAAACCGAGGCAATCCCTAAAAAGCCAACGGCAATGATTTCGATAAACAATAATTCACTGCACATTTCCTTGCGCTGTTTTAACTCCGGTGTATTTGTGCCTACTATTTGAGTCGTGTGTACATTTCCCTGATGAAGAAGTGACAGTCCATAGTCGGCACTGTGATTATCCGTCTTTTCACTTCCATGATATAAAACAACAGCCGGCGTTCCGGAACTGGCATCTATTCCGACTCCATTTGTATCCGCGGAAAGAGCTGCGTCTAATTCCTCCAACGATGCCACCGGATGAATCAAATCGGACACTTCCTGCTGTGTTCCCTGTGGGTCATACAGGTATACATTGTAGAGTTCGGCATTCATATAATGAATGTATCCAAAATTAATAAACAACGTATAAAGAATCAGTGACCCCAAAGCCACAAAGAAAAATTTTCCGGCTAACATTATTTGGCAGTCTTTTTTGAATAAAGAACAAAAATTTTTCCTCATCAGGACAGCCTCCTTCCGGTATATTGGATAAACATATCCTCTAAAGTTGGTTCTTCCGAATGGATACTGATAATTTCATCATGCCGGAACGGAATGCCTCTTTCTAACTCCGGGATTTCTACTGTTTTTTCTTCCCGTTTGCCCTGATACAGGTAAGCAATCCGCACACGTTGGTTGCTGTTTTGCTCTTTTAATCTTTTCGGCGTGTCTAATGCAACAATATTTCCCTTTGTAATAAAAGCTACCCTGTCGCATAACAAATCCGCATCCAGCATATTATGTGTGGTCAAAAATACTGTTGTGCCTTTCTTTCGTTCTTCTTCTATGATCTTGCGGAACAAAACAGCGCCGGAAGGGTCAAGTCCGCTGGTTGGTTCGTCCAAAAATAATAGTTTCGGACTGCTGATAAGGGCCCTTGCCATACTTACACGCTGCCTCATACCTTTTGAGTAGGATGAAACAGGTTTTTTCAGAAAATCTGTCTTAAATTCTAATTTCTCTAAAATCTCCCCAATATCCCTGCACTGATTTGCAGGATAGAAAGAAGAAAAGTATTTTAGATTATCAATGGCGCTTAAATTTTCATACAGGTAGGGAAATTCAAACAAAACGCCTATCTTTTGAAAAAAATCCTGTGTATGTGCCGTAGAAATATTCTGTCCGAATAACGACACATAGCCGCTATGTCCTTTCAAAATTCCGGTGAGTATTTTTTGTGTTGTTGATTTTCCGGAACCGTTAGGCCCCAGAAAGCCAAATATTTCCCCATCTCCTACCGTAAAATTTAAGCCATGCAGAGCCTGCTTATCCTTTCCGTATGAAAAAATCAAATCCTTTACTTCAATCATTCATCATCCCCCCACTTCCCGCGCCGGTCATCTTTCTTTTCCTTCTGGCGTTTGCTCCACCATTTCATAAATTTGATTTTGAAAGGGATAGCGATTACCAGCGCAATCACAATGAGCAGCCACCAATACAACTCAATTCCTAAAAACATATACCAATCCTCCATTCTTGCCAACAACCTGCAAATTTGGGCGTAAGCACAAATTTGTTGATTGTTAAAAATTTGCTTGTGCCGGCCGCATGCAGCAAAGCGCTTAATTACTTTGTGCGGCTGTGTGCCTATAACATAAAAAAAGGAGGTGAAATCAAAGTGTGGTCACTGTGAAATTCCTGTGAAGAAAACATTAAGCAATTCTTAGGCGGCATAAAACGCCATCTAAGAATTGCTTAATGTTTCGGAGAATGCCCATAATATGGGCATTCTCCGGCAGGATGTGCAGCGATACCATAAAAGTCAGCGTGAACAGAACATTAAACAACTCTAAGGCGCCATAATACATCGTCTAAGAGTTGCTGTACAAAGAAACGGCTTTCCTTTTATTTCCGAAGGAAAAGCCGCTTATAAAGAAAGTCTTATTTTATGACAGGAATAGAGAAGAAAAACCGGACGCCGTCTGATAAATTTTCTGCTCCATATTCTAAATTCTGCATGGATAAAATCTGTGCCGCAATCGCAAGGCCTAATCCCGAACCGCTGTACGCCGCATTTTTATCCCGATAAAATTTTTCCCAGATTTTAGACAGCTTTTCCGGTGGTATGGAAAGGCCCTGGTTATAAACGGAAAAATGCAGCATATTGTCCTGTTCCATTAATGATAATCGTAAAATCCCCTTTGGGGAAACATTCTTTTTCGCATTGACAATGAAATTATTTAAGACCTGCTCCATTCGCATCTTATCCGTAACAACAAAAACTTTATGTTCCGGAAGTTCATACTGTAATTCAAAATCGCCCTCCGGCATATCTATCAACAAACGCCCCGCTACCGTTTCTACAAATTCTACGAAGTCAAACCGTTCCGGCATCAATGATACGGCCCCGTTTTCCAGGGCGGACAAATCCAGCAATGTCTCGATAAGCCTGCCCATTCTTTCTGTTTCAGAAATAATGATTTCAGAATATTTCTGTCTTTTTTCTTCGTCCATCTCGTCCTGTATTCCCTCCGCATAAGCACGGATAACGCCTATCGGTGTTTTCATTTCATGGGAAAGCCGGTCTGTTAATTCTTTTCTTTCATTTAACAGTTTTCTTTCCTTCCGCACATCTTCTTCCAGACGGATATTGGTTTTTTCCAGCTTTTCAAGTGCAAGCTGCAAATTCTCAGACATTTTATTCAGATTGTCTGCAAGCTCTCCAAATTCGTTCTTTGATGTTATTTTGCAAGGCAGCGAAAAGTCCAGTCTTGCCGCCCTGTGCGCCATCTCGCATATTTTACTGATTGGGGCGGAAATAAATCGTCCTAACAAATAATCGATAACCATTGTCATGAAAATAACAAATGCTATCCACAGCAAAAAAGAAATATCCTCTCCCAAAGGTAATCGCATTGATATAAGGTAAGAAATCATCAACATGATACCTGCAATCTTTGAAGCCATTATCAGCTTTTTTCGTACTGTACGCAGTGAGAATTGTTCCTTCATTTTGGCACCTCAAATTTATATCCGGAGCGTATAAGCGTTACAATGGATTTTCCCTCACTGCCTAATTTTTGCCGCAAAGTCTTGATATGCGTGTCCACTGTCCGTGTATTCCCCTCGAAATCATATCCCCAAATACGATTTAACAGTTGTTCCCTTGAAAAAATCTGTTCCGGATTAGACAGGAAGAAATAGAGCAATTCATATTCTTTGTATGTCAGGGTAATTTCCAAACCGTCTAAAAACACTTTATGCGCTGCAGGGCTTATCGTTATTTTTCCTGCGCTGATCGTGTCTGCGCAGGATGCACAAGTGCGGCGCAGCAAGGCGTTTGTCTTTGCAAGTAGTATTTTCGGACTAAACGGTTTGGTCATATAATCATCCGCACCATATTCATAGCCTTTCAGCTTATCTTCCTCGTCACTTTTGGCAGTCAGCATAATGATGGGCAGGCTGCTCATTTCCCTTGCCACTTTGCATACGGAAAAACCATCAAGATGCGGCATCATAATGTCCAATATCATCAAATCCATAGGATTATTTTTCAATATCATCAGGGCATCCACACCATCATCCGCAGTAAAACAGGTATGACCTCCCCTGCGCATATATTCGCAGATAATATCCTGCATATTCTTTTCATCTTCTACAATTAAAATGTTAGCCATGGAATCACCCTTTGTTCCATTTCATAAAAATTAAATGAGTACACAACCTCGAAAAGGAAGTTATTATATCAATTGTTTCCTGTATGGAATTACTATCTAAAATGCTTCCTCTCATTACATTTTTGTTCATAAAGCTCCTTCAAATCAGCAATAGCCATTTCAACATCAAAAGTGTGGAAACCAAGCCAGCACTCTCTCATTGTCTTAGCATCGGCGGTTTTATATATTTCACAGCTATATTCACCGGTATCGTAATATTGTATAACATTTGAGTGATTCAATTATAGCATTTGAAAAAATGGAACACAATACAGTACTCTTTTGGAAACAAAAAAGACGCAACAGTTGCGTAGAAAAGGCAGCGGCATTCTTTATTCCAACAAACACTGTCACGCTTCGCGAACCGGCTTATTGTAATAAAACGCCACTGCCTGCTATACGATTATTTCTTTGCCTTTTCTGCTATGTAAAATCCATTTTTGTGAATCTATTTCATGGATAGCCGCTTTTTATTCCTCTTATAAGCGTAATCGATAAAGGCAACACTTATTTCTGTTTCGGAGCCTTCATTTCCTGAAACTCCTTTCATTCCTATCAAGAAATTTTCTTTCTAATTCTCTATTGTGTCATCTTCCTCAAGTTTCCTGCGGTGTCTCCTGTACATCTCAGCCCCTGTTGCGCCAAGTGCCAGCACAATCAGCCACCACCACCAGGACATTTTGGTCTGCTCCGATGCTGAAGCTGCCAGAGGTGTTTCACCGTCTTCTATATCCACAACACCTTCCGTATCTTCCAATTCTTCTGATGCTGCAAGCGGCACTTCTTCATCTTCCTGAATGATATTGCTGCCAATAGTCTCATTGTTTCTGGCTAAGATGATATCTTCTTCTCCTTCACCATCTGCTGTCACTGTATTGCCTGTTGTTCTGGCGCCTGCACCAGTCCTTCTGGTACCTGCTGTCGTTGCATCACCTGACAGTACTGTTCCGTCATCTGTCATATCAGGCGCTGCCAGAGGCACTGCTGCAGCGGGAATGTTTGTTACAGGTGCGCCCGGAACTACCGCCGCTGTTCCACCTGCTCCGTCAGTTGTGCCGCCTGTTGTACCGCCATCGGTTGCACCACCTGCTCCGTCAGTTGTGCCGCCGGATGTACCGCCGCTTTCTCCGCCACCAGTTGTGCCGCCGGATGCAGTAGTCCGAGTATTATAAGCAAATTCCGCATCCGCTGCTGCACGTGCACGAGCTGCCGCATCTCTGATTTGCGCAAGATACGAATCTGCAATTCCCTTTGCCTCAAGAGCACTCTCATATTCGGAAACTGCTTTTTCATAAGCAACTATCACTTTCTGATAAGCAGCTTCATTCACTGCTTCTTGTTCCTTCAAATCAGCCAATGCGTTCACTGCCGCAAGTACTTTATCATAAGCATTCTGAACAGCAGTCTTTGAATTTGAAGCTGAAGTTTCTTTCGCTATCGCCGAATCTACATTTTCTTTTGCCTGTTCCAGTAATGTTGATAATTTATTTACAGCATCTTCTTTTTCCGCTTTCCGTCCACTCCCTTATTGGCACTGTTAACCTTGTTCTGTCCATTATTATAAGCTTTCTGCTTATCAGCAGTATTTGCTTTCGCATTGGCCAAATTAGTTTCAGCAAGTGATAGTTCTTGTTGGGCATTTAATAACTTTTCCTGCGCCTGTACAACTTCTTGCTGAGCATCCGTAACCTTTTGCTTTGCTTCACTTATCGCTTTCTTCGCCGCCTCTGCATCTGTTTCTGCTTTTGCCTGCTTTGCTGCCGCATCTTCTCCGGCTTTCTTCGCTGCCGCTACTGCTGCATCCGCTTTCTTAACATCTTCTTCTGCAGCTGCTTTCTCCTCACTAGCCCTCTCAACTTCCTGCTTCGCCACATTCAGCCCATCTCTAAGCTCTTTGGTCAACTGCTGATATGCAGTATTTCCATTTATGAAAACCTCCTGTGCCAGGTAATCACTACCTTTTCCATCAAATTTACCTGTGTTCTGAAGTATTATATCTTCAATACCTTCTTTAACACCTTGTATCTTTACGCTATTAGAATATATCAACTTATTATCAATTTTTGTAATATTTCTGTTAATAACTTCATGAGCTGTCACAGATTCAATCTTATCCGCTGTCACAAATCTGCTCATTTTCCTGTCA
>NZ_QZDT01000168.1 GCF_009917485.1 Parablautia muri
TGCTATTTTATTGCCAGTTTTTATTGAATTTTCAAGGTGCATAGGCACTTATTCAAGTGCGAAGTTTGAGTTAATTAATATAAAGCACACTGGTGGAGGTTGTGCATATGAAAATTATGTTGAGAATGGAAGCATAAATATTGCATCGGCGGATTTTTGCCATCACATGGAATTGCTTTATAGTGCAATAATTGAAATCTTTATTGAAAAATACTATATAAATGTAAAATAATAAAGTAGAACACAAAGATGTAAACTTTGTTGAATTACAAATGCATAATTACGTGAAAAACATAGAAAGAATCCTACCTAAAAGCATTTTGGTAAAGGAGCACATCTATATTATCGATTTTCAGTATGATTGAAAGTGATATTTTATTAATGAGAGCTGTCGTAAATAAGACAATCTTTCTAATATATAAGCTGAAGTAACAGATATTACTACCTATATTGCAGGAAAATTACATTATCCGACAGCTCTGTTAAGTTATAAAAAGAATCCTATAGATCGAATGAATCTTCCACATCCACCCACATCTGTATATTTCCCTCAAGATATAATCTTGCATATTCAAGTGGTTCATCTATTGCCAAAGCATTTAAGGCACATTTAGAGCAGGGAGTAGTTTTCAAGCTTTCTTCCGCTTTATTGCAGTCTATCCGTAAAAAGTAACCTGCATAGGTGTATACATCAATACTATTATGGTGGATATTATATGTTGCGTAAATCATATTTATTTTTATCCTCTTTTCATTTTTTTGAAAGCATTCCAATCAGTTTACAATCCCCGTATATTTTATGTTATAATGTTTTATATGAGTTTGTTTCCCTTATTTTTTCCCTTATCAGGGTTCACAATACCCTATGGGAAGATATAACACAAGGGAAACAGTAAGGGAAAGCTCACCTACGACAAACTTAGTGTTTTCAAGGGTTAGCGGAGATTTTAATAACAAAATATAACAGCTAATATTTCCCTTAAAAATCATCAAATCACAATCAGGATTTGGAGGAAACTTATATGGTTGATTTCATTGTTAATCTGTTTGCAGAGATTGCTGATTTCTTTATTACTTTTTGGGTAGACAATGTTATTGATAAATTTGCCAAAAGAAATTAGTAAATTCTTTAGGTTAGAATCGATGATGGTGTAAACGAAAAAGCAGTTTTGGCATTCCAGTGAACTGCCCTTTCGTTTACACCATTTTCGATTTGACCTAATTGAACAAAGTGAGCGTCCGG
>NZ_QZDT01000169.1 GCF_009917485.1 Parablautia muri
TTGCGTACCAGTGCGACAAACCTTTTCACGTCCGCGCTGCGCTCGGTGGCGTTGTCAATTTCCTGTGACAGTTCCGCAATCCTCCGGGTCAGCGTCTTTTTTTCTTCGTCATAGCCGGAAGTCAGAAAAGCAAACTGTTCATCTGAAAGTTTCCCTAAAGCGTTGTCCTCATAGAGCTTGCGGAACAAGATATTCAGCTCGCTAATCCGGCTCTGCGCCTTGTCAAGCTCTTTCCGTTGCTGCGTCAGCGTCTTTTGTACTGCCTTTGCGCTGCACTCGTTGGCGGTTTCGATAAACTCCTGTTCATGCTCTTTCACATAGGACAATACCCTTTGTAAATCGGCAAGGACAAGTTCTTTAAGGACGCTCTTTCGGATATAATGGGTAGTGCAAAGCTCGCCAGTCCTTATCCTGTTTCGATACTTGCCGCAAGTGTAGGCGTGTTTGCGTTCCAGTGTCCCGGCTCCCTGTTGCAGATACATTTTATAGCCGCAGTCCCCGCAAAAGAGAAGCCCCGAAAAAATGTCAATTTCATCAACCTTTGTAGGGCGGTGTTTGGTGGCAATCCGTTTCTGTGCAAGCTCAAAGGTTTCTTCATCAATCAAGGGTTCGTGTGTGTTGGGGAAGAAGTAACGCTTTTCCTCCGGGTTCTTCTTCGTCTTTTTCGATTTGTAAGATACCTTATAGCTCTTGCCTGTAATGGTATGCCCCAAATACTCTTTACGCGCCAGAATGTCATAGAGCGTCTTATCCGGCCAGTTGTAAATACAATTCGGGTGTGGGCGGGGGTGCCTGTGGCTTCCTGTGCGCCTGTACTGCAATTCTGCAACAGTCAATACCTCATGTTCCCGTAGCCAGTTCTGAATTTCGCAGATACGGTCGCCGCGCACATACATAGCGAAAATCTGTTTTACAATGTGCGCCGTTTCCGGGTCGGGCAATAGATGATTGCGGTCATTTGGGTCGGCTATGTACCCATAAGGCACTTGCCCGTTGACGCGCTCGCCTTTCTGCGCCTTTGCCTGTTTGACAGCCCGGATTTTCTTTGAAGTGTCGCGGGCGTAAAACTCGTTGAACCAGTTCCGCAGAGGGGTAAACTCGTTATCTTCCCTTGCTGTGTCTACACCGTCGTTAATGGCAATGTAGCGCACTTCATATTCGGGAAAAACAATCTCTATCAGCTCCCCGGTTTTCAGATAATTACGTCCCAGACGGGAAAGGTCTTTTGTTATGACGGT
>NZ_QZDT01000170.1 GCF_009917485.1 Parablautia muri
TTGCGTACCAGTGCGACAAACCTTTTCACGTCCGCGCTGCGCTCGGTGGCGTTGTCAATTTCCTGTGACAGCTCCGCAATCCTCCGGGTCAGCGTCTTTTTTTCTTCATCATAGCCGGAAGTCAGAAAAGCAAACTGTTCATCTGAAAGTTTCCCTAAAGCGTTGTCCTCGTAGAGCTTGCGGAATAAGATGTTCAGCTCGTTCATACGGTTCTGCGCCTTGTCAAGCTCTTTCCGCTGCTGTGTCAGCGTCTTTTGTACTGCCTTTGCGCTGCACTCGTTGGCGGTTTCGATAAACTCCTGTTCATGCTCTTTCACATAAGACGTTACGCGCTGCAAGTCTGCAAGGACAAGTTCTTTCAATACGCTTTTGCGGATATAATGCGTAGTGCAGAGCATATCATTTCTTGCCCGGTTGCGGTAGTTGCCGCAAGTGTAGGCGTGTTTCCGTTCAAGCGTCCCGGCTCCGCGCACCGCATACATTTTATAGCCGCAGTCCCCGCAAAAGAGCAGCCCGGAAAACAGGTCGATTTCATCAACCTTTGTCGGGCGTTGCCGGGTGGCAATCCGCTTCTGTGCAAGTTCAAAGGTTTCTTCATCAATCAAAGGTTCGTGAGTGTTGGGGAAGAAATACCTTTTTTCCTCCGGGTTCTTTTTCGTCTTTTTCGACTTATAAGATACCTTGTAGGTTTTCCCGGTTATGGTATGCCCTAAATACTCTTTCCTTGTCAGAATGTCGTACAGCGTCTTATCCGGCCAGTTGTACCATGCGTTGAGCTGTGGGCGGGGGTGGCGGTTGCTTCCTGTTCTACGGTAGCGCAGTTCTCCGACGGTCAGTATTTCATTGTCCCGTAGCCAGTTCTGGATTTCACACATACGGTCGCCCCGTACATACATTGCAAAAATCTGTTTTACGACGTGCGCCGTTTCCGGGTCGGGTATCAGATGATTGCGGTTATCCGGGTCGATAAGGTAGCCGTAAGGAGCTTCGCCGTTGACGCGCTCGCCTTTCTGTGCCTTTGCCTGTTTGACAGCCCGGATTTTCTTTGAGGTGTCGCGGGCGTAAAACTCGTTGAACCAGTTCCGCAGAGGGGTAAACTCGTTATCTTCCCTCGCTGTGTCTACACCGTCGTTAATGGCAATATAGCGCACTTCGTATTCGGGAAAGACAATCTCTATCAGCTCCCCGGTTTTCAGATAATTACGTCCCAGACGGGAAAGGTCTTTTGTTATGACGGT
>NZ_QZDT01000171.1 GCF_009917485.1 Parablautia muri
ACCGCCCATTTTTCCCCGGCGACGGCGGCGCGTATGGTTTCATATTCCGGCATTTTCTGGTTTTCCATGCTTCAACGCTCCTGTCTGTATTTGATAGCCTTATCATAGCACAGCGGCGGGGATTTTGCTATCCTTATCCGCGCTCTGTTCCCTTTTCACGTTCCGGCTGCCTGTCTGCCTGTAAAATGCTGTCAATGTTCTGCTTGATAATATCATATTCCCGGACTTTCTTTTTCAGCTTCCCATAGTCGGCGTAAAGGGCTTCTTTCTGCGTTTGGAGGGCTTCATACTCCGCTTGCAGCGCGGCGAGGTTCGGGAGCTTCGCAATGCCCGCCGCTTTCAGCGACCTTGCGGCGGCTTCATGGAGGATAATTGCCTGTTCCTGTCCGGCGCGGTATTTTTCCCTGTTTTTTGCCTTGCGGTATGCGTCATAGACGGGCTTTGTCTTTTGGTAGGTGGAAACATTCTTGATAAGCACCGCCATATCCGCAAGCCGCTTTTCGGCGTTCTTCAATGCGTCTGCCGCCTGTCTGCTTTCCGCTGCCATTTCCTCAATCCGGCTGACTAAATCTGCGTACTGCTCAATCTTATGTTCCGTCAAGAAATTCATTGTTTTAGCTGCCTGTTTCAGATTATGGATTTTCGCCCACTGTTCATAGCCCTTGCTCTGCGCCGCCTTGATACTGTTCTCAATGTCGATAAGCAGCGACACGCCGCGCTGTTCTCTGGGAGCTTTCGTCGCTTTTGTCCGTCTGCCCGCTATCCGTTCCCTTATGGCTTCCTCTGTATAGTCTGCGCCGAGGGTTTTAAGGCGGGTGAAGCGTTCCTGTCCGGGGGCGCGGCATGATACATATTTCCCCGGCTTTATCTCATAGCCCGCCGCCTGTAACCGCTGCAACAATTCCTCAAAACTGGAAACTTGGGGGATAAGCGCGTCAAGGGCGGTTTTTAGCTTGCCTTTCCAACTTGTACCCGTCTTTTCTGCCTGGTACTCTGCATAGCTTTTTCCCTTGCTGCCCTTGCCGGGAACAACGACGGACAAGCCATTTTCCCGGCACAGCTTGTCGCTCATGTTCCGTATGCCGTAATAGC
The DNA here is from genome assembly GCF_009917485.1 of Parablautia muri. GTDB lineage: Bacteria > Bacillota > Clostridia > Lachnospirales > Lachnospiraceae > Suilimivivens > Suilimivivens muri. Next base: position 1,093 of record NZ_QZDT01000171.1, read on the forward strand.
TCCTTTTGTTGGAATTGTATTTGTGGTGGTCTACGAAATTTACGGCGCAGAAAATAATGTGATTGTGGACGTGTCCTTTGTCAATGTGCGTCGTGAGTACATATTCATGCTGCCCCTTTGTTACCGCGTCGGCAAG
>NZ_QZDT01000172.1 GCF_009917485.1 Parablautia muri
TCGACATACAATCACCTCGTCATGTTTATACCTCCATCATAAAACATGACGATGAGTTAATCAAGTGCAAAATGGTGGTTTTATCAATAAAATTCAGGGAATTCGGCTAAGTGTGGCGAAAATTCATCGTCACGTTTTCGAGAATCCGGGTATAACGGCATGACAGGAATAATTTCTCTGACTAATGCTTCTGCCAGAGAAATGTCACAAGCCTTATTCCCATCAAAATATTCCTCTGCCATATCTCTGCCATCAGCACACCGCAATGGTGTGGCAGTCACGCCAAATACCTTTGAATCTGGATGCGAATTTACCAATACTTCAAACTTCTGTCCCCATGTTTTTGCGCCAGTTCTGTGAAGTTCGTCACACACAATCAGATCCGCTTTAATGGCAGAAATTTCTTCGTCTGTCATTCTTGCCAACTTCTGATATGTATAGAAAGTTGCATTATTTAAACCAAACTTTTTCATTCTCTTTTTAGTTTGCTTAATGATTTCATTATTAGGCGCAAATATTACTGCAACCTTACCTTCATCATTAAAAATCTCTAACAAACGCAAGATAAGAAAAGTTTTTCCTGTGCCAGTTGCCTGAATAGCACAACACTTTTTTTCTGTCTTGAAGAAATCAAGAATTTTTTCAATGGTTTCTCTATTATGTGGTTTTAAATCGTCTTCTACTCTCATAATTTATTTTCCTCACTTTCAAATATTTTATTTAACATTTCTTGCAAACGTTCCCTCCCATCTTGAAAATAATATGGCGTATTATTAATTAGAATATGTTCTCCTCGTTTATGAGATACAACAATCTTCTGTTGGAAAAGTTTGATTCCACATATTAATCCATAATAAAACGCTTCATTTTCCGGTAAATCACTCAATACTCATTCCTCCAATCATATTAAATTTTCACTTACACTTTTGTATTTCTCTACTTTTCCGCAAATTATCATTAAAACATCAAAGCATTTCAACTTTCCGCCTTATTTCTTCCAAATTCGGATTCATATACCGCATTGTAGTTTTAATGCTTGAATGTCCCATCTGGTTAGCAATTTCAGGAATAGTGAATATCCCACTTGATACAGCATTAATTGCATAAAAGTGTCTTAATGTATGTGGGGTAATCTCATATCCCTTTGGGCAGTATAACTTAAATACTCTATTTATTGTTGTCTGGTTTAATCTTTCCCCTCGACTATTATGAAAAAGCCATTCAGATT
>NZ_QZDT01000173.1 GCF_009917485.1 Parablautia muri
ACCGCCCATTTTTCCCCGGCGACGGCGGCGCGTATGGTTTCATATTCCGGCATTTTCTGGTTTTCCATGCTCAACGCTCCTCGTCTGTATTTGATAGCCTTATCATAGCACAGCGGCGGGGATTTTGCTATCCTTATCCGCGCTCTGTTTCCTTTTCCCGTTCCGGCTGCCTGTCTGCCTGTAAAATGCTGTCAATGTTCTGCTTGATAATGTCATATTCCCGGACTTTCTTTTTTAGCTTCCCATAATCGGCGTAAAGGGCTTCTTTCTGCGCTTGGAGGGCTTCATACTCCGATTGCAGCGCGGCGAGGTTCGGGAGCTTTGCAATGCCCGCCGCTTTCAGCGACCTTGCGGCGGCTTCATGTAGGATAATCGCCTGTTCCTGTCCGGCGCGGTATTTCTCCCTGTTCCTTGCCTTGCGGTATGCGTCATAGACGGGCTTTGTCTTTTGGTAGGTGGAAACATTCTTGATAAGCACCGCCATGTCCGCAAGCCGCTTTTCCGCGTTCTTCAATGCGTCTGCCGCCTGTCCGCTTTCCGCTGCCATTTCCTCAATCCGGCTAACTAAATCGGCGTACTGTTCAATCTTATGCTCCGTCAAAAAATTCATGGTTTTAGCTGCCTGTTTCAGATTATGGATTTTCGCCCACTGTTCATAGCCTTTGCTCTGCGCCGCCTTGATACTGTTCTCAATGTCGATAAGCAGCGACACGCCGCGCTGTTCTCTGGGGGCTTTCGCCGCTTTTGTCCGTCTGCCCGCTATCCGTTCCCTTATAGCTTCCTCTGTATAGTCTGCGCCGAGGGTTTTAAGGCGGGTGAAGCGTTCCTGTCCGGGGGCGCGGCATGATACATATTTCCCCGGCTTTATCTCATAGCCCGCCGCCTGTAACCGCGTTAGCAATTCCTCAAAACTGGAAACTTGGGGGATAAGCGCGTCAACGGCGGTTTTCAGCTTGCCTTTCCAACTTGTACCCGTCTTTTCTGCCTGGTACTCCGCATAGCTCTTTCCCTTGCTGCCCTTGCCGGGGACGACGACGGACAAGCCATTCTCCCGGCACAGCTTGTCGCTCATGTTCCGTATGCCGTAATAGCTCCTTTTGTTGGAATTGTATTTATGGTGGTCTACAAAATTCACCGCGCAAAAAATGATATGGTTATGGACGTGTCCTTTGTCAATGTGCGTCGTGAGTACATATTCATGCTGCCCCTTTGTTACCGCGTCGGCAAG
>NZ_QZDT01000174.1 GCF_009917485.1 Parablautia muri
TGGTGTTAGTATATAAGTGTGGACAGAAAAAGTTGAACAACCTATACTATCAAATGAAAGAGCAAAGGAGATGTTCAACATGGCGAAAAATCAAAAATCTTACACTCCGGAGTTTAAACAGCAGATCGTGGATCTGTATAATGCCGGAGGAACATCGTATCCACAACTGGAACGTGAATATGGCGTAAATCGGAGTACGATTAGCGGCTGGGTAAAGCAGCTTTCCCCTATCAAGGTATCAGAGGAGGAAACACTTACCCTCAAGGAGTATAAGGCTCTCCAGAAAGAAATCCAGCGCCTTAAGATCGAGAATGAAATATTAAAAAAAGCGACCGCCATATTCGCAAAAGAACAATAGCCGAGATTGTTGCATTTATCCAGAACAACTTAACCAACTACTCTGTATCACAGCTTTGCAGTGCCTTGAAATTTCCAAGGAGTACCTATTACAAGGCTCTGGTTTGTGTACCTTCAAATAAGAACATGGAGTATGAGGAATTCAGCAGGAAAGTGAAACAGGCCTTTGAGGATTCCAAACGCAGATACGGGGCTGTCAAACTATGCCGTGTACTAGGTGGCGCTGGGACACCCTGCAGTATCAAGCGGGTCCAGAGGCATATGGCAGAGCAGGGACTGCGCTCTGTGGTAGTAAAGAAGTACAACTACCATGCCAATCATGGCAGTATCCCAGATGATAAAGTGAATATCCTGAAACGTGATTTTGGAACAGAAACCATCAATCAAAAATGGTGCACAGATATTACCTACATCCATGTGCAGAAAGAAGGATGGACTTATCTGGCATCTGTCATGGATTTGTGCAGCCGTAAAATCATCGGCTATGCCTATGGCACATCTATGACAGCGGAACTGGCAGTGAAAGCGGTAGAGAATGCGTGCCTGAACGTCAGGGATACAAAAGGGATCATTTTGCACAGCGACCTTGGAAGCCAGTATACGAGCCAGGCATTTGAAGACTGCCTGGCCAGGAAAGAAATCCTGCATTCCTTTAGCCGTAAGGGAAATCCATACGATAATGCCTGCATTGAATCCTTTCATTCTGTACTGAAAAAGGAAGAAATATATCTTCATACTTACCAAGATTCAAAGGAAGCCCGCAGAGCAATCTTTGAATACATAGAAGGCTGGTATAATCGTAAGCGGATACATAGCTCTATTGGTTATTTGACACCACAGCAAAAGGAGGATGAGGAACTTAAAAAAA
>NZ_QZDT01000175.1 GCF_009917485.1 Parablautia muri
TTCTCTTTCTCTATGCTGATGTCATTATATCGGTTAATTCTGTGACAATCAATCAGATTTATTTGAAGCCAGAATAAATGGGCAGCAACAGTAATCCGACACCGGGCGCTTGGAGCGCCTTTTCAATGCCTTTTTCAGCTTATGCTCCGCAAGGGCGTGGGCGGCGGTTCCTTCCTCGGCATAGACGCTGCCGCCGGGCTCCTCCTGAAACTGCTCCTCCAGTCGTGCGGACGGCGTACAGGAGAGCCACCGCTTGGAGGAGGATGCGGAAAGCAATGCGTGTCTGCCCATCACAGCACCTGCGCTTCCTGCATCAGCGCCGGGTAGTCCTCCGGCTTCACCGCCGAGAGCTTCGCCGCGCCGTACTTCTGCAAAAGTTCCTTGATCTCCTTCGACTTGCCCTCCTGGGTCTTCTGTGCCATCAGCGCCCGGATGCCCTCCAGCGTGGCGGGGGATTCCTGCTGTTCTTCCGCTACAGTTTCCTGCTTTTCCACTTTCTGTGTTTTCACAGCTTTTTCCTTCGTGCCTCCCTCCGCTTTGGCAAGGCCGCGCAGGCCTTCCGCAACGATGGAGAAACCTTCCGCGATCTTCAATAATTCACTTCCCATTTACATTCCCTCCGTTTCCTTAAAAATGATTTCCTTTCCCTGTTCTGTGGCATAGGCGATCTCCGCCGCCATCCCTTCGGTGGCTTCCCCGAACACCCACATCTCGTCACACAGCGCAAGCAGCTCCATCCCCATAGCGATGCCGATCCGCCTCTCTTCCTCTATCCCCTCATTTAAGAACTGCGGGAATAAGAGGTGCGGCGCAACAGGCAGGAAACCCTGCTCACACGCCATGCGGCAGTAGGCCGCCGCTTTCCTTGCATTCCCTTCCATGTCGCCGCGGAAGGGGCTGCAGATAAAAACCTTCTTACGCATCAGCGCCTCCATCCTTTCTTCATTTTCCTGTCATGCGCCGCTTTCGCGGCTTCATAGGCTTCCACTTCCTTCTCGATCTGCACCAGCTTGGCAGCGAGGCTTTTCGCCACGATGCTGATTGCCTGTAAGATGCCGATAAGCTCCTGTGACTTTTCCATAGGTTCCATTCCTCCTTTCCGGGGCTGTTCATCTTGTACCCCTTCACTGTCGTAATGACACTTTTTCGGTTTTCGGTGGATGGAAACGGATATTTTTTCAAAAACCGTTCGACAATTCCCGT
>NZ_QZDT01000176.1 GCF_009917485.1 Parablautia muri
CTTAAATACTCTATTTATTGTTGTCTGGTTTAATCTTTCCCCTCGACTATTATGAAAAAGCCATTCAGATTCCACACAATCTGTTTTCAGGTATTCATATACTGCCGATACAATCTTACTGTTTACAATTACAATTCTTGCTTTCTCCCCTTTTCCACTGGCAACCTTTAACTGATTTGATTCCAGGCATATATCAGACCTCCGCAAATTAAGACATTCTGAAATTCTCAAACCGGCATATGCAAGTATTGTTACAATGGCAAAATTCCTTCTTGCAGAACATCCTTCGCTCTGTAATACTATCTGTCTGAATTCTTCTACTTCCTTTTTCGTTATAGACGTTGGATTTACCATTTCTGCCTGTATTTTTATCAAATCCCTTTTAGAGACAACAATATTATCTGGCTCCATTAATTCATTAAAGCATATCAGTGCTGATAATTTAGAGTTAATGGATTTAGGACAAAGGTTGTTACCGGAATGCGAAGACTTCTTGATATTCTTCAAGTAGCTTTTGTATTCCAAAATATTTTCACGGTACAGCTTTTTAAATTCCACATTCCCATAGCTTTCACAAAACCATTTAAAAAATTCCTTTACAGAATTACTGTAAACTTCCACTGTCCTTCTTGATTTCCCTTCAAGAATCATTTTCTTTTTAAATTCTTCTATCAATTTTTCCATACTCATTTCCTCCAAGAATCTTTTTTGAGTTTTCCTTGATATATATTTCTATTTCTTTTTTGAGTTTTTAATTGATTTGTATATGTTTCTATTAGAAAAACTCAAACAAATTTACATTATTTTGAGGAAATAATCTGATGGATTTTTGGCATGGATATTGTATATTTTCCAATTTAAAGCTATGATATAGGTATAGATTAAAGAATGGAGTGATTATCATAGATATAGAAATTAAAGACCGTAACCGGATAAAAGAATTTTTCCGGAAACTATACGGCAAATTAGAAGATATATTATTCACCATCATTTCCAGAACACCTGAAAAGCTCATCCCGTCACCGCTCATGAACTGGCTTTCCCGATATCTGGATAAACGTATCAATGAATTAAAACAACAATCCATCAAAATGACATGGC
>NZ_QZDT01000177.1 GCF_009917485.1 Parablautia muri
GCATTCCAGTGAACTGCCCTTTCGTTTACACCATTTTCGATTTGACCTAATTGAACAAAGTGAGCGTCCGGGCAGCCGTGACTTATGGACTTTCAATTCTTTGTTCCTGTCCATGATTATATATGATTCTTAGTATGAAAGCTACAACATTTCATGAAAAACAGGCAAATGGGCATGACGATAAAACCTCAGAAACTGAGGCCTTTGAAAGTATGAGATGTTTCTCTTTAGCAGCGCAGTGGCATTCTCATCTGTGGCTTTCCGAGATGCCCGCCACATGCTTTACACACACATACTTTGATACCATAAAGTTGTTCCAGTACTTCCGGCATTTCCATGTCGCGGAGCTTGGAAAGATACTTACTGCATCCAAGGAGATTTCTGCAAAGGGTGAGCTTCTGATTTTTGGTACGTGAACATAACAATCCATAGTGCCGGATACGTACAAAACGCCTTGGTGGTACATGCATGAGAAACCGCCGAACAAACTCTGCACCCGAAATGGTCAGTTCCTTCCACTGCCCATCATTTCGGTAATCCTTTACTAAGAATGTAACGGTATCATCATCCATACGGACGATGCGGTGGTTGCTGACAGCAATGCGGTGAGTATACTTACCAAGGTAGTTAATAACTGACCCAGCACCATTGAAAGTCTTTTTGCAATGAGGAATCCAGTCCATACCATAACAGGAATCCAGGAGTTCTTTGAATGTATAATGGTTACGGAACTTTTCAGCAGTACCATGAAATACCAGTTTATCCTCTTTCCACAGTCTCTTTAGTTCCTCCAGATATTTTCCGCGGAACACTTTGGAGATGACCCGGATGGGAAGAAAGAAATTTTCACCATTGTCCTTCCACTGGTTGTTGGAAGTCAGTCCTCCGCCCAGCAGGATGGTGTGAATGTGGGGATGAAAATTTATTTCAGAACCCCATGTATGTAAAATGCAGATGTATCCCACCTTTGCGCCAAGATGCTCTGGGGCGGCAGCCAGTTCGCTGATGGTCGAAGAAGCTGCATGATATAAGG
>NZ_QZDT01000018.1 GCF_009917485.1 Parablautia muri
CGGGAGGAAATCGAAGAAGCGAAAAAGGAAAAGAGCCGCGCCTACCACCGGGAATATTCCAGAGCCTACCGCGCTAAAAATATTGAAAAGCAACGGGAGTATGACCGTATCAAAGCGCGGGAATACAGAGCGAGAAAAAAGGCGCAAGCCGCCGCAACCGCACAGTAAAACCAAACAGCCAACAGCTAAGAGGGATTTTCCAATTACGGGAAATCCCTTTTCCCATGTCTGCAAAGCAGACATTGCCCAAAGAAAGGAGCGACCTATTGACAGAAAAGAACAAAACCCCCACCCCGCCCCGAAAGCCGGACGGTATCATCACAACGCAGAGGAACGGGCAGACCATTGTTGCGGAGTTGTTTTTCAACCACAGCGGCACAGAAACATTCCGCGACAAGATTTTGAAAATGATACTTGCCGACAAGCAGGAATAAAACGGGAAAACGGTTATCTGTAAAAATCCATTCCCATCCAATCCTATCCCATCCAATCCATACCAGACATGAAAGGAGCGATTGACCCGTGGCAAAGACCAAAGCCGAAAAAATCACGAGCATTGAGGAAGAAATCCGACAGCTTGAAAACAGGCGCAGACAGCTTGTGCAGGAGCAAAAGGCGCAGGAGCGCAAGGACAGGACAAAACGCCTATGCCGCCGCATGGGGCTTTTTGAAAGCCTTGTCCCCGACACAATACCGCTGACAGAGGAACAATTCAAGACCTTCCTTGAAAAAACTGTAATGACCGACCACGCCCGCCGCATACTGGACGGACTGACCGCCCAGAACGCCCCCACAGCCCCCATACAGGGCGCAGAAACGGCGGCGCAGGGTAACACGCCGCCCACCGCCCATACAGCCCATACAGCCCACGAGGGCGGCGCAGGCGGGAGCATGAACGGGGGCGGCTTGCAAGGGTAACGGCTTATGCCCCTACCCTTGCTTAAAAGCAAGGGCGCACTTATATACCACATGAGATGTGGTATGTGCGGTCTTGCAGACGGCGTTTTGTGCCTGTCGGCACAAAAGAGAACGGCGGGAGTTACCCGCAGAAAGGAGCGCGGCGCGTGGCAATCTACCATTGCAGTATCAAAGTCATATCCCGCGGCAAGGGCAAATCCGCTGTTGCCGCCGCCGCTTACCGGGCGGGGGAAAAAATCACAAATGAGTTTGACGGAATGACCCACGACTACACCCACAAGGGCGGTGTCGTCCACACCGAGATTTTACTCCCCGACCACGCCCCCACCGAGTATGCGGACAGGGCGGTTTTGTGGAACGAAGTGGAGAAAATCGAGAAAGCGAAGAACGCCCAGCTTGCGCGGGAGATTGAAATTTCCTTACCCCGCGAACTGACGAGGGAGCAGAGCATTTCCCTTGTCCGCGAGTATGTGAAACGGCATTTTGTGGCGGCGGGAATGTGCGCCGATGTATGTTTACATGACACAGGCGGCGGCAACCCCCACGCCCATATCATGCTGACAATGCGACCTTTTGACGAGGGCGGCGAGTGGGGAGCGAAGCAGAAAAAGGAGTACATTCTTGATAAAGACGGTAGTAAAATCTATGACCCGAAAAAGCGGCAGTACAAATGCAAATCCATTCCCGCCACCAACTGGAACGAGCAGACCAAAGCGGAGGAATGGAGAGCGGCATGGGCGGGGCTTTGCAATCAGGCATTGGAGCAGTACGGACACGCGGAGCGTATCGACCACCGCAGTTATGAACGGCAAAGGGAAAGCGGCAATCCTGCCGCCGACCAGATACCCACCGTCCATTTAGGCGTTGCCGCTTCCGCTATGGAGAAGCGCGGCATCCGCACCGAGCGCGGCGACCTTAACCGCGAAATCGAAGTTACAAACCAGAAGTTGCGGCAGTTAAAGGCGCGTATCTCCAAACTGCAAAACTGGTTGAAAGAAGAAAGCGAGAACACCGAGCCGACTACCCTTGCCGACTACATTCAAGGCATACTGTCACGCAAGGCACAGACGGAAAAATCGGGATATTCACAATCGCTGTATAACCTCAAAGACGCGGCAAATATGCTGAATTTCCTGCAAGCCAACAACATCATGGATATGACGGGGCTTGATGAAAAATTTAAGACTATGATAGGGGAACAACTGGATATTCAAGGCAAGCTGAAACCCGTTGAACGGCGGTTAGGCACTCTGAAAAAGCACTTAGAGCAAGCCGACATTTATTTCAAGTACAAAGGAAAGAAGCCGCTGACCGAAGCCGAGCAAATCCTATTCACAACGGCGAACGATTATCTTAAAGGCGTGATGAACGGCAAGACCACAATCCCGACAAAGACATGGAAAGAAGAATACACCAAGCTGACCGCCGAGAGAAAAACACTCAATCGGCGGTATCTTGCATTGAAAGAGGAAGTGAAAGAAGCGGAGAAAATCAGAAAGAGCGTTTACAGTATCTTGCGACAGGAACAGCGGGAACAACAGCCCCACAGAAAACAGGATATGGAACGATAACAGACGGGGCGGCGGGATAGTCAATACCTATTACCGCCGCCCTGTTTTGGACTTTTATTAGAGGGATAAACTGGAAGTAGTCACCTCATGTCGAAAATACAGTGCCGAGAGCCATAATAGCCGCATTGTAGAAAGCATGCAAAATGATATTGCTCCACAGGTTTTTATTAGATTTATAGTAGAGAAAGCCATAAGCGCAGCCAGTAAGAACATGTTCCGTCATAATCATTTTGAGTGAATTTATAACGCTCCCTGCCGTATTGCCCCATAGATAATATGCAAACGGAAAATGGTACAACCCAAACAGAATGCCAGTAAGCAGTATGACCAGATATGGCTTTTTTAGTGAATCCATCATAGTTCTTTGCAGAATGCCCCTGAAGAAAAATTCTTCCGTAAATGCTGCTGTAAGTATCATCAGGCAAAAAAATACTGGAAGTTTTACTAATATGTGGAGAATATTCGTTATATTAAAACAAAATCCCCCTAAACCAAAGACAAGGATAATAACACCTTGGTATGCAGCACAAATCAATAGTATCCTTAATACGGTTTTTCTGTCAAAATGTCTTAAGCCTGATTCTTTCAAGGCTTGTATTATTTTCTCTTTTCTGAAAACAGCGATAATCAGGAGGGGAAAGAGAACCAGAAACAACCAGTTTGATAATTCATTTATGATATCGACCTGAAAAGCACAGCTTATGTAAGACAGCATAAAATAGAATACATACCATGCTAAGCCGAGAATGAGTTCCTTTTTATTTTTAGACAAATATTCTATTTCATCCGATTTCTGTTGTCCTGTTTTGTCCATTTTCCGTTTTCTGAATACAATGGCTATCAACAAAATTAATATTACTGAAAATAACATAAAAATTCCTCCGAAAATTTGTATCAGGAACGTGTATAAATCCCGAGTGTCTGTATCGAAAAAATTATACCACTTCCAATCATGAAAAGCAATCTGAACTTTACTCCCGGGAGTTTGACAGTTAGATTTTTAATAAAGCCGTTAAACCCCTTATAATATCTACATTCTCTTCGTCAAGCATTTTGTTTTGTTATATAGTAATGTCTGTTATCTCTTGATATTTTCCTGTTATAGATGTAATATACTCATATACATACAACATGAATGCTTTATCTCAAAACTCCGCATAATATCAGTGTTTCGTAAAAATTCACAAAATAGGAAAAATTACCATATATTAAAACTTGGGCTCAAACTGCTACAATGCTTATAAATCAAGAGTTGTAGCAGTTTTATTTTTTTCAAAGTGTCAAAGATGGGATTATACCACTTCCAATCATGAAAAGCAATCTGAACTTTACTCCGTTCCGACTATCCAGATGGTCAAGGGACGAGTAGTATTTTTTCGCAAAGAGCGCGAAAAAAATCTCCACTCTTAAACCCTTGACCGTCTGGATTTTTGCCGTTTCCATTTCGCCGCCGAAAACGGGGAACAGGATAAAAAAATCCTGCCCCCGTTTTCGTCCGCTTCATTCTAACGGCAAAACCGTCTGCACTACTGCGGCGGCGGGCGGTAGGTTATGCGGTGGCTCTGCCCCCGCGCCCCCGACCTCTCCCAAAGAACAGAATGGAATGTTACGCAATAGGGCTTGAAAAGGCTTTATTTTTAAGGCGTTTCAGACACGAAAAACCACCGGGCAAGGGTTTTATACTACCCACACGCAAAAACAGCTTCTAACCGTCCACAAGCGCATTTTGCGCCCATTCTTCCTGCCCGTTTCCCGCCGCGCTGAAAAGTTTTGCGTCAATAACTCAAAAAAGCACTTGACAAAACGCTTCATGGGGAAATGGGAAAGATATCGCACCGTTTATCGATCCGGTGTTCGACAACAATATCCTTTTTACCCAGACGGAGCGGCTCACCATGAATGGAAGGCCGAAAAAGCCAAAGTACGCAAGGAATAAGAACGTGGTGGTGATTGGCGGCTCCGGTTCCGGCAAGACCCGGTTCTATGTTAAGCCCCAGCTCATGCAGATGCCCTCAAATGTCAGCTTCGTGACCACTGATCCGAAAGGTACCATCCTGCTCGAATGCGGAAAAATGTTAAGCAGGGGCACGCCGAAGATGAAAAACGGGAAACCGGTCAGGGATAAAAACGGGAGGGTGGTTTACGAACCTTACCGGATCAAGGTGCTGAATACCATTAATTTCAAGAAAAGCATGCACTATAACCGTGCGACTTGTTCGTCGCTGAAAAGGCGGCGCACAGCGCTGTTTTTAATCAGTTCTGTGAACTGATAATTCGAGAGGTGGAATGATAGGGTAACGCCTTGAAACGCCTCCCCTGATACTCCGGCATGCGTCATCACTCTGTGATGAGGTGTGAAGCCCGGTAAAGTCGGCAGAAAGGTGCCGTAACAGATAACGCTGACGAAACCTGTCCAGAGGTGGACAGCGCACCCCATATGCCGGGGGTCTATAAAATACCTATGGTTAGAATGGCAGCAATGCCTGACGAAACTCCCGAATGTAAAGGTCTAAAAGTGCCACATACAGAAATGTATGTGTGGGTTCATGCCCAGACAGTGCGGTTTAGTAGGAATGGTTGTTACGAACTACCGTGATGTGTTACAGGCACATGCAAGCTGTCAGGCTTAGAGGGAACACCTAAGGGTATATATGCACAGATAGAATTATCGGAACAAGGAAAGGCAGAGAATCCTATGGATAATCCGGCGAAGAATAATAAGCGGATGAATCTCTGCTGAAAGGTCGTGGTCGAACTGTCGATGTTGCCTGCGAAAAAGAGGGTGACGGAGGAATGGCCACAAGTCAGGCAGAAAATCAGCAGTACACTCTCTCTAATCATGCAGTCGAGTAAGAATAAGAAATTGTCACTCGAATCAATGAAACGGGGTGATGTACATGACACGGAAAGCTAAAAAAAGAAGTAAACTGCGCCATGCGGAATACTATGACATGCAGAACATCTTTGATGAACTGTATGCAAAAAGCAGAGATGGAGAGATATTTAATAATCTCGTAGAAATCATAGTGGCACCAAATAACATCATGCTTGCTTTCAGAAATATTAAAAGCAATGATGGGAGCCATACCGCCGGTACAGACGGGAGAACGATAGAATCCCTGGCAGATATGCCGGAAGAAGATTTTGTCTCCCTTATTCAAAAACAGTTTACAAGGTATGTGCCAAAAACAGTAAGGAGGGTAGAGATTCCCAAACCAAACGGGAAATTAAGACCGTTAGGTATACCGTGTATCATAGACCGGATTGTACAGCAATGCATATTACAAGTCATGGAGCCAATCTGTGAAGCAAAGTTCTATGAACATTCATACGGCTTCAGACCTTGCAGGAGCGCTGAAAACGCTGTCTCCTACGCTTATGGACTGGCTCAAAGGAATAAACTCCACTATGTGGTGGACGTGGATATAAAGGGTTTCTTTGACAACGTAAATCATAGAAAGCTGTTACAGCAGATATGGACGCTGGGTATACGGGATACCAAACTGATTCAGATAATCAAAGCAATGCTGAAAGCGCCAATTCAAATGCCAGATGGAGAAATCCTACACCCAGATAGGGGAACCCCTCAGGGCGGCATACTTTCCCCGCTGTTAGCCAACATTGTCCTGAACGAACTGGACTGGTGGATAGCGTCACAGTGGGAGGGTATGGCAGACCATATGAAGTCTCCTTGTAAGGTCACATATTATCCGAACGGGGCAGAAAAAAAGTGCAACAGCCACACGGCGCTCAAAAAGAGCAACCTCAAGGAAATGCGTATAGTCCGGTATGCAGATGATTTTAAAATCTTTTGCAGGAACCGTAAGGACGCTGACAGAACATACCATGCGGTTGAGGACTGGCTGCTAAAGCGGCTCAAACTGGAAATTTCAGATGAAAAATCAAAGGTCACAAATCTCAGGAAAAGAGATAGTGAATTTCTGGGGTTCCGTATGAGGCTGATAAAGAAACGCAGGACATGGGTAATCAGTTCAAATGTCTGTGACAAGGCAATGTCGCATATGCAGAAAGAACTCTCAAAAGCAATTATAGAGATTCAAAACAGCAAGACAGCAAGCGACATAAAGAGCAACATTCACGAATACAACGCCAAAGTCATAGGTATGCAGAACTATTATTGTATTGCTACGAGGATAAATCTGAATTTTAGCCGAATGGCTCATGTGAATAATGGTCGCTTTCTCCATCGGATAGATGGGTATAAAAAGCAGGGCGAATTAAACAACAAATATATAAAAAAACGGTATGGAAAATCGAAACAAATGCGCTGGATTGGAGATACACCAGTAGTACCTCTGGCATATGTGCAGTTTAAAATACCAATGCGCAAGAGCAGGAAAATCAACCTATATACTCTAGACGGAAGAATGGAAATCCACAGCAATCTGAAACTGAATGTTGAAGATATGCTCTGGCTCATGCGCCACCCGGTAACAGGAGAAACGGTACAGTTCAATGATAACCGAATCTCTCTCTATGCCGGGCAGGAAGGTAAATGTGCAATCACTGGAGAACAACTGGAAGTGATTCACTGTATTTGTTACAGGAAATCAAATGAGTGTAAAAATGGCAGAGACAGTTACCGTAATCTGTTGCTTTTATCGCCTGCCGGATATGAATTTATCTCAACAACAGACAGTATAAAGTTCGCTACACTGACAAAGAAGTATGAATTGAATAAGGCACAAATTACTAAGGTAAACAAACTGCGTGTTACCGCAGGGTTGGCAGAAATGTCAATGTAAATCGTAACAAACTGATTTAGCTAATGTGAAAAAGTGAGTGTGTATCACTGCTGAAACTATGCTTGATGGGGCGCCGGATGCGGTGAAAGTCGCATGTCCGGTGCTAGCCGGGGGAAAAGCTGGAGATAACATCAAAGGCTTACCTATCGGAACCCTTCCGGTATATCCGTTCCGAAAAGGATATTTTAAAGCTGGTGAATACCATTATCGCCAACACGAAAGGGGAAGGGGAAAAATCCGCCGAAGATTTCTGGGTCAAATCCGAAAGGCTCTTATACTGTGCGCTGATCGGGTATATCTACTATGAAGCACCGGAAGAAGAGCAGAATTTCTCTACCCTGCTGGAATTCATTAACGCCTCGGAGACAAGGGAAGATGACGAGGAATTTAAAAATGCGGTGGATGAGCTGTTTGAGGAACTGGAACAGGAGAAGCCGGAACACTTTGCGGTACGCCAATATAAAAAATTTAAGCTTGCGGCGGGCAAAACTTCAAAATCGATCTTAATTAGCTGCGGTGCAAGGCTTGCGCCATTTGACATCGCAGAGCTTCGGGAATTGACTTCCTATGATGAGATGGAGTTGGATATGCTGGGCGACCAAAGGACAGCCATGTTTGTCATTATCTCCGACACGGATGACACTTTCAACTTTATCGTGGCGGTGATGTACAGCCAGCTTTTCAACCTTTTATGCGACAGGGCGGATGACGTACATGGGGGCAGGCTCCCGTACCATGTAAGGCTTTTACTCGATGAATTTGCGAATATCGGGCAGATACCAAAGTTTGACAAGCTGATCGCCACCATCAGGAGCAGGGAAATCTCTGCCTCTATTATTCTGCAGTCGCAGAGCCAGCTAAAGACGATCTACAAGGATGCCAGCGAGACTATTTTAGGGAATTGTGACAGCATGTTATTCCTTGGCGGGAAGGAGAGCACCACCCTGAAGGAGATTTCAGAGACTTTAGGGCGTGAGACCATTGACTTGTACAATACTTCCGACACCAGGGGGCAGAGCCGCTCTTATGGCATAAATTTTCAAAAGGTCGGAAAGGAACTTATGAGCAGGGATGAGCTTGCAGTCATGGACGGGGATAAATGTATCCTGCAGCTCCGCGGGGTGCGTCCATTTTTGAGCAATAAGTTCGACATCACCAGCCACAAGCGGTATAAGGAACTGTCAGACTATGACAGGAAGAACACCTTTGACGTGGAAGGGTACCTGGAACACAGGCTGAAATTGCGGGTAGATGAGGAGTTTGAACTGATTGAGGTGGAAGAAACCGCAGGGGATACGGAAAATACAGGAAATGCGGCGAAAACAGAAGGATAAGGCGGCATGACAGGGCACTCACTGTACAGGAAACAGCGCCCTTTTTTAATGCCGCAAAATAAAATTAATATGAGCAGGGGGTGAGGCAGAATTTTTTTTGCAGACAGGAGGGAGATTATGGCAGGAAACAATGCAAAAAAGGAAAGGGCAGGCACAAAGGGTTTGACTTTTACAGTGGCAGAATGTGGGGAGTTCCACAGCCTTGGGGAATGCCATGAGGGGATCGGTACACTGGAAGAGGCGGTTTCCATCTACCGGAATATCCCGCCGGGGCGTATGAACGGGGTCCCGTCCATTGGAATCAGGATTCATAAGGCGGGGGAGCCGGAAAGTGAGGACTTGGTGCTTGACCTTGTTTCGGGCAGGGCGATTAATACCGGGCTGATCCGCTATGTGCCGGAAGCTGACAGCAATCCTTTCGTGTGGGAGGCGGTACGGGAACTGATAAAAATATTCCCGGAAAAAGAGGTTTTTGACTGAAACATAAAAGACATGACGGTGAAGGGGTGGAAAATGGTAAGGGATAATACTTTTAACCGGATACGCGCGCCTGACAGGGGCGGATGGATAAAGCGTAACTGGATATTGTGTGCTGTAAAAGCAATACAGCATGACAGGCTGCGGCAGGATACCTGCTGCTTTTTTACGGGAGGTGGTTATGGGAGGGATTACATTAGGCTCCCTTTTTGACGGTATAGGGGGCTTCCCTTATGCCGCATCTTTTTATGGCATCCGCACGTTGTGGGCCAGTGAGGTCATGCCGGACTGTGTGTCGGTCACAAGGCGGCATTTCCCGGATATGGAGCATATGGGGGATATTACCTGTCTCCGCGGCGGGAAGCTCCCGCCCGTGGATATTATCACGTTCGGCTCACCCTGCCAGGGGCTGTCCATTGCGGGGCAGCGACGGGGGCTTGCCGACGGGCGGAGCGGATTGTTTAAAGAGGCGGTAAGAATCATTGATGAAATGAGGGAGGCGACAGATGGGAGATACCCGAAATTTGCATTGTGGGAGAACGTCCCCGGCGCATTTTCATCCGCCGGAGGGCGTGACTTTAGGGCGGTGCTCGAAGCGCTCACAGCGGGCGAAGTTCCAATGCCTTGCTCCGGGAAGTGGGCAAACGCCGGGATGGTGCGAGGCGGAGCAGCTGACCTCGCTTGGTGCGTGTACGATGCCCAATATTTCGGAACAGCACAGCGGCGCAGGCGCGTGTTCCTTGTCACAGATTTTAGAGGAAGGAGCGCCGGGGAAATATTATTTGTCCCCAAAAGCCTGCGGGAGTATTTTGAGGCGGGCGGCACTCCTCGGCAGGGCGTTTCCGCCTTTGGTGGAGATGATCCTGAAAAGGCAGGCGGCGGAGATAACGGAGGGCTGACGGGAAACGGTATGCCGGACAAGGAGGTGTACTGCATTGCCGGGAATACCATAGGCCGCAAGCCCGGAAACGGAGGGCATGGCATAGGCTGTCAGAGAGAACTCTCCTATACATTGACAACAGCAGACCGCCATGTGGTGGCAATACCGGAAAACGGACAAAAAATGGCTGGACGGGGGAAAGCTGCGATACTGAATGACCAAGGCGGGAGTTACCTGGCTGTGGAACATTCCGGGCTTTCCCCGACACTGCGGGGCCAGCCCCATGGCAACCTGCCGGTGGTGGCTTTTGACGGTATGGCGCGCCGCCTTACGCCGCTGGAATGTGAGCGTCTGCAGGGGTTCCCGGACGGGTGAACCAGATACCGGCATGACGGGAAAGAGATTGGGGATACAAGACGCTATGAGATGCTGGGGAACAGCATTGCGGTTCCCTGTGCAGCTTATATCATGCAGGGAATGCGTCAGGTACTTGACGGTACATTTTGAAAAACAACTGAATATGGAACTTAAAACCAGAGGCTTTTCGTATATATGGACGCTTCCCAAAGCGGTTCCGGATACAGAGGCTCTCTTTTTTTATCTCAAAAATAAAATAAAAACTTAAGAAAGGAAAAGAACCCGTATCCTGAGATACACAGTTTGTGGTGAAACGACAAAATAGGGCGTTTCGGGGGTTTGGGTTTCGGAGAAAAATATGGCATTTTTTACTTCAGCGATCACAATCTTACAGACACTGGTAGTTGCCCTTGGCGCTGGCCTTGCGGTGTGGGGTGTCATCAACCTGCTTGAGGGTTATGGGAATGATAACCGTGCGACACGTTCGTAACTGAAAAGGTTACGCACTAAGTCGAAAGGCTAAACAGCCTGAAATCTTAGGAGAACTGACAATCCGA
Source organism: Parablautia muri (assembly GCF_009917485.1). Taxonomy (GTDB): domain Bacteria; phylum Bacillota; class Clostridia; order Lachnospirales; family Lachnospiraceae; genus Suilimivivens; species Suilimivivens muri. Next base: position 10,861 of record NZ_QZDT01000018.1, read on the forward strand.
TGGGTGGAATGACAGGGTAACGCCTTGAAACGCCCACACTGATACTCCGATTGGCGGCGGTATGCAACTGCCTAACCGTCAAAAGCTCGGTGAAGTCGGCAGAGAGTGACCGTAAACGGGATATTCCCGCACGAAACCTGTCCAGAGGTGGATGGCGTCATCTATATGCCGGGTGTCGGATACTCATGGTGAGAATGTATGAAAATACTGGCGTACTTCCGAATGTACGGGTCTAAACGTTTGGATTTGTCGAAAGGCATTTCCCCATTAAATTGGGGTGTCCGTGGATTAGTAAGACTGGTTGTTATGAACGTCCACATACCGTTACAGGCGGTAAGATTCTTTGAATTGGACACAGGCTTAGAGGAAGCACCTAAAAGTATTCAATGATAGGATTGTTGGAACGTGGTAAACCGGGATGTGAATGATAAGGCTGTTGCAGGCTGATGTCACGCTGATAAGGAAAAGCGAAAACCAGCAGGGAATGCTGGTATATCAGTTATGATATTCCACTATCGCTATAACTTATCTTAATCCCGGCGAAAGTGGTGGCACAGTACCTATGAAGCGGGAATAAAAAGCCCGTGGAGGGATAGCCACCAGTCGGATTTAGAAACAAAAACTGAAAACATAACAAACACAGCTTCGAGTATGACAAAGAAAATCCTAACCGAAAGGGGTGGGTGCCTGTGTTGACTTCGGAGCAGCAAAAGCACAAACAATTTTTTAATGCTGTAACGAAGTGTGTAAGTTATGTTTAAAACGTAAAATTTCTAAATTCGATGGGGCGCCGTGTGCGGTGAAAGTCGCACGCACGGTGCTAAGCGGGGGAAAAGCCGGAAACATTTGAAACTGTAGGCTTACCTATCGCAATCGGGCGCAAAATCACAAGGGATCAAGCAGTTCATGGCTAATTAAAGGGAACAAAAAGAAAGGAAAAGCACAATCCAGACGGTATCAGCGGCAAGATACAAGAATAAATTGTGATTACACAAGATTGGTGTTATAATAAGAGAAAAGTTCCTGCCGGGGCAGCCGCCCCGGTGGTATGGGTAGAAAGGCAGGAAAACAATATGCACATCAGCTATAAACCACTCTGGCACACACTGTTAGAGCGTGATATGAGAAAAGAGGATTTAAGGCTTGCCGCTGGTATGACAACAAATATGATTGCCAACATGAGTAAAGAGGGAAAGCACATCAGTATGGATACATTAGCCCGTATCTGCGAAACGCTGAATTGTGAGATTACCGATGTGATTGAGTTAGTACCAGACGAGCCTGCTTCCACAGGAGATAAGGAACATGAGCGAATTGAAACCAAGAATAACGGAAAACGGAATTGATTATATCCTTGTTGGAGATTACTATATCCCGGATTTGAAGCTGCCGGAGGAACACCGCCCTATCGGAAAGTACGGACGGATACACCGGGAATATTTAAGAGAAGCCCACCCAGCCAGATTGAACACATTGATACTGACCGGAGAATTGTGGACATATCTTGCAGACCTGAACGAACAGGCACAGGAACGGTTAGACACTATCATGGAACAGCTGAAAGCTACCGAGGGCGTGACAGAGGAATTAAAGCGTACCTGTCAAATGGAATGGGTACAACGATGTAATAACATCCATAACCGGGCAGAAGAAATTGTTTTGCATGAGATGATTTATTCATAACGGTGTGGTAGAATGATTATGTAAATAAATTTGATTTGGGGTGATAAATATGAAGGTATTAGTTAGTGCCTGTATTATGGGAACAAACTGTAAATATAACGGAAAAAACAATAAAAATTTAGCAGTTATCAATTTCTTAAAGGATAAAGAAGTTATTTCTATTTGCCCAGAAATATTAGCTGGCATGAAAATTCCTAGACCTTGTGCAGAAATTGTGAATGGGATTGTAGTAGATGAAAATGGAAATGATGTTAATTCTGAATATAATAAAGCAGTGTCAATGGCATTATCAAAAATTCAAAATGAAGATATTGATTTGGTTATATTACAATCCAGAAGTCCTACTTGTGGTGTAAATCAAATATACGATGGTAGCTTTACTTGAAAACTAATTTCTGGAATGGGATTTTTTGCGAAGGCATTAAAGCAAAGAGGATATAATGTTATTGATGTTGAAGAAGTTTAAGTTTGTCACTTTGAAATTTTAATTGAATAACCACAGCATAAACCGCTGCTACATGGGAGCCAACAAACCATGCAACAGCGGTTTTTTCTTTACCGTTTTTTCCTCTGGCTGATAGGCGTTCCCATTTTCTTTGATTTTTTGAGAATCCGAATCAGCCAGCGAAATTCTTCGTCTGACAGATTTTTATAGTTGATACCGAGCTGCTTGCAGTAAAGAACAACCAGCTTTTCATCCCGGCTGCCCTTGAAATTTTCGACCGCTTCCAGATTTTCTTTCAGTTCATCGGCAACGGTGGTCTGGGGAGCACTTTCGCTGTCTTTTTTGTGAGCTTCCCGAATATCCCGGATAATGAGGTTGAGGTCATCCAGAACCATGTGACTGAAATATTCATCATCGCTGATATGGGCGGCTTGCAGCACTTTCAAATGCGGGTCATCTTCGCCGGGGCGATACCGTTCAATGATTTCATGCCGGACGGTATCGACAAGAGCGTTGAGATTTTGAATCTGCATGGTGGCAATCCCGTCCACATAAATCTCAATGTCTGCAAGAAACTTGATAAAATCTTTATGTGTGGCAAGTTCGCAGAGCAGACGGTTGTTAATCCGACCGCTTTTCAGAAGTGCAACCATTTCATCGTTTAAATGCAGTTCCGTCAATGGCGTGTTGATCTGCTCCTTGTTCTCTGTCCGGCATAGCAGATAATCGACGGAAACCTCATAGAAGTCTGCCAGCGTGATAAGGTTGCCATGATTGATTTCCTTATAATCCTCTTTTTCATAACTTCCAAGAGCTGATTTGGAAATGCCCGTCAGCCTTGATAGTTCTTCCAGATTTAAGCCTTTGTCCTTGCGGAGTTCCCAAAGGCGTTCCTGTATGCTTGTTGCTCCTTTCATGGGCACACGCTCCTTTCCGGCGGTTTCATTACTGCCGTTTAACTGGATTATATCATACTTTCCGCAATCGTGGAAATTTCTGATTTTTACCCCTAATTCCTACTTTGTGGACATACGGCACAGGGCACAAAAATGTTCTATGATACAGGTAGTTCATCGATGGATTATTCCAATCGAATGACCAGCCTGTGTGGGATATGCTTCCCCGGCGATGTAGTGCCATGACTTTTGGCAGGGATGTGGAGGAACCCTGACCGAAACGAGCATACCAAAGGGAGCGATACGCCGCTGTGAGATTCAGGGGAGGAACGACACCGGGGAGAACTGGCGAACTGACACCGAAATGATACCGAAACACGACAATCTGATAGTGGGATAGTCTACCCTATCGCTGATACTTCGGGAGATTTTAAGCGGCTCTATGACCGTAATTTTGCCGAAAATCGCCCCGAAACCATACACTAAAACGGGAGGAAGCGCAATATGCCGAGAATGAGCAAAAAGAGGAAGTATGAGCTTTCCTTTTACCTCAATGACCGGGGGCGTGTCACTTACAACGAATTATGCCGGAAATGCCAGCATGGGTGCAAGCAGAGCTTCCGGGCGGTTGTGATTGACTGCCCCCGTTATTTATCCAAACGAGCAAAGAAAAAGGAGGAACACACCGAATGAATTTTGAATTTATGACGATAGACACACCATTGCCACCCTGTATGCCATTTCCAAGAGCGTTGACAGGATTTCCAGTCAGCAGCACCGCAAAGGTCATGTACTGCCGGATGCTGGATGCTATGCTCTCTAAAGGTCAGGAGGACGAGAACGGAATCCTGTTTGTCTGCTTCCCTGTCACAGCCATTGCCACTGTCCTGTCCCGCAGCCCCATGACGGTCAAGCGTTCTCTGAATGAACTGGAAACCGCCGGACTTATCATGCGGGTGCGTCAGGGCGTGGGAGAACCAAACCGGATTTATGTGCTGATACCGGGAAAGGAGGACGCTGCCCTTGCCTGATACCTCAAAGCTGGAAAAGCTCAACCGGGAGCTGGAAAAAAGCGAAAAGAAACTGCGGAAAGCCATCAATGATGAAAAGGCATTGCAGCACCAGTTAAAGCAGCTTACCCGAAAGGAACGGACACACCGGCTCTGTACTCGTGGCGGCATGCTGGAAAGTTATCTGCAAGAGCCGGAACGCCTGACCGATGATGATGTCATGCTGTTGTTGAAACTCATTTTTCACAGGCAGGACACGCAGGAACTATTGAAAAAACTTCTGGAACGAGAGAAGCCGTAAACCCCTTAGTTTACTAAGGGCGCAATTATACACCACCCAGAGGTTGGTGCATTGCGTTCTCCGAAGGCTCCTCGCCGGAGGGCTGTGATTTTCCGCAGTCAAGGTCTGCTCCAAATCAAACAGGGGACGCTACGCTTCCCCTGCGCTGGCTGCCGCCAGCTACCCTTTTGTGGACTTGCCATCTGGGGACACCTTGCAATGCAAGCTGTTCCCAGCCGACAAGTTTCATAAAATATGCTATCTTTTCGATAAGCAATAAAGTATAATGAAGTCAGTAATAAATTTAGAAATTGAGGTAAAGTTATGGCATCCAGCAAAGAATATTTAGAATTTATTTTAGGTCAGTTATCTGGCTTGAATGAAATTACCTATCGAGCTATGATGGGCGAATTTGTCATTTATTATCGTGGTAAGATTGTAGGCGGTATCTATGATGATAGATTACTTGTTAAACCAGTAAAATCAGCAATAAGTTATATGCCAACGGTTTCGTATGAGTTACCTTACGAGGGAGCAAAAGAAATGTTGTTGGTAGATGAAGTTGATAATAAAGAGTTTTTGACAGGATTGTTTAATGCTATGTATGAGGAATTGCCTACCCCTAAATCGAAAAAGAAGAAATAATAAAATAATAATTTGAGAGGAAGTGTTACTGATGGAAAAGTTTAAGCCGTTTATTATACCTGTGGCATTATTGGTTTTAATTGACCAGACGGTTAAAATAGTAATTTCAAAAGTATTTATGAAATGCGAATTTGATATAATAGCCAAAGTTTTAAGATTTAATCCAGAACTAAATACTCGTTTATCTTATGCTGGAAATTTCTTCGAATTATTATCAAGTCCGTTTGTTACCATTTTATTGAATGTGTTTGTTTTGTTCCTCTTTTTTTCAGGATATATGCTATATCAGGCAAAAAGAGCACATATAAGTTTTTGGGTAAAAATAATAATGATTTGTGGCATATCGGGATGTTTATGTAGCTTGATTGATAAGCTGTTTTGGGGTGGAAGTTTAGATTTTTTGCAGATACCTACCCTTTTTATTTTTGATTTGAAAGACTGCTATCTTACAGTTGCAGAAGTTATATTTGTTGCTATTGGAATTTTGAATAGCAAAGAAATATCGGTTAAAGAGTATTTACATTTTTGTTGTAACAAATTTAGCTTGTAAACTTCTGGTTTATTATTTCTTATACATCGGGTCAACTTGCCCCGAACTTTTACAACTAAATACCCGCCGCCCACACAGCGGCACACCGAGCAGGAAATCTGAAAAGGTCTCCTGCTTTTTTTCTGCCCCAAATGAGGTGGTAAAACGCCACCCCATCCACCAATTACCGAAAGGAGGGACACGAAATGCCCTGTCCACACAACGAAATCACGATTGTTCAGCGCAGCCAGCGGCAGTCTGCGGTTGCCGCCGCTGCTTACCAGAGTGGCGAAAAGCTGTTCTGTGAATACGACCAGCAAGTGAAGCACTACCCAGAAAAGCGTGGTATCGTCCACAATGAAATCCTGCTCCCGGCAAATGCCCCACAGGAATATGCAGACCGCAATACCTTATGGAACGCCGCCGAAGCGGTGGAGAAGCAATGGAACTCTCAGCTTGCAAGGCGGTGGGTGCTTACCATCCCCAGAGAAATACCGCCCGACCAGTACGCTGTCCTTGTCCGGGAGTTTTGCCAGAAGCAGTTTGTTTCCAAAGGCATGATTGCTGATTTTGCTATCCATGACCCCCATCCGCCGGGACATAATCCCCACGCCCATGTCCTGCTGACCATGCGGGCAATGGACGAACATGGGAAATGGCTTCCCAAGAGCCGCAAAGTTTATGACCTTGACGAAAACGGGGAACGGATCAAACTTCCGTCTGGCAGGTGGAAAAGCCACAAGGAGGATACGGTGGACTGGAACGACCAGAAGTATTGCGAAATCTGGCGGCATGAATGGGAGGTCATCCAGAACCGCTATCTGGAAGCCAATGACCGCCCGGAGCGTGTGGACTTGCGTTCCTATGCCAGACAGGGGCTTGATATTATCCCTACTGTCCATGAGGGGGCTGCTGTCCGTCAGATGGAAAAGCGTGGTATTCAGACGAATATCGGCAATCTGAACCGGGAAATCAAAGCCGCCAACAATCTGATGAAGTCTATCCGGCAGCTTATCCAAAACCTCAAAGGCTGGATTACCGAGCTGGGCGAAAAACGGAAAGAGCTGCTTGCACAAAAGGCGGCGGAGGAGGCAACACTTCTTCCCAATCTGCTGATGAAGTATATGGAGATACGAAAGGAAGAACGGAAGGACTGGACAAGGGCTGGACAGAACCGGGGGACTTCACAGGACTTAAAGGCAGTCAGCGAAGCCCTGTCCTATCTCCGGCAAAAGGGGCTTTCCACTGTGGAGGACTTAGAAGCGTTTCTGGAATCTTCCGGGAAATCAGCCGCCGATTACCGCAGTCAGATGAAGCCAAAGGAAGCCCGCAGCAAAGTGATTGATAGGATTCTTGCCAGCCGGACAGACTGCAAGGAATGTAAGCCTGTCTATGAGAAGTACCAGAAGATATTTTTCAAGAAAACAAAGGAGAAATTCAAACAGGAACACCCGGAGGTTGCCCGATATGCGAAAGCCGCCGCCTACCTTGCCAAGCACCCAGACGATAAGGACAGCACCCAAAAGGAGCTGCAACAGGAGCAGGAAACGCTTCTTAGCGAAATCGCAGAGCTGAAAGTACCGCTGACCGAGGTACAGGAGGATTTGAAGAAGCTGCGGGACATCCGCTACTGGGTACGGAAAGCTACCCCCGGCACAGAGGAAAGCAAAGAGCCGCCCAAGAAGCAGCCCATCAAGGAAGTCTTGCAGGATAAGGCAGACGAGAAAAAGGCTCAAAGAACCGCCCCGGCACAGGCGAAACACAGACAACAGGATATGGAACTTTAACAGGCACTTGCCATTTTCAATCAGAGAATGTCAGGTGCTTTTCTTATTTTCAAGGAGGGATAGATTTGAATGTATTTGAAGCTGTGAAGCAGTCCGCCACAACAAGACAGGCTGCGGAGCATTATGGAATCCATGTAGGGCGGAACGGGATGGCTTGCTGCCCGTTTCATAACGATAAAACCCCAAGCATGAAGCTGGATCGGCGTTACCACTGCTTCGGCTGCGGTGCGGATGGGGATGTGATTGATTTTGCCGCCGCCCTGTATGGGCTGGGAAAGAAAGAAGCCGCCGTACAACTGGCACAGAACTTCGGGCTTTCCTATGAGGACTGGAAACCGCCGGGAAAGGCAAAAAAGCCCAAGCCCCGGCAGAAATCCCCGGAGGAACAGTTTCAGGAAGCAAAGAGCCGCTGCTTCCGTACCCTTGCCGATTATCTTCACTTGCTGATGGCATGGAGAATGGACTACGCCCCGCACTCCCCGGAGGAAGCCTTTCATCCCCGGTTTGTGGAAGCCTTACAGAAGCAAGCCCATGTGGAATATCTGCTGGATGTGCTGCTGTTTGGGGAGACGGAGGAAAAAGCGGCTTTGATTACGGACTACGGAAAGGATGTGATACAGCTTGAACAGCGAATGGCAGAGCTTGCAGCCACAGACGCAGCAAGAACTAAAAAACACCATGAACGCCATGCAGCCGCCCCAGAGCATTGAGGAAATCAAGGCGGGGCTGGAAACCACCGAGAAAGGCGGTGTCCGTCAGAGCATACGGAACTGCCTGACCGTATTCCAGCGTGACCCGCTGCTTTCCGGGGCTATCGCATACAACATCCTGACTGACCGCAAGGACATCATAAAGCCTATCGGTTTTCACAGGGAAAGCACCGCCCTGAACGATACGGACATGAAGTATCTGCTTCTTTATCTGGAAGAAACCTACGGGCTTACCAATGAGAAAAAGATTGATAACGCCATTGGGATTGTGGCGAATGAAAACAAGTACCATCCCATCCGGGACTATTTAAGTGCCCTTGTGTGGGACGGGACAGAACGAATCCGTTTCTGCCTGCGGCACTTTCTGGGGGCTGACGCAGACGATTACACCTATGAAGCGTTGAAGCTGTTCCTGCTGGGTGCAATCTCACGAACCTTTCAGCCGGGGTGCAAGTTTGAAATCATGCTTTGTCTGGTAGGCGGTCAGGGGGCGGGAAAGTCCACATTCTTCCGTCTGCTGGCAGTCCGGGACGAGTGGTTCTCCGATGATTTGCGGAAGCTGGACGATGACAATGTGTACCGCAAGCTGCAAGGTCACTGGATTATTGAAATGTCGGAAATGATGGCAACCGCCAACGCCAAGAGCATTGAGGAAATCAAGTCATTTTTAAGCCGGCAGAAAGAGGTTTACAAGATACCCTATGAAACCCATCCGGCAGACCGCCCCCGTCAGTGCGTGTTTGGCGGCACTTCCAATGCCCTTGACTTCCTGCCCCTTGACCGTTCCGGCAACCGCCGCTTTATCCCCGTCATGGTGTACCCAGAGCAAGCCGAGGTTCACATTTTGGAGGACGAAGCCGCTTCCAGAGCCTATATCGAGCAGATGTGGGCGGAAGCGATGGAGATTTACCGAAGCGGCAGGTTCAAGCTGGCTTTCAGCCCCGCCATGCAGCGGTATCTCAAAGAACACCAGCGGGATTTTATGCCGGAGGACACCAAAGCCGGGATGATACAGGCGTATCTTGATAAGTACACCGGGAGCATGGTCTGCTCCAAGCAGCTCTACAAGGAAGCCTTGAACCATGCCTTTGACGAACCGAAGCAATGGGAAATCCGGGAAATCAACGAGATTATGAACCAGTGCATTTCCGGCTGGCGGTACTTCCCGAACCCAAGAATGTTTTCAGAATATGGCAGACAAAAGGGCTGGGAGCGTGAAAACCCGGCAACGGACTCCGGCAACCCGTCTGAAAAAACGATGGACGGTTTTGTGGAGGTCACAGAACAGATGGAGCTTCCATTCTGAGAATGACAGCCCGTTGCACCTCCTGTTGCTATCCCGTTGCCGAGCCGGTTGCCGGGGAAAATCCCTTATTTCCGGGCTTTTCTCCCTTATAACAACCAAAACAACAGAAAAATAAAAGAAAAGTATAAATAGTAAGTAGTGCCAGATTGAGATTGTTTGCAAGGTCTTTTGAAGCCCGTTGCCGGACTTCGTTGCCGACACCCTCTGTCTGGCTATTTTCATGTATGGAGGATAACTGCCTATGGCAAAAAACAAAACAGAGATTCATGTGACTACTGTGTTTGACGGAGAACTGGACGCCACTGATGTGTTCGTCAGCCTGATTTCCCAGAAATACGGAAAGATAAATACGAAAGAATATCTTGCTAAAAAGAAAGATATGGGCTATAATGAAGATGAGGTTCAAAAGAGCCAGATACCGTCTGGATTGTGTGGGTAAATGGCTATGATGAACGAAATGGAATACAGAACAATCGGAAAGGCACTTGCCGGGGGCTATCGTGCGGCGGTCTATTGCAGGCTGTCAAAGGACGATGACCTGCAAGGCGAAAGTGCCAGTATCGCAAACCAGCGTGATATGCTGGAAAAATACTGCGAAAAGCAGGGATGGGAGGTTGTGGCAGTCTATCAGGACGATGGCTTCACAGGTCTTAACATGGAGCGTCCTGATTTACAGAGGATGTTGAGAGCCATTGAGCGCAGGCAAATCAACCTTGTTATCACGAAAGACCTCAGCCGACTGGGGCGGAACTATCTGCAAACCGGGCATTTGATTGAGGACTTTTTCCCAAGAAACGGTGTCCGCTATATCGCCATGAATGATGGTATCGACACCCTGCGGGATAACAACGACATCGCCCCGTTCAAAAATATCCTGAACGAGATGTACAGCAAGGATATTTCCAAGAAAGTCCATTCCTCTTATCTTCTGAAAGCGCAGAAAGGGCAGTTTACCGGGTGTCTTGCCCCGTTTGGGTATCGGAAAGACCCGGAGGACAAAAACCATCTGCTCATTGACGAGGAAACCGCCCCGATTGTGCGGCTGATTTTCGGATATGCCCTGAACGGTCATGGTCCGAACTATATCCGCAGACGGCTGGAGGAAGAAAAAATCCCCTGCCCCACATGGTGGAATCGGGAACGGGGGCTTCGCAATACCCGCACCAAATGGGAAAAGAAAGACCCGGAAAACGGGCGGTATATGTGGGACTTCTCCGTTATCAAAGACCTTTTGATGAATCCCGTCTACACCGGGGCGATTGCTTCCCAGAAAAAAGACTACCGCTTCAAAATCGGCACGATTGGGGAAAAGAAGCCGGAGGACTGGATTGTGGTGGAGGGACAGCATGAACCGCTGATTGACCGCATGAGTTTTGACATTGTGCAGAACAAGCTGAAATCCCGCCAGCGTCCGGGGCAGACCAATGAAATCAGCCTGTTTGCCGGACTGCTAAAATGCGGCGAGTGTGGGAAGTCGCTGACGATACGCTACACAAACGCAAAACATCCCCAGCGGATATACTCCTGCAAGACCTACAATGCCTTTGGAAAGAACCACTGCACCCAGCACCGGATTGATTATGACACCCTTTACAGCCATGTGCTGCGGAAAATACGGGAATGTGCCAGAGCTGCCCTGATGGACGGGGAAGCGGTTGCCGACCGCCTGACCAATACCTGTGAAGCCGAGCAGCGGGAACAGCGGGAAGCAATGGAACGCTCCCTTACAAGGGACGAGGAACGGATTGAGGTTCTGGACAAAATGGTAATGCGGCTTTATGAGGATATGATTGCAGGGCGTATCAGTGAGCAGAACTTCAACACCATGCTGGAAAGGACACAGACCGAGCAGACGGAGCTTAAAACAAAAGTGTCCGAGGGCAGGAAGCGGCTGTCCGATGAAGTCCAGCTTGCCAATGACGCAAAACAATGGGTGGAAGCCATTCAGGAATACGCCAACATCACAGAGCTGGACGCAGCCACCCTCAACCGCTTAATCAAAGAAATCGTCGTGCATGAGCGCATTGACGAAAATAAAACAAGACACATTTCTATCGAAATTCATTTTAATCTCAAACCCATCCCGGAGGTGGAACAGGTCACTGCCTGACCTGTCCCGCCGGGACGGTTCTCTTAACAACACCATATAGATTTTTTGTACGCCGCCGCCCGCCATAGAGCAGAGTTTTTACACCTAATTGGGGATAAAACAGTTAATGGCAGGCGGAGGGGTGGCGCTCATCGGCACCCAGCTTGTGCCGCTCCTTTCGGGCCTGTTTGGATAAGATGGGAAAGGGGGCTTGCCCATGTTTGATAACATTTTCGAGGCGATCGAGCAGTGGATGCGGGAGCTTCTCTCCGGCATGATCAGCTCCAACTTATCTACCATGTTCACGGATGTCAATGAGAAGACTGGGGAGATTGCCGCACAGGTGGGGCAGACGCCGCAGGGGTGGAACGGGAATATTTTCAGCCTGATACGTAACCTGTCGGATTCGGTCATTATGCCCATAGCCGGTATGGTTATCACTTTTGTGCTGTGCTATGAGCTGATTACCATGCTGACGGAGAAAAACAACATGCATGAGATAGATACATGGATGTTCTTCAAATACTTCTTTAAGATGTGGGTGGCGGTCTATCTTGTGGGACATACCTTTGAGATTACCATGGCGGTGTTTGACGTGGGGCAGTATGTGGTCAGTGCCGCCGGCGGGGCGATCAGCGGGCAGACTTCCATCAACGTGGATTCCCTGATAACCCAGATGGATGCCGCCATGGTGTCCATGGGGATCGGGGAACTGGCGGTGCTGGCCCTTGAGACCATGCTGGTGAGCCTTGGCATGAAGATCATGTCAGTGATTATCACGGTCATCCTGTTTGTCAGGATGATTGAGATTTATCTCTATACATCAGTCGCGCCGATTCCTTTTGCAACCCTGTCCAACAGGGAATGGGGGCAGGTGGGGAACAACTACTTCCGGGGGCTTTTTGCCCTCGGGTTCCAGGGCTTTTTTATGATGATATGCATAGGTATCTACAGTGTGCTGGTGTCTTCCATCCAGATATCGGGGGATATGCACTCCGCCCTGTTCGGGGTGGCGGCATATACGGTGGTGCTGTGCTTCGGGCTGACAAAGACAGGGGGACTGTCAAAAGCCATTTTCGGGGCGCATTAAGGGGAAATGGAAAGAAAGGATAAGCGGCGGAAAGGGGCGTTCCCCTGCCGGAAGGGTTTCTGCCGCAGGTATCAAAATGGCATATGTGAGTGTGCCGAAGGACCTGACAAAAGTAAAGAGCAAGGTCATGTTCAACCTGACGAAAAGACAGGCGGTGTGCCTTGGGATTGCGGCGGCCCTGGGGCTGCCTTTTTATTTTTTCACCAAAGGGCATATCGGGACAAGCAATGCGGCGACAGGCATGGTGCTGATCATGCTCCCAGCATTTTTCTTTGCCATGTATGAGAAAGACGGGCTTCCCTTTGAAAAGATACTGATGAACATGGTCAGGGTGAAGCTGCTGCGCCCGGCTATTCGGAGATATGAGGTGGAAAATTTATATGGAGCGGGAGAGGAAATACCGCATTTAAAACCAGGGGAAGGGGGAAAGAAGGTTGAATAAATTCTCTGATGAGCAATTCCTTCAACCAAGAATTTGTGCCGAAGCGTCACAAATTCTGTTGACCGCAGAGCAGAATATGAAATTCTGCTCGCGTCCTCAGCGTAAAACGCTTCGGAATGGAGGTAAAAATGGGAAGAAAAAGCAGAGACAAAAGTAACATCCCGGCGGATACCGGGGATAAAAGCAGGAACGGGCATTACAGCAAAAGAGGCAGGAACGGTCACGGGGCGGAAAAGAAGGAGAAGGAGAAGCGTATCTCCGCCCAGCAGTCCATCCCTTACCGGGAAATGGCAAAGGACGGGATATGCCGGGTGCAGGATAAATATTATTCCAAGACCATCCGTTTTTATGATATCAACTATCAGCTGGCGCAGAATGAGGACAAGAATGCCATTTTCGAGAACTGGTGCGACTTCCTCAATTACTTTGACAGCTCCATCCATTTCCAGCTTTCCTTCATCAACCGAAGGAGCAGTATGGAGGAATATGAATCCGTGATCAGGATCATGCCGCAGAACGATGCTTTTGATGATGTGCGTATGGAGTATGCACAGATGTTAAAGAACCAGCTTGCCAAGGGAAATAACGGGCTGGTACGGACGAAATATATCACTTTCGGCATCGGGGCGGAAAATTTCCGGGAGGCAAAGCCGAAGCTTGAGAGGATTGAGGCGGATATCCTGAATAATTTCAAGGTCCTTGGCGTACAGGCGTACCCTTTAAACGGGGAGGAGCGGCTGCAGATTTTATATGAGACATTCAATCAGGAGGAAAATGAGCCTTTCCGGTTTTCCTATAATCAGGTGCTGCGCTCCGGCATGAACACGAAGGATTTTGTCGCGCCGCCCAGCTTTGTGTTTAAAAGCGGGAAGGATTTCCAGATGGGCAGCACCCTTGGGGCGGTGTCCTACTTACAGATACTTGCGCCGGAGCTGACGGACCGGATGCTTGCAGAATTTCTGGATATGGACAGGAACCTTGTGGTAAACCTGCACGTCCAGTCCTTAGACCAGCTGAAAGCCATTAAAACGGTAAAGGGGAAAGTGACGGACATTGACCGGATGAAGCTGGAAGAGCAGAAAAAAGCGGTAAGGTCAGGGTACGATATGGATATCATCCCTTCTGATTTAAATACTTACGGAGGGGAGGCAAAGCGGCTTTTAGAAGACTTACAGCAGAGGAATGAGCGGCTTTTCCTTGTGACAGCGCTTTTCATGAACACTGCAGGGACGAAACAGGAGCTGGATAATGGGATTTTCCAGACTGCAGGGATCGCGCAGAAGTACAACTGCTCCCTGCGGCGGCTGGACTATATGCAGGAGCAGGGGCTGATGAGCAGCCTGCCTTTAGGCTTAAATTTAATCCCCATCCAGAGGGCGCTCACCACCACTTCAACTGCCATTTTTGTACCGTTCACCACGCAGGAGCTTTTCATGCCGGGAGAATCGCTGTATTACGGGCTGAATGCCTTAAGCAATAACATGATCATGGTAGACAGGAAAAAGCTGAAGAACCCTAACGGCCTGATTCTGGGAACGCCCGGTTCGGGTAAATCTTTTTCCGCAAAGAGGGAGATCACCAACGCTTTCTTTGCCACCCGGGATGACATCATCATCGGAGATCCGGAAGGGGAGTATTATCCACTTGTAAATGCACTTGGCGGGCAGGTGGTCCATATATCTGCCACCAGCCATGACTATATCAACCCCATGGACATCAACATGGACTATTCGGAGGACGACAACCCGCTGGGGGTAAAGAGCGATTTTATCTTATCCCTGTGTGAGCTGATCATGGGGAACAGGAACGGGATTGAGGCGGAGGAAAAATCGGTCATTGACAGGTGCCTTCCCATTGTGTACCGGAAGTATTTTGAGAACCCCGTGCCGGAAAATATGCCGGTGCTCGGGGATTTATACCAGTGCCTGCGGGAGCAGAAGGAAGTACAGGCACAGCGGATCGCCACTGCGCTGGAAATCTATGTGAATGGTTCCCTGAAGGTGTTCAACCACCAGACGAATGTGCAGCTGGACAACCGGATAGTCTGTTTCGACATCAAAGACCTTGGGAAGCAGTTAAAGAAGCTGGGTATGCTCATCGTGCAGGACCAGGTCTGGAACCGGGTGACAATAAACAGGTATTCAAACAAATCAACACGGTATTACATAGATGAATTCCATCTCCTGTTGAAAGAGGAGCAGACGGCAGCCTATTCCGTGGAGATATGGAAGCGTTTCAGAAAATGGGGCGGCATCCCGACCGGGATCACGCAGAATATTAAAGATTTGCTTGCCAGCCGGGAGATAGAGAATATCTTTGAAAATTCGGACTTCATCTATATGCTGAACCAGGCGGCAGGGGACCGGCAGATACTGGCGAAGCAGCTGAACATTTCCCCGCACCAGCTTTCCTATGTGACCAACAGCGGGGAAGGGGAAGGGCTGATTTTTTATGGCAGCACGATTATTCCGTTTAAAGACAAATTTGACCGTTCGCTGCGCCTGTATAAGCTGATGACGACTAAGCCCTCGGAAATGGGGGAAAGGAAGGAATGACAGCAGAAAAACTGTATAACGGGATTTATTGCATGGACTGCATGGAACTTCTCGCGCAGATTCCAGACGGGTATGTATCCATGATACTCACTGACCCGCCCTATGGAATCTCCTACCGGAATAATTTCACTAAGAGAAAACACCGGGTGCTTGCAGGGGATGAAGGGATTGACTATGAAAGGTTTGCAAGGGAGAGCTACCGGATATTGAAGGAGGATTCCCATGCATATTTTTTTACCCGGTTCGATTGTTACCCCTATCATTATGGATGCTTACGCCGGGCAGGGTTCTTCATAAAAAACTGCATGGTGGTGGAGAAAGGGACGGTAGGGGGCATCGGGGACCTGGAAGGCAGCTATGCAGGCAATGCGGAATGGGTAATTTTCTGCCAGAAGGGGCGGCGTCCGTTCAACCATACCACGCTGCTGGAGAACAGGAAAAAAGAGGGCACTGTCTGCTGCGCGGGAAGGAAGCCCGGAAAGAAGTATAAGACAAGGTTCAATGCCTGCTGGTTCGGGCCGGAATACCCAAAGGCGACTTACAATTCCGTCTGGCAGAAACAGCATGGTATCTACCATCCTACCATAAAGAATGTGGAGTTCCTCTCATGGCTCATACAGATTTCCAGCCAGCCGGGGGAGCTTATATTTGACGGTTTTATGGGAAGCGGCAGTACGGCGGCAGCGGCGGCGCTGACGGGAAGGAGATATCTTGGGGCGGAGATTGACAGGGGATATTTTGCCATTGCGGAAAAACGGGCAGGGGAGGCGGTGTCAGTTTATGGAGGGTAGCATGCCCATGGAGGAAGCGCTTATGGCGTTTGCTGAAATTGATATATCCAGAATGAAAAATTTTACTTCAGAAAAAGAAAAAGGGATACCATTTATTTCTTTTGTCATGAAGGAAAAGGAGGGTGCAGTTTTTACAGGGCCGCATCCTCTTTTTATAGCCGACAGCCTTTTAAGGGAACAGAAAGCGGAGGGCAGGGAGATCCTGTACCGGGCAGATTACATACGGAGCGGTACGGATAAATTTGCAACAGGCGTCCTGTCTGCCGGGGAAAAACAGGAAACTTTTCTTAAGCTGCTTAAAAATAACATCAGCTCCGGCAATGCAAAGGCGGACATTATGGGGATTTACAGCTATCTGGAAATCCATTTTACCCTGTGCGGGCTGGAGCGGCTGGCGGAGGAAGAGACTGCATTTACGGGAAAGGAAGAGGCAGGGACGGAAGATTACAGGGAAGCAAACTGTGCCTACTATAAGGAAGTTCTTTCTTATGTGGCGACCTGCCGGAGACATTTAAACAGGGGGGCTTCCGGGATTCTCCTGCCGCCTTTCCCAGAGCGGAATGTATTTATGGCCGGGTGGTATCGGGAGCATAAGGGCGGCCGGTAAGAACGTCTGTGGAACAGGACAGGAAGGAGTTAAAATATGCGTGGACAGCATTACAGGGCAAGGGATAAAACGGTACGGAAGATGAACAGGGACGGGCTTACGGAGGAGAACCTCCGGAGCGGCGAAACAGTCAGGATAAGCAGAAGGGAAGCTGATTGCCAGGCGCCTCCGGCGGCAGCAGATGACTCCATGAATTTTCAGGACAGGCGCAGCCGCAGGGCGGAGGATCAGAAAGCAGGAGACAGACGGAGAAACGGATTTTCACCGGATTTCAAAAGGCCGGATTGCGGAGAAGATGACGGTGCGCAGGCCGGCCTTTACCAGACCGGCGTGGAGAAGGCAGATTTTTATGCAGAAGATACTGTACCGGCAGAGGCTTATGGGGAAAATGTGCAGGGAATCTATCCGGATACGGGAAAAATGCCGGGAACGGACAGTGGGATAAGGAAAGTAAGCATCAGGCAGGTTCCGGCAGATCATTCTTACAGCCATTCCGGAAAAAGGAAAAATTATATCCCGGAGCCTCTGGCGGCACGTTACCGCAGGGACGGGAAAGGAGCGGTGCAGGGAAAAGATTTCCATAGGGAGGCGGGATTCCCGGACAGTCCGGCGGAAAATGCTTCTGGTATGGGAGAAGATACTGTGGTGGGTAACACGCCGGTTTCCGGTAATGCAGATACGGGAGCAATACAGAATCCGCAGGCAGCCCCTTCCCATATGGAGAATATCAGGGCAAAGCCCCTAATGAGTGGGGAGGCTTCCGGTACAGGTACTGCGCCGGATCAGGGCGGAGGCCATAACAGGAAGAAAAAACAGGTGTACGCCCACTGCCAGAGGGAAAAAGAACAGAAGAAAGCGCAGGAGGGAAAGGAAAATACAGCCCACCGGGAAGAGGCAAGACATACAGGGAACCGGCTTTCGGCAGGGGAGGCATTGCAGGTTTCCCAAAAGGACACAGAAAAGAAGAACGGGCATGGGCGTCTGCGCCAGGAACGGAAAGAGAAGGCTTCCCGCCTTTCTTTCGGGGAAGAGAAAGGCATGGCGCGTAGCGCAGGGATGCGGCTGGCAGGAAGGGCGGCATGGAAAGCTACGGGGCTTGCCGCCTCCGCCCTTTCAGATGACGGTGCGGACAGGCAGCAGGAAAATATGGAAGCGGAAGTGCTGTGCGGCATGGAGCAGGCAGGGGAGCGGACGCTTCGTTTTGCCTTGCGCCAGTCCAGCCGCCGGATGCAGAAAAGGGGCCATCCGGAAGGAAATCAGATGCCGGGGGCGGACAGGGAAAAGCTGAGGAAATTTTACCAGAAGCGGCGGATTAAAAAAGCCTGTGCAGAAGCAAAGCGGGGAGGAAAGACATCGGAAGAAGCTGAAAAAGCAGCGAACGGACTTTTTGGGAAAGCGAAAAGCATTGCTGCGGAGATTTTCAGGAATAAAAAAGGCCTGCTGATAGCGGCGTCCTTCCTTCTGATGATATTTTTATTCTTCTCCGCAGGGCTTTCCAGCTGCAGCGCCATGGTGCAGGGGGCGTCTTCCACTTTTATCGGGACTACATACCCCAGCGAGGATGAAGATATCTATGATGCTGAGGCAGGCTACAAGGAACTGGAGGAGGCACTGGACGAACAGATAAATACCATGGAAAGCACCCATCCGGGCTATGACGAATACCGCTATCAGGTAGACGAGATCACTCACAATCCTTACCAGCTTATCTCTTTTCTCACTGTATTATATGAGGAATTTACCTACAATCAGGTAAAAGATATCCTTCCAGAGTTGTTTGAAGAGCAGTACCGGCTTACGGTGGAAGAAATCACGGAGATACGGACGAGGACGGAGACACAGACTGTAACAGATCCCATGACGGGGGAAGAAACGGAAACAGAGGTGGAAGTGGAGTATGAATGGCATGTGCTTTGTATCTGCCTGACCAACAAAGGGTTTGACACGGTGGCAAGGGGGCGTATGACGCAGGAACAGACGGAGCTTTATACCGCCTACAACCTGACTTATGGGAACAGGAGTTATCTGTTTGATATAGCAGGGATTCCGAATGAAAGCATTGGCGGGGCCGGATATGAAATCCCTGAGGAAGCCTTATCGGACGAGCAGTTTGCCCGCATGATACGGGAAGCGGAAAAGTACCTCGGCATGGCTTATGTGTGGGGCGGCGCTTCGCCGGAGACGGGCTTTGACTGCTCCGGTTTTGTGAGCTGGGTCATCAACAACAGCGGGAATGGCTGGGACGTAGGAAGGCAGACTGCGGAAGGGCTTCGGGGAAGCTGTGCGGCAGTGCCTGCTTCGGAGGCAAGGCCGGGAGACCTTGTATTCTTCCAGGGAACCTACAACACCTCCGGTGCAAGCCATGTGGGCATTTATGCCGGGAACGGGATGATGATCCACGCGGGCAATCCGGTGAAATATTCCAACATCAGAACCCCGTACTGGGAGGGGCATCTACTCTCCTATGGGCGGATACCCTGAAAAGCGGTTACGGGAGTGGCAATTATAACTGATAAAGTGACAAAAAAGATTGATAAAAAGTGCAGGGGAGGAGGAATGTATGGCGCAGCTGCAGTACCAGTTCAAAAAAAATGATGAATATTACACGCCGCCTTATGCGGTCTACCCGATCATGGAACGCCTGAGGGCAGGGGCGGCGGTATGGTGCCCTTTTGATACGGAAGAGAGCGCGTTTGTCAGGGTGCTTTCAGAAAATGGCTTCCGCGTCCTGTACGGGCATATCCGGACGGGGCAGGATTTTTTCCATGCGGAAGTGCCGGAATGCGACTATATCGTCAGCAACCCGCCTTACAGCTTAAAGGGCAAAATTTTAAAGCGGCTGTATGAGATCGGGAAGCCTTTCGCCATGCTGGTCAATTTCCAGGGGATTTTCGACAGCAGGGAACGCTTCCGCATGTTCAGGGAAAACAGGGTGGAAATGCTCTGGTTAAGCCCGAGGGTTTATTACATGACCGGGGACGGGAAGCTCCCTATGAGGGCGCCTTTCCAGAGCGGCTACCTGTGCAGCGGGATATGTGAGCGGCAGCTTGAGTTTGCATACCTTGACGTTGATTACAGGCGGGGCAGTTAGGCATACGCTGCCATGTCCTGGCGGATATCCGTAAAGGGTATGGCAGAAAACGGGACTATATTCCACAGATTGGAGGCGTGGCATGAATGCAAAATTAAACAGGGTTTTAGATGAGATTAAGCGGACGGAGGATAAGATTGCCGCATGGCAGGAACATTTGGAGGAACTGAATATCAGGAAAAACCAGCTGGAAGACGCGGAGATCATAAAGAGCATCCGCTCCATGAAGCTGGGCAGCCGGGAGATGCTTGCCTTCCTGGAAAATATCAGGAACGGGGCGGTGCCTGCACAGCAGGGACAGCACATAGGGGAGGCACGGCAGGAAGAAATCATGCCGGGAGAGGCAGAAAATATCAGGGAGCCGGAAGAAGCGCCGGCAGAAAGAGAGGACAGGGAAGATGAAGAAAACGGTTAGGAATTTGGCGGCAATGCTTGTGATGGCTGCGGCAGTCCTTTTATCAGGGAAAATGACAGCATATGCCTATGTGGACGAGACAGCGGAGGCGGTACCGGAGCCGGTCATTTCGGAGGAAACGCCGGAGGAGACGGAGACCACGCCTTTTTCGGTGGCGGGGAACGGGCAGCTTTTAGATGACATCAGCGATGATGAAACGAAGCAGTTCCTTACCGTCCAGACAAAGAACGGGAACACCTTTTTCATGGTCATAGACCGTTCCAGAAATTCGGAGAATGTGTATATGCTCTCCCTGATTGACGAGAATGACCTTGCAGAATTTCTTGGGGAAGATGAAACGGAACTAGAGGAGGAAAAGCCTGCGGTGGCGGTGGAAGAGCCCCGGCTGGAGCCTGTACAGGAAGAACCCCGGACGGAGCCGGAAAAAGGCGGCATGGGAATGGGGGCGGTGCTTACCATGATTCTTCTGGGCGCTGGCAGCATCGGCGCCTATTATTATTTCAAAATATGGAAGCCGAAGCGCGAGGAAGAGGAGGCGGAGAGCGAAGACCTTGAATTTTATGACGGGGGAGCTTATGTCAATGAGGACCGGGAAAACGGAAAGGAAGAGGGGGAAAGCGAAGAACCGGAGGACTGAAAGGGGGTACATATCCGGACAGAGAGTATGGGCAGGCATTGCCCTCCGGCAGAAAATACGCTATAATTTTCCATAGCAGAAAAAAGGGAAGCACTGCCGCATGCCCTTCCGGGGTGCGGCAGTATGCAGCAGAGGGGTAGCGGATATGGGAAAGATCAACCGTGAGGATATGCTGGAGCTGACAAGGCGCATGACATTAAAGCGGAACTGCTTTGACAGGATTGCCGGGGCATATCTGGACGAAGAGGGATTTGTGGACGGGACTTTCAACAAGCATTTCCAGAAACTGTCACAGAAAGACCAGCAGGACAACCTCAATATTGCAAAGGCCATTCCCTTTTCCGATACAAACGTGCAGCTGAAAGAGTATGTTTTCACTGAGACGGACCGGAGGCCGGGGAGCATCTGGCAGCTTCTTATGGCACTGAATGAGTGCGGTCTGAAAAATGACGCGATGCTGGATACCTTTTATGAGGAATTCGGGCAGAGATACCGGAAAGGAAAAGCTATGCCATTTATTTTTTTCATGGCAGCTATGACGTCCCGCTGAAAGCAAACGATAAGGAAAGCCTGTGGGAATCGGAGGAGGTCTACCGGTTCCTGGTCTGTGCGGTCTGCCCGGTGGGCGGCGATTACGAGCCGGGAGAGCCGGAGTGCGGGTTCCTGTTCCCGGCATTCAAGGATAGGAGCAGCGATACGGAGAGGGTCAATGTTTTTGCGGCGGATGGGAATTTCGGGAAAGCCGGGGGAGTGGGGGAAATCCTGTTTTCCGGGGATATAGATGTTTCTCTGATAAACAGGCAGCTGCAGAAGAAAGACTGCGGGGACGGAGAGAGAGGAAAACCGGGATTTACGGAGGAAACGGATATGTGGATATGCCCAAAGTGCGGGAGAGAATTTAAAAGAACCAATCAAGGCCATTACTGCGGGAAAGCACCCGGAACAGTATTGGAATATATAGATTCGCAGCCTATAGAAACACGCCCCCGCTTAACGGAAATGATGGTTTTATTACAAAACAGCGTTCCGTGTGTAAAGGAACGTATATCCTGGAGCATGCCGTATTATGAGAAAGAAGGAAAATCTATCACATTTTCTGCCTGTAAAAAGCACATCAGTTTTTATGCAGGGGCTGAAGCCATTGGAAAATTTGCATCGGAGTTAAACGGATATGCCACTAATAAAAATGCAATATATTTTCCTTATGATAAAGCATTGCCTGCAGAATTGATTGAAAATATCGCAAGATGGTGTTTAAGCTGATCTGACAGCTTTCTGTTCACAGGGAGCGTGATAATGCTCATAACTGTATGGGGGAACCAATGGAGGAACTGTTTGTATATGCATTGCTATATAGTGAAGGCTTTGATGTGTGGCCTTTGTATGTAGATAAACTTGACCGGCTCTTTATGGAAGATATGGAAAATGAGGCCTATCTTACTCTGGAAGGAATGGCACCCAAAGAGGCTGTTTTGCATACCCTCTCTATTATGGAGGGGAGCAGCTTCGACACAGAATATTTCGGGAAGATATTGATGCGGTCACTCCTGCGGATATATGAAGATACGGATATTGCGGTTTTTGCAGGGAAGATGTATTCCCTGTGGAATAAACTGCCACGGGATACAGGGCGGGAGGAACCGTTTTTAACGTTATGTTATGCAGATGACTGTCTGTCTTACCATGATGAGGCGCAGTGCAGGAAGCTATATGAAAAAGCAATGCGTTATTATGACCAGACAATGGATTTACGGAGGGAAACACAATGGCGGTTACAGTGAACATCTATTACAGCGGCGAGAATGGAAATGCAAGGAAATTTGCGGAGGAAATGGTCTCAAGCGGCGTGGCTGATGATATCCGTGCGGAAGCCGGGAACATCAGGTATGAATATTTTTTCCCGATGGAGGATGCAGAGACAGTGCTTTTGATTGACAGCTGGGAAGACCAGCATTCCATAGATGCCCACCATGCATCCCCAATGATGGCAAAGATCATTGGGCTCAGGGAAAAATACGGCCTGCATATGAAAGTGGAGCGGTATGTGTCTGATGAAGACGGAGTCCCGGAAGCAGATAAAGCATTTATAAAAGAATAATCATGCAGGAGATTTTAAAAGAAAGATAAAGATATTTGTGTAACAGGGAACGGAAAGATATTTTATTAACCAGGGCAATCAGGATTGGTTGCTCTTTTTTTGCGCAAAAAAGGAGGAAACATATGTTTTTAGTCATCGGTGAGAAGCCCAGCGTCTCGCAGGCGCTGGCAAAGATATTGAAAGCGGGGAAGAAGGAGGACGGGTACCTTTCCGGGGAAGACTGCCTTGTAAGCTGGTGTTTCGGGCACCTTGCGGAATACGCTCCCCCGGAAAGCTATGACGGGCGGTATGCAAAGTGGACATTTTCGGATTTACCCATTATCCCGGAGGAATGGAAGCTTACTGTGGCAAAGGATAAGAAGGCACAGCTTGCAGTCTTAAAGAAGCTGCTTAACAGGAAGGATTTGGAATACGTGGTCAATGCCTGTGATGTTGGATAGCGCGGAGGGGCGACAAACAAATACAAATAAAAAAGGGACTTCCTCAATCCTTAAAAGGCTATGACAGTGACGGTTATAGTCTTTTTTCATGCGGTAATTACCGTATGAAGTGAACCACTATTCCCCCAAGTGTAGAAATACCCGTCAATGATATTCCGCAATTCAAACTCCCAACAAGTAACGAGAAAAAATCATATATAAACACCGAAACTAATCAATCATATCAATCCATATCACAGGAGGGCAAAGACCATGAATAAAAAGCAGGAACAACAGATTTTGGACTATTACAGTACCGCCGACAAATATATCCGTAGCAAGACACACTCCAATGCGCATCAGACTGTATTTACCAAAGAAAGCGATAAATACCAGTGGCTTGTTTTGGAGCAGAAAAGCCAGTGCGAAGTTGAGGTAAGGCAGACCGACAGTCATGGAACAATCACAGCGAGGGATAATTACGAACTGACAAGAAATCTCCCTAAGTGCGTGGGCGTGGAGCGTTTATGTGAGGGCGCAAATTTTCAGATACCTTTCAACGCTGATGAAATCAATCTAATCTATCAGTTCGGGGAGCAGAGCAAAGCGGAAACGTGCGCTAGTCTGTCCGCTATTCTTCCGCAGATAAAGGACAGCGACACCAAGCAGATAGTAAGCGACACTTTGAAGAAATTAAATGCCCTGTCAGAAGAAACGTGTGCGGAACTGACCGCAACCACCAAAAGACGGAAAATGACCGAGCGTGACCATTCCGTAATGGCAAGGTTAGCCAGAGCAAAGGAACAGGCAAAACAGCCGACAGTTGCCGAGGGAAAAAAGCAAAGAACCCACAGTAAGGGAAAGGGGGATATGGCACTATGAAACTTTCACGATACGAGCAGGAAACGATTGTAAACTACAATGCAGGAGAACAGACCGCCACTGTCTACACAAGGGATAAGACGGTCATGCGGAAACTTGACACGCTTGTTGCCGATTTCCCCGACACATACAAGTTGACAGGACAGGACGAAATATCTAAGACCTATTCCTTTCCAAAATCATACGTCAGCTACCGCAAGCCGAGAGCAGTCAGCATAGAGCAAAAGGAACGGGCAAGGCAGATGATGATTGCAAAGAATAAGACAAAGGGAGATTAAGCAAAATCTAATGGAATTGTGTGTGTGGTTGTGGTAAAATATCCACATTGGGATAGTTTGACAAGTTTATTAAAAAGCACTCAAAAATTTACATTCAGCAATCCTAACTTGCTATACATATTGTTAATAAAAAGATATAATAGGTGAGAAAATGACAACAGGTGAAAAATTAGCATTGCTACGTGAGAAAAAGGGTATTACACAAGAAAAATTGTCTGAAATATTAAATGTGTCTCGTCAGTCTGTTTCAAGATGGGAAACTGATATAAGTTTTCCTGAAACGGATAAACTTATTAAGTTAAGCAAATTATTTGAATGTAGCACTGATTTTCTGTTAAATGAAGATATTCAAGGAAATGAAGAAAGCAGTATTGATGTATCTATTGATAATTGTTATAAGTTTATACGCGAGTGCGGATATTTCTTTTTGGCAACATCATTTAATAATCAACCCAAATTAAGACCTTTTGGTATGATATATTCAAATAAAAAGGCATTATACTTTGCTACGGATAAACGGAAAAATGTTTATTCTGATTTAGTCGGAAATCCACAGATTGAAATGGCAAGCTATAATGTGAACACACGCAAATGGATAAGGGTTAATGGAAAAGCAGAAGTTGAAAATTCCATTATGATTAGGGACGAAATGATAAACAAATACCCTTTGCTAAAACAAAAATTTTTTGATGAAACAGAAATGTTTCTTGTCATTTTCAGATTGCTTATTCACGAAATTAGTATTTATTAAACATGGAGGATTAAAATGGAAAAACTAACTTTGGAAACAGAGAAAATACTGAACGAGCGATTTAACAAGGACAATATAATTGCTCTGGCAACCGTGCAAGACGGTATGCCATATGTCCGTAATGTGAATGGATTTTATGAGGATAGTTCATTCTATGTGATTACATATGCACTTTCCAATAAAATGAAACAAATAGAAAAAAGCCCATATGTGGCAATTAGTGGCGATTGGTTTACGGCACATGGAAAGGGAGTAAACTTAGGTTGGTTTTGTGCAGACAAAAATAGACACATTGCCAAGAAACTAAGAGAGGCTTTTAAGGAGTGGATTGACAATGGACACAACAATTTTGATGATGAAAATACTTGTATTCTTCGCATTGAATTGACGGACGGTGTTTTGTTCTCACATGGAACAAGATACAATATAGATTTTTGTGATAAAAGTTGTTGATGAATTAAGAAACTGTTGTTTGAAAACAGAATATTGCTTATCTATGGTGGCGATTTACCCTAATGGAAAATCAGCCACCTTTTTATTTGCAGAAACTATAAAAACAGCACAGAAAGAATGAGGTATCAGAAATGATTGAAAACAAGAATGACGCAAGCAGAAACTTAGAAAAAGCATTGCAGGCATTGGAACAGGCAAAACAGCGTGTAGCCAATGAGAAGAAAAAACAGAACGAGAAGAAACGCAAAGCCGAGAACCACCACAAGTATATCATGGGCGGTATTATTGTGAAATATTTTCCCGATTGTTACAGCTATGACGAGGGCGAGTTAAACCGTATCTTGTCGGTTGCATTGCAGACAAGGGAATGTCAGCAGATTATCTCTAAAATCAAATCGGAAAGCCGAGAAAGCACTCCCCCACAATCCACTCTCCCCAATGCCGAAAATGAAAGCGAGGGCGATACGGAATGACAAAGGCGAGGACACTGGAAAGCCGAGGTAACCTATCCACCCTGTTTACAGGGTGCGCACAGATATACCACCGGAGGTGGTATGTGCGCTCTCCGAGGGGCAAGTTTCACTTGCATGGACTCCTGCGGAGGGCGTTGTCTGTCTTGCGACAGCCAAAAGGGGAAACGACAATTCCCCTTCGCAAGCTGCGCTTGCTACCCTTTAGTGAACTTTGCGTTCAGACAAAAGCCAAAGTGCGGCTTTTATCTGCCCACAAAGTCTATGGGTGCGCCCCACTACCTTATCGGCAGAATGTAGGTGTTGCGTATGGGTAATGTCACGAAACAGGCAAGCACACGTTTCTCCATAGTTAAGCGGAGCAAGGGGCAGTCGGCAGTTGAAAAAGCGTCCTACATCAGCAGGAGTATTCTTGTCAGCGAATATGACGGGCAGACCTACCGCCCGAAATACCATGAAGATTTAGTCCACAGCGAAATCACTCTCCCACCCAATGCACCTAAAGAATATGCAGACCGAGCCACTTTATGGAACGCTGTTGAACTGTCCGAAAAAGGACAGAAATCACAGCTTGCGAGAATGTTAAAAGCGTCACTCCCCAACGAATGGAGTTATGAACTTGCAGAGGAAGTTGTGAGGGATTACGTTCAGAGGAATTTTGTTGATAAAGGTATGTGCGCTGACTGGGCAATCCATGACAGCGAGAACGATAAAGGACAGCGCAATCTCCATATCCATGTTTTACTCACTATGCGCCCTATCACTGAAAACGGGGAATGGGGAGCAAAACAAAAGAAGATTTATGACCTTGACGAAAACGGCGAAAAGATACCAGTGATTGATAAAAAGACAGGACAGCAGAAAGTTGACAAGCGGAACAGGAAACAGTGGAAATGCCACACCGCCGACAGCACCGACTGGAACAGCAAGGAAAACGCCAAGATGTGGCGTAAGGATTTAGCCGACACAATCAATGCCACCAATGAGCAGTTGGGGATTGCGGTACATTGGGAACACCGCTCTTTTAAGGAACAGGGCATTGATAAAGAGCCGACAATCCATATCGGGGCGGTTGCCAATGCTTTAGAGCGCAAGGGAATACAGACCGAGCGGGGAAATATCAATCGAGAAATCATTAAGAACAATATGCTGTTGGAACAGGCGAAAGAAATGCTCATGCTTGCCAAGCAGGAACTTCACAGCGCACAGTATGCCAAGATTAAGAATACAGCGGTCAGCGTGAAGAATGAAGTCATGGAGATGATTGCAAAAGTGAGGGAGCGCAAAGGCAGATTAGACTTGCCGATTGTCAGCGGAAAACACCTAAGAAGAATATCCGACAGAACCGCCTTGCAGTCAGCCGGCAATGCGGAGAAATTCATCACGACAAGGAAGATAGACAGCTTTGAGAGCCTTGCGAAATTCACAGCAGATAAGGAACAGAGATACCAACAGCTTGAAACGGTACATCTTTCAAAGGGGCAGAAACTAAACCGATTAAAGGAACTGTCAAAAATGTATGCCCTCTATGCGCCAATCCAAGCCACCTATAAGGAGAGCCAATCACTAAAAGGGTATGCGAAAATGAAATACGATAAGGAGCATAAGGACAGCTTATCAAAGTACCCCGAATTAAAAGAGCGTATGCAGAGCCTTTTACAGAATGGCGAGAAGATAACGCCGAAACAGTGGAAAGCGGAAATACAGTCTTTGCAATCGGAGTATGACAGTATCGGCAAAGAGCAGACCAAGACCGCCACAGAATTAGCATACGCCGAGGTAATCAGCTACAACAAAAAGAACTTTGAGAGGGAACTTCAGAACGAGAGCCGACAGCATAACAGACAGCAAAGCAGGACTAAGCGGAGGGAGGAAGAAATTTAATGAAAATGTGATAGAAATATGCGTGTGATTGTGGTATTCTATTGGAGGTACAAATTGAGATTTGAATAGGAGAAACATATGATACAAAAAGTAAATTTGAAAGAGAATGTAAATGCGATTGATGAACTGTTCCTCTATAAGAGAGTGGGTACATTAAATAATCATATGTTAAATGTATTGCAAGCAGAACATAGAACTTTAGATTTTCATATACACGAAAATTCTGATGAACTTTTCTACTGTATTGAGGGAGAATTTGATATTGAGTTTGAGGACGGATTAACACATTTATGTGAGGGAGATTTTATAATAATTCCTAAAGGAACAAAACATCGTCCAATATGTAACGAATTGGTCAAATGCCTGTTGATTGAAGTTGAGGGAACTCTCAATCAAGAAAATACGGGTGGAACATATACAGGGTAAGCAAATATAATAGCGACAAATTTTAGTTTTTTAATAACCATTACAACAATCGCATCTAAATAGGTAACACAGCGTCAGAGCGCATAGAAACCAGTCTATGCGCTCTATTTTCATGTAAAGGAGCAGATTTATGAGCAAAGACAGCAACACACAGCATAGAGCCAGCCGACAGCACCCACCCACAAAAATAATTGTGGAAAGGCATTATGTAGGCACTGAAAAAATGGAAACAGTATTCAAGCGGATAGCCGAGGAACAGATAACAAAAAAGGTTAAGGAAATAGCGGAAAACAGCGTAAATTAGCACTGGAAACGGAAAAGGGAATATAGTATAATATGAGTTGAGAGGAAGTCCCTTTTCATCAAGGAGGACAAAATGAAAAGGGCAAAACTGAATAACGACAAAATCACTGCTTTATATTGCAGGCTTTCCAAAGATGACGGCACGAACAATGAGAGCATGAGTATCAGCACACAGAAAACCATGCTGAAAGATTATGCAAAGCGCAACGGTTTTCTGAACTGCCAGTTCTATGTTGATGACGGTTACAGCGGTACAAACTACGACCGCCCCGCTTTCCGACAGCTTATTGAGGACATACAGGACGGGGAAGTGTCAACGCTCATTACAAAAGACCTGTCACGTTTGGGGAGGAATTATCTTGAAACGGGTACATATATCGAGGTGTTTTTCCCTAACCATAATGTACGTTACATTGCTATCAATGACGGCGTGGACTCCATAGACAACGCACAAATGGACATTACACCGTTCCGCAACATCATCAATGAAATGTACGCAAAGGACACGTCAAGGAAAATCAAGAGCGCACTCCATGCGAGGAGAATGCAGGGCAAGTATATGGCTACTACCGCCCCATTCGGTTATCAGAAAGACGAGAAAGACCATAACCACCTTGTCATTGATGAAGTGACCGCCCCCGTTGTGGAACTGATTTTCTCAATCGCCGAGGAGGGCGTGGGGCTTCACACTATCTGTAACCGCTTGCGTAAGGCGAAAGTTATGAAACCGAGTTTCTACAAGAAAGAACTGTTTGAGCGGTTTATGGACGAGGAAAAAATGTATGACTGGGACACCGCCTATGTCAGCCAAATACTGCACAATCCCGTCTATGCAGGAAACCTTACTGTTGCGGACAAACCAACTAAGACCATGCGTTCCAAGAAAAGACAGTATATCCCGTATGCGGAGCGTGAAATCATCTATGGCACACACGAACCGATTATCGAGCAGAGCCGTTGGAACACAGTTCAGAAGATTTTGCAGAGCAGACCGCCCGTTATCGGGGAAAGTTCAAGCGGATATGATAACATTTTCCGAGGGATTATCAAATGTGCTGATTGTGGGAGTGCCATGCTTGCCAAAGTCGAGCAGAAAAGAAAGCGTAACAACGTATTAGACAAGACTTTCTACTGCTGTACCAAGTACCGTAAGTTTGGGAAAGAGGGTTGTTCATCACACACCATTGAGGCGAGGACGGTTCACGAAGTTGTGCTTGCGGACATTCAGAAACACGCAGGACAGGCACTGACGGACAGGAAAGCAATGGTAACGGATATTGCGGAGCGTCTTAATCTCCAACTGTCAGCGGACAAGGAACAGCAGAAAAAGGAACTAAGGCAATGTAAACAGCGAGTGTCGGAAATAGAAAACCTGTATGCCAAACTGTACGAGGATTTGACAAGGGAACTGATAACGGAAAAGCGTTTCCAAATGTTGTCGGCACGATTTGACAGCGAGCAGGAAGAACTGACAGCCAAGATAAAGGAACTTGAAAAAAGTGCCATAGCAGACAAAGAACAGTTATCTTCCATTGAGCAGTTTGCGGAGCAGATAAGCGGTTATGCAGGAATAACGGAACTCAATTTCAAGATAATCAATCAACTTATAGAAAAAATTCTTGTTTCTGAACCCGTAGAGATAGACGGGCAGAAAATTCAACGACTTACTATCCATTACAAATTCATAGGGGCACTGGAAACCCTTGAATAATGGATATTTTCTAAGTCACCTATTCCAACTATCCAACAGACGCAGGCCGGGAAGGGGAGCTTATATTTAAGCATGTATACGACCTGTCCGGAAGCACCCTCCCAGTAAAGCGTTTGTGGATCAGTTCCATGGAGGATTCCGCAATCCGTGAAGGCTTTACAAACCTGAAGGACGGAAAGGAGTACCGGGATATCTGCGAGGCCTCCGTCTGCCGGGTGAAGGCGGACTGGCTGGTGGGCATGAACGCCACGCGGGCGTATACTACGAAATACTTTAAGAAGCTGGCGGTGGGCAGGGTGCAGACGCCCACCCTCGCCATGCTTGTGGAGCGTGAGGAAAAAATCAGGGGTTTTAAGAAAGAAAAGTATTTTACAGTCCATATTTCCAACGGCGGGATGGAGGCAGTGTCAGGGCGCATGGATAACAGGAAAGAAGCACAGAAAATGCTGGAAGAATGCAACGGCGGGCAGGCACAGATGGTATCCGTGATAAAAGAGGAAAAGACGGTACCGCCGCCAAAACTCTATGACCTTACCACCTTACAGCGCGACGCCAACCGCATTTTCGGCTTTACCGCAAAGGAAACGCTGGAATACCTGCAGGGACTTTATGAGAAAAAGCTGGCGACCTATCCCCGGACGGACAGCCAGTTTTTGTCTGACGACATGGGGCAGACAGTGGGGAAGGTAATAGAAGCAGTCCTCCATTCCGGCTTATTTGGGGAAAATATTTTATCAGGCATGGAGATGCCGGTTCCGGATATTAGCAGGGTGTTGGACAGTAAAAGGGTCACTGACCACCATGCAGTTATCCCCACTGCAAGGATCGGGGAAGCGGACCTTCCAGCCCTGCCGGAAGCGGAGCGGAAAGTGCTGGCGCTTACTGCATGCCGCCTCCTGTGCGCGACAGGGGAGAAGCATATCTATGGAACAGTGAAGGCAGAACTTTCCTGCAGCGGCCATATTTTTGCCGCCTTCGGAAAGACCGTCACACACAATGGCTGGAAAGACTTTGAGGATATGCTGAAAAGCGCTTTTAAGACTGCGGAAGATGCAGGTGACCAGGGACTGCCGGAACCTGCCGGGAGCCGGAAGGAAGGTAAGCTTCCGGAACTGGCAGAGGGGCAGGTATTTGAAAACATTCAGGCAGAAATCAGCGAACATTTTACCTCCGCCCCGAAGCACTTTACGGAAGACCAGCTCCTGCTTTCCATGGAGACAGCGGGCAGGGGGGATTTTGAGCGGGATACGGAGAAAAAAGGCCTTGGCACCCCGGCGACACGGGCGGGGATCATTGAAAAGCTGGTATCCTCCGGCTATGCGGCAAGGAAAGGGCGGCAGATTATCCCCACGCCGGAGGGAATGGAGCTGGTAGCAGTCATGCCGGAATATCTAAAGTCGGCGCTCATGACCGCAGAATGGGAGAATGGCCTGCTGTGCATGGAGAAGGGGGAGCTGGACAGTAAGGATTTTACGGAAGGCATTACGGAACTGGTGGGGGAGATACTGGAAGGGTGCAGGAAAATCCCGGAAAGTGAACTTGGCCGGTTCCGCCGGAAAGAAAGCATAGGCAGCTGCCCCTTATGCGGGGCGGAGGTCTATGAGGGAAAGAAGAACTTTTACTGTAACAACTGCGAGTGTCCGTTTACCCTCTGGAAAGAGAACCGCTACCTTTCCGGCATGAAAAAGAAAATTGAAAAAAAGATGGCAAAAGAGCTTTTAAAAACCGGGCGCAGCCATGCAAAGGATCTGTATTCTGCAAAAAGGGACCAGACTTTTGCGGCGGATATCGTGATGAAGGCGGAGGACGGGCGGATTGATTTCAGCCTTGATTTCCCGAAGGGGGAAGAGGGGAAGCAGGAAGGGAAGAAAGGAAAATAAAAGCCAGATAACAGCATTTCAGAGAGGGGGACTTTACAATGGACAGACTGCAGAAAATCCAGCAGCTTGCCAGGAAGGAGGCAAAAAAGATCAGCAGCTCCCCAAGGGACTGGATGGGGTACCTTGGCACGGCGGCAAAACTGTACCGTTATCCGTTTCCAGACACCATGCTGGTCCATGCCCAGCGCCCGGACGCCACTGCCTGTGTGTCGCTGGAGGACTGGAACGGGAAAGTAGGGCGGTGGGTAAGGAGGGGCGCAAAGGGGATTGCGCTGTTGGATGACAGCAGGGCGAAGATGAAGCTGAAATATGTGTTTGACGTTTCCGATACCCGTCTGGTGCAGGGCGGATGGACGCCTGTCCTCTGGAAGATGGAAGAGCGGCATGAAGCGGAAGTGCTTTCTTATGTGTCGGATACCTACGGGCTCAAGGGGAAGGAAGCGGCAGGCATAGGCCCGGCGCTCATGGCGGTTTCTTCCCGCATTGCGGAAGATAACTTAAAAGAAGCCATGCAGGGGCTGGACTATGAAGTGGAAGGGACATATCTGGAAGGGCTTGGGGAGGATGCTGTCAGGGTAACTTTCAGGGAGCTTTTGAAAAACAGCATCTTTTACGCGGCAGCCCTCCGGTGCGGCTTAGACCCCATGGAATACCTTGAGGAGGGGGATTTTGTGGGGATCACGGACTTCAATACCCCTGCGGCGCTGGCTGTATTGGGAAATGCCATAAGCAGCCTTACGGAGCCGCTCCTTCGGGGCATCGGCCGGACAGTGAAAGAAATTTGTCTGAAAGAAGAACAGAAAGCCCTTGAAAACCGTACAGGAATCGGTTACAATAAATTTAGCACTTTAAAGCATGAAACTGAAAGCGGGAAGGGAGGGAGTGCGGATGGAACTGACATACCACTGGGAGGGGGACTACCTGATCCCGGACCTGACAATAGAGGAGGAGCAGAGGCCCATCGGGAAATACGGGATGCTGCGGAAGACATTCTTAAAGGAGAACCGGGTGGGCTGGTACCAGGGCATGATGCTGGAAGGGAAGCTGGACAGCCACCTGGCGGATATAGAGGAAGCGGCAGCGGAGAGGATGGAAGCCTTAGTGGAAAGGCTTCTGGAGAAATATCCGGCGCCGGACAAGGGGAAGGACCCGCTGGCGTGGGCGGCGCATATGAACAGCCTGACGGCCATGGCGGAGGAGAGCGTCCTGCAGGAACTGGTGTACAGCTAGAGGGAGAAGGAAACGGACAGGATATGGAGAAAGCGGGGGAAACCAAAGCCCCTGCTTTTTCTGCGCATAGCGGAAGGTTCCCTTCCGTGGAGCAGCAGATACGGCAGATTGAGGAGCGTGTGCAGGCGCTGTATGCCGGGGAGATCACTATCCCCGCAGACGTAGTGGACGGGGTGCTCCGGGCAGGCGGGAACCGGAAGGGAAGCCTGCCGCATATTATTTATCATTTCATGGCTTCCCGGACGGAGGAGGAATCTGCGGAATTTATCCGTAAGGAATACGGGACCGGCGGCAGGGGCATTATCGTCGGCGGCAGGAAATATTCCGTCTGGCATGACGAGCTGGGGATGCAGATCGCCGCCGGGGATTCCGTGCATGGGGCGGTGCTGTATAAGGCATTCCTGACATGGGAAGAGGTAAGCGGGCGCATCCACCAGCTCCTTAGGCAGGGGGAATATGCCCCACAGGAGGTATTGGACGCGGCAGGTTCCAATGCAGATACGGAACATACGGACATATCAGCGCCTGTGGAAAAGGATATGGCGGAGGGTGTAGCGGCAGAGGGCAAGGAGTCTTTGCAGGAGGCAGTCCCGTACCGGGCAAGGGAGGGCTTTTCATGGGAGGAATCCCCGGCATTTATTACGCAGGACGAGATTGACGCTTATCTTACAAAGGGAAAAGCCCCAGACTGGCGGCTGGGCATTTATTCTTATTTTCTACAGGACAGGACGGATAAAGAGAAAGCAGCTTTCCTCTGGAAAGAATACGGGATCGGGGGCGGCGGGACTATCTACGATAACGCAGAGGATTCCGGTGTATGGCATGATGGGAAGGGACTGCTCCTCACCAGGGGGAGGCTTGAGGATGTAAAAGCGGAAGCCCTGCTGAAATGGCCGGCCGTGGCGAAGCGGATAAAATATCTGATTGGGCATGACAGATATTTAAGCACGGCGGATATTTCCCGTATGCCGGAGTATGAAAAAGAGAGGATTGTTTCCCAGGCCGCAAATTTTTACAGCCGCATCCCGGCAGCTGTTACACGCCCGTGGGACGGAACGCCGTCCCCGTATGAACACAGGAAAGAGATTGCCGGCCTTTTGGGAACCCCGGAGGGAGGGGATATTCTCGTTAAAAACATGGAACAGGCGCTGGCGGCGCTCCCGGCGGATTTTGAGGGCTATGATGAAAAGGAGCGTCTTCTGGAAAAGGTACGGGGATATGTGGAAGGCACTTATACCATTTTCCCGGAAAAGAAAAAAGGCATACAGGAAGGGATACGGATCGGGGACAGCGTGCAGCTGTCCTTATTTGATTTCATGGATATGAACGCCGCGCCTGTGGAGAAAAAAGCGCCTTCAGAGGAAGCACCAAAAGAATTTCCGCAAAAAGAATTTTTCCAAAACGAGCCTTCACAAAAGGAAAGTACGGGGGAACAGGCAGGAGACGTTTTGCATTCCGAAGATTCACTGGAAGCAGAAGGGACAGCAGAAGGGAAAAATCTTGAAGGACAGGGAAATGCAGAAGGACAGAAACATTCAGGAGAACCGGAAAATCCGGAAGGACAGAAAAACCTCCCCGCTCCGGCCAATTTCCGTATTACCTATGATGACTTGGGCGCAGGCGGGCCAAAGCAGAAATTCCGTGCCAACATGGAAGCTATTATTACTTTGAAAAAGATAGAAGGGGAAAACCGCACAGCCACGCCGGAAGAACGGGATATTTTGTCCCGGTATGTGGGCTGGGGCGGCATCCCGGCAGCTTTCGGGGAAGGTAACGGGGCATGGGCGACGGAATATATGCAGTTAAAACAGGCACTGACAGAGGAGGAATACCGACAGGCAAGGGCTTCCACCTTAAATGCGTTTTATACGCCGCCTGTGGTCATAAAGGCCATGTATGAAGCCCTTGGAAATATGGGATTGAAGCAGGGAAACATATTGGAGCCTTCCTGCGGCACCGGGAACTTCATGGGGCTTGTGCCGGAGGGAATGGGAGGCCTTAAGATGTATGGCGTGGAGCTCGACAGCATTTCCGGCAGGATTGCGGGGCAGCTTTACCCGGAGAACCGTATCTCCATACAAGGGTTTGAACACGCACAGTACCCGGACAGTTTTTTCGACTGCGTAATCGGGAACGTGCCTTTCGGCGCATACAAGGTGGCGGACAGGCGGTATGACCGATTCAATTTCCTGATCCATGACTATTTTATCGCAAAGTCCCTTGACCTTGTGCGCCCCGGCGGGGTGGTGGCGGTGGTCACGTCGAGCGGCACCATGGACAAGCAGAACCCTTCCGTGCGCCAGTATATCGCAAACCGCGCGGATTTATTGGGTGCCATAAGGCTCCCGGAGAATGCGTTCTTAAAAAATGCGGGGACGGAAGTGGTGGCGGATATCCTGTTTTTCCAGAGAAGGGACAGGGCGGCCCTGGAACAGCCAGAATGGGTAAGCCTTGACACTACGCCGGAGGGATATTCTGTAAACAGCTACTTTGCCGCCCACCCGGAAATGGTGCTGGGGAAATTTGCCATGGAAAGCACACAGTTCGGGAAGCAGGCGCTCACAGTAAAGCCCATGGAGGGCACAGCCCTGTCGGAACAGCTGAAGGAGGCAGTAAGCCATATTCAGGGAGATATCACGGACAGGGAGCCGGAGGAACTCCTGCCGGACCAGGCGGGCGCTTCCATACCCGCCGACCCTTCCGTGAAGAATTTCAGTTTTGCGGAAGTAAACGGGAAGGTATATTACCGGGAGAATGCAAGGATGAACCCGGTGGAGATCCCGGCAAAGACCACGGAGCGTGTCCTTGGCATGGTAAAACTGCGGGATATTACGCAGGAACTGATCCGCTGCCAGATGGAAGATAAAAGTGATACGGAAGTGGAAGCACTGCAGAAAAAGCTGGACACAGAGTATGACAGTTTTACTAAGAAATACGGCCTGATCAGCAGCAACGCCAACCGCAGGGCTTTCTCACAGGATTCCAGCTACTGCCTTCTGGCGGCGCTGGAGGTGGTTGACGAGAACGGGAATTTAGAGCGCAAGGCGGATATCTTTACCAAGCGCACCATACGGAAAGCGGAACCCGTCACCAGCGTGGATACCGCCAGTGAAGCCCTTGCGGTCTCCATCGGGGAAAAAGCAAGGGTAGACATACCGTTTATGGCGGAACTATGCGGGAAAACGGAGGAGGAAGCCACAAGGGAACTTACCGGGGTAATCTTTAAAAACCCGGTGACAGAAAAGTGGGAGGCGGCGGACGAATATCTTTCCGGCAATGTAAGGGAAAAGCTGCGCACAGCAGAATATTATGCAGAAAGCCTCCCGGAGTATGCGCCTAACGTGGAGTATCTTAAGAAAGTGCAGCCTAAAGACCTTGACGCTCCGGAGATAGAGGTGCGGCTGGGTGCTGCATGGGTGGAGGATACTTATATTACACAGTTCATGGGGGAACTGTTCCAGACACCGGGGAATTATCTTGGTAGAAAGATTGCGGCAAGGTATGCGAAAGAAACCGGGCGGTGGCATATTTCAGAGAAGAACCTTGATACCCGCGGAAATTTCCTCGTCACTTCCACTTACGGGACGGGCAGGGCAAACGCCTACCGACTTTTGGAAGACGCCCTGAACTTACGGGATACGAAGATATACGACAAGATAACAACGGAAGACGGGAAAGAAAAGCGGGTACTTAACAAGACGGAAACTATGGTCGCCCAGCAGAAGCAGGAGGTGATCCGGGAAGCCTTTAAGGAGTGGGTGTTTAAAGATCTTGATCGGCGGGAGGCATTGTGTCGGACCTATAATGAGCTTTTCAACAGCATCCGCCCCCGTGAGTATGATGGGAGTCATATCCGATTTGTGGGCATGAACCCGGAGATTACCATGATGCAGCACCAGAAAAATGCGGTGGCACATATCCTATATGGGGGAAATACCCTGCTTGCCCACTGCGTGGGTGCGGGGAAGACCTTTGAGATGGTGGCAGCAGGTATGGAGAGCAGGCGGCTGGGGCTTTCCCATAAGAATCTTTATGTTGTGCCTAACCATTTGACAGAGCAGTGGGGCAGTGATTTTCTGCGCCTGTATCCGGGTGCAAATATTCTAGTGGCAACGAAAAAGGATTTTGAGCCTGCAAACAGGAAAAAGTTCTGCTCCCGCATTGCCACCGGGGATTATGACGGTATCATTATCGGCCACAGCCAGTTTGAGAAGATCCCCCTTTCCATAGAGCGCCAGATTGCGGCCATAGAGCGGCAGATTGATGACATCATCCTTGCAATCTCAGACGCAAAGGCGGCGGAGGGGGAGCGCTATACCATTAAAGAAATGGAAAAGACAAAGAAGCTGCTGGACGCAAGGCTGGAAAAATTAAACAAGCAGGAGCGGAAAGACAATGTAGTGACTTTTGAGGAGCTTGGCGTGGATCGGCTGTTTGTGGATGAGAGCCATTTTTATAAAAATCTCTTCTTATACACGAAAATGCGTAATGTTGCAGGAATATCACAGACGGACGCGCAGAAAAGCTCCGATATGTTTATGAAATGTCAGTACATGGACGAAATCACGGGAGGTAGAGGGATCACCTTTGCCACCGGTACGCCCATAACCAACAGTATGGTGGAATTATATACTATTATGCGTTATTTGCAGTATGCCATTTTACAGAAGCTGGGGCTGGTGCATTTTGACGCATGGGCGGCGGCATTCGGGGAGACAGTCACCGGCATAGAGCTTTCTCCGGAAGGGACAGGATACCGGGCAAAGACACGTTTCGCCCGGTTCTATAATCTGCCGGAATTAATGGCTTTGTTTAAGGAATGTGCGGATATCCAGACTGCTGACCTTTTAAATCTGCCCGTGCCGGAGGCGGAATATGTCAATGAAGTGTTAAAGCCAAGCACGGAGCAGCAGGAGATGGTGAAGACGTTTGCACAGCGGGCGGAAGCTGTACGGGCAGGGGGCGTTGATCCGGCTAAGGACAACATGCTGCGGATCACCAATGACGGGAGAAAATGTGCGCTGGACCAGCGGCTCTTAAATGACATGCTGCCGGACGCGGAAGAGAGCAAGGCAAACCGCTGTGTGGAAAATGCTTTTGAAATATGGGAAAGAACCAGGCAGGATAAATCCGCGCAAATGATATTCTGTGACCTTTCCACGCCGAAAGCGGGTGTTTTCAATGTATATGATGACGTGCGGGAGAAGCTTGTGGCGGTGGGGATACCGAAAGAGCAGATTGCTTTTATCCATGAGGCGGCTACAGAGATAAAAAAGGCGGAGCTGTTTGCGAAAGTCCGTTCCGGACAGGTGCGTATCCTGTTAGGCTCTACGCCCAAGTTAGGTGCAGGAACCAACGTGCAGGACCGGCTCATTGCGCTCCACCACCTGGACTGCCCGTGGAAGCCTGCGGAACTGGAACAGCAGGAAGGGCGCATCCTGCGGCAGGGGAACAGGAATAAGAAGGTGTGGATATACCGGTACGTGACGGAATCAACATTTGATGCGTACCTATGGCAGATTTTGGAAAATAAGCAGAAGTTCATCTCCCAGATCATGACCAGCAAATCCCCGGTGCGCTCCTGCGAGGACGTGGACGATACCGCCCTGTCCTATGCGGAGATCAAGTCCCTTGCCACCGGGAATGTTTACATAAAAGAAAAGATGGAGCTGGATATCCAGGTAAGTAAGTTAAAGCTGTTAAAGGCGGAGCATGTCAGCCAGAAATACCGGCTGGAGGCAGATATCGCAAGGAATTACCCGGCGGAGATTGCTGAATTGAAAGAACGTGTCGCCGGGCTTTTGGCGGACGTTAAAATGGCAGCCCCTGTTCTGGAAAAGGCGGAGGGGAAAGATAATTTTGCCATGGAGATAAAAGGCAGGGTATATACGGACCGGAAAGAAGCCGGGGAGGCATTTATCTATGCCTGCCAGGGGCTGCGGGCCACGGACGATGCAAGGCCGGTGGGGAGCTTTAGCGGGTTTGGGCTGGCAGTCTTTTACAATGCCTTAAGCCAGCAGTATATGGCCAGAATTGGGGGAAAGTGCAGCTACCGGGTGGAGGTCGGCAGGGACGCCCTTGGCAATATGCAGCGCATCAGCAACGCCCTTGCAAGGATACCGGAGGAGCTGAAAGAGACAAAGCAGAAGCTGGAAAACGTGCAGCGCCAGCTTGCCATTGCGAAGGAGGAAGTGGAGAAGCCTTTTGTGAAGGAAGCGGAGCTTCAGGAAAAGTTAGAGCGACTGGCAGAGCTGAACGTACTTCTCAATATGGACGAAAAAAGCCCTGCGGAGGCAGTGGGGCTGGATGATGAGGACAGGGAGGCGGATGATATTCAGGATATTCCGGAGAGAGATATGGAAGAAGATATAGAGAAAAAAACTGCCGGAAACAGCAGGGAAAATAATCCGGGAATTTCCCCGGTTGTGGAAGAGACCGGGGAAGGACGGACAGAGGAACCGGAAGACCTGTGGGAAGATGAGGAAGGGTATGCCTGTGAAACAGGGAACGGATATTTTTCGATCCAGGAGACGGAAGGGGGATATGACTATACTTTTTACGGGGAAGATTACCGGATACTGGACGGTGGAATATATGAGAACCCGGCTGTGACGGTCAGGGAAGCAGCAGAGGATATCCTTGCAGATGAAGGGCTGTCCGCAGAAGGAATGATGACGGTAGATTATGGCTGGCTTATGGAGAAAGCGGAGGAAGCGGGGCAGACGGAAATACAGAAGCTTCCGCTTATATCGGGCAATACGGAGCCGGAAAAGGCGCTGAATGGATTAAGCCGGGCAGAAGTTGAGGAAATGGCGCTCTGCTATGCACAGGCACAGATTGAGCATGCAGGATTTGAGGAGGAAGTGAAGCTGCTGGGCGCAAGGGTATATGGGAGCAGAACCAGGGATGGGCTGTACCGGGAAGGCTCCGACATTGACGTTGTGATCTCCTATGCAGGGGATATCCGTGAGGATGACTTTTTTAACCTTCTGCATGGAGAGGATTTTGGCATGGCAGGGCTTCTCATTGACATGAACCCCATATCTCTGGAAAAAACAGGAACACTGGAAGAATATTTTGAAAATGCGGAAAAGTATCTGGACGGTAAAGAGGTACAGTTAAAATCCGCCAGGTCTGCACCAGAGGATCCCGACAGAATGGAAACGGGGCAGACATCAGAAAACAGGGAAAGGAAGTCGGTGCTGGCGGCACTGAAAGAGCGGCAGTCGGCCATAGAAAAGCGGGAAAACAGGGCGGAAAATTTAAAAGAATATAAGAAAAGGGGGCAGGAATTATGACTATGGAAAACCAGTTTGAAGTTTACCAGATGCGGCAGACGCCGGAGACAAGGCATATTCGTTTTCGTGCCTATCAAACGCTGCTGGAAAAAGGAATACGGGTCAGGAAGGAAGATTATGAACGGGTCTATACGG
Organism: Parablautia muri; assembly: GCF_009917485.1. Classification (GTDB taxonomy): domain Bacteria; phylum Bacillota; class Clostridia; order Lachnospirales; family Lachnospiraceae; genus Suilimivivens; species Suilimivivens muri. The sequence continues at coordinate 52,087 of NZ_QZDT01000018.1, forward strand.
GAGCCCTGTGTCCGCAGGATACCCCGGAGGGAGTAAAGGAGCAGCTTGACAGACAGCCGCCCCGTTCCTTTGTAGGGCATTCCGTCAGCGTCAGCGATGTGCTGGTATTTTACAGGGAAGGCACAGTCATCTCTTACTATGTGGAAAAGACCGGGTTTACCGTGATAGAAAATTTTGTTGATAAAGAAAGCGGTTCATCTGGAACAGCAGTTTCCATTGATACAATAAATTTCCATATAGAAGGGAAAGCCGGGAGCTGGCTTGCCTTTGACAGTATCAGGCTGGAAGGACGGGAGTTTTTTCTGATGGAGCATGAAACTTACGGGAAGGAAGCCGCATGGGTAGTGGTGGACGGAACAGGGCGGCTGGCGGTGGATCATGTCAGGAACGGTTTTGACGGGGAAGTGAGGGGGAAGCTGGAAGAGTACATCCGCTCATCACAGCCGGAAGCGGAAGGGTGCAGCAAGGAAGAAACCCGGCGAAAGCCTGTTCCGGCAGAACCGGAAAGAACGCACACCTGTCAAAAGGAAACAAAGCTGCACCAAATAGAATCTGGAACAGATACGCCTACGCCTGACAACTGGCAGAAATATATGGAAAATGGGGAATACTTAAGAAGCGCAGAGAGCAGCGGAGAGCAGAATTATAATCTGATTGACGGGCGCAAAAACAATGGGTATAAGTCCCCGTCTGCGGTAAACAGTATGCCACCGAAAAAGAAGCCGCAGGGCAGGCCTTCAGTACTGGCAAAGCTCCACAAAAAGCAGGCGGAGATTGCAAAGCGCAGTGGGGAAAAAAGAGCGGCAGGCGGCGGTAGAAAATGATGCGGGGCGTGAACAGAAATAGAAAAAGGAGTGTCTGGCATTGTGCCGGGCACTTCTTTTTTTGGAATATAATTTAGTCTACAATTTAAGAATCCAGTTTTTAAAGAATTCTCGATTAGCATTCTGAATGCAGGTGTAAAATATTTAGTCTACACGCTATACGTGAAATTGCTGATAACATGGGCAGTTTGTCATGTAGACTGAAGAATAGTCGGGAATTAAGGATAAAAAACTGATTTATTGCCTGACTGAGTTGTGCCAGTCTATCAGGAAACGGATATAGTCCCCACTGGGTCCTTTGACAACCTGGTCAAACTTCACGCTGCGGATGTTTGTAAGGTTAGGGGTTTTTCCGAGAATCTGGTCAGTTTCATTCTGACGGAACAGGAGTAGCAGGCTTGCGGCAGAACCTTTTTCCGTATAGGCTGCGACTTCCACGGCATCGTTGCAGCCGGTCTCCCGCCGTTCCCTGCCAAGCTCCGATGTAAAATGTTTCTGAGCCTGAAGATATAAATTCCCAGCGGCTGTCTCCGCCATTTTGTTTTCGATAAAGGAGTTCCTCCCGCAAAGAAGATCATTCAAATGCATGGAAGTAATTTCTTTCGGAGCGGACTTGAAATAGAAGAGGAGCATCAGGGCTGTGTGATATTCATCATTGGTAAGGGTATAACCGGTGAGATTTTTCACACGTTCAAGGAATGATTTTGTTGCTGATTCCCCTGTTTCAGCCAGTCTGCTCTGCTCCATTTCTGTTTCGGTAGAAAACCGGACAGCAGGAATTTTGAATTTTTTGCTGTTATTGTTTTGCGCAATAATCGAGGATGCACTGCAGGCCGGGCAGGAAGAGGGCATATCATCCGCATGGAATATGTAATGGCATGCATCACAGGTGAAATAGTTCATGGCATGGCCTCCTTATGGCAACCGGTCAGACGGTTCCGAGCCGCCAGACACTTCTTATCATTGACAGTTACATGTGTACTTTCCATCTGCTGTTCATTGTAACGGTGGGGCGCTTTAGTGTCAATAAATGTGGGAAAGAAATTCTGGGAAATTTCAAGGTGGAACAAGTATTCAAACATCAGAAAAGGTGAGGGCAGATGTATTTATGGTATTTATGAAAAAACAGTTGCAAACTGGAAAAAAATATTTATAATAGAACATATGTTTGAAGTGAATGGGTAGGCGAAGAAGGATAATGGGGGTAGTGATGAAGGAGCAGGATAAACGTGCAATAGAATCGATGTGCCGGTGTGGGCTGGACCTTGAAGGTGTAATTTCTGTTTTTCCTACATTTCCCAAAGAGGACGTTATGGCAATCTATAACGCTGTAAAGGGACTGAATGCAGGGGCTGACGGGGAACTGAGTATAAGCATGAACTGTTCATAATCAGATGTGTATTTTGCAGGGAATTGTTTTAAAGGATATCAAAAAGCTGCATAAGAAACAGGCGTAGATTATACAGGGCAGTGGGAAAAGGATATTGGCAGGCGGCGAAAATGGCATGGAGCGTGAACGGAAGTGGAAGAGGGAGTGTCTGGCACTCCCGCCGGATGCCCTTTTTCATTTATGTACGCATGATTTTTGGGAGTGCCTTGCCTTTCGCAAGTTCATCCACCAGTTTATCCAGATAGCGGATCTCCTGCATTAAAGGTTCTTCAATGTCCTCCACGCGGACACCGCACACCACGCCTTTTATCAGCCTGCGGTTTGGATTTAATTCCGGTGCCTGTAAAAAGAAGTCTCCGTAAGTAATATCACTTCCCATAAGTCCATTCAGATTTTCTATGCTGTATCCGGTCAGCCAGCAGGTGATTTCATCAACTTCTTTTCTGGTGCGCCCTTTTTTCTCTGCTTTTGCAATCAGCATCGGGTATAGCTTCGCAAAGGGCATGCTGTATATTTTTTCGTTTGCCATGGCAGTATTTCCTTTCTAAAAACCGTCCAAATATTTTTTGCGTTTTGTTATTACTTCAACAACATGCTTAAGAGACTTAGGATAAGTGTCTTCATTCATATTGTCTAAAAATATTTTAGTGTTATCCGTTGAAAATTCATTATCAATAATTCCATCTAAACATGAGTGGGGATATAGCTGTCTCATCGCTGAAAACCATTTTTCATATTTTTTAAAATAAATATCGGGAATATCAAAGCAATATGACCTTTTACCTTTATCAGTATTTCCACCGGGCCATATAGGTATGACATTACCGAAAGAATCTATGTATTGTATAAAATTTGAGTCTATAATGGTCTTATTTAATTTCTCGTATTTTTTAAATTCCGCTGTTAAATATTCTAAAGAAAAATATTCACCTGCTTCGTTTTTTATAGTGTAATTTGTCCTTTTACATTTATCTGGATAAAAAACATAGATTCCTATTTGATAAATACCTATAAACGAATATAGCACATCTGTTTTTTTCCACTGAGAAATAATCATATGATTTTCATATTTTTTTTCGATTGATGGCTCTTTTGGATTAGTTTTCCATTGAAAATAATTTTCTATTGTATTTACCATATAACTTCCTCATGAATTTTTGATTTGTTTATTTATCCTATCATACCAGTCAGTCCTTAGCAAGATTCGAGATGGAAATCAGGATATGCTGTCTCGTTCCTGTTTTCGTGCTGGTCTGTTTTGTGATTGCCCCAGGGCAGAGCGGATATTAGTACAGACGGTATCCAATTCTTTCTGATAATCCCGGTAGTAATAGTATTTCTCCTGTGATTCTTTTTTCTGCATCAGTAGTTTTTCCTTTTCTGCTTTCAGCGTCTGTAAGGTAGGGAGCTTTCCGCCACCGGCTTTTTCCTTCAGGAATTTTACAGCGGCTTCATAAAGGGCAAGCTCTGAAGAATATTCCTGACGGAACTGCCTTTTGTTCTTTGACTTAAGGAACTGTGAATAAACAGATTTATTGGCAAGGTACTGTCCGGTATAGTGGATCTGCTCATTGACCTGCCGGAGCCTGCCTTCAATATCTTTCAGTTCTTTTCTGGAAGAGGAAGCAAGTTTTTTTATTTCGGCAAGTCTGCCCTCTGCATCTTCTACAGTGTTATATCCATGTTCCTGTACATAGGAAAGTGTTTTTGCCATGGCCTGCAGGTTGGAGAGTTTTACTTTTCCAGCGTAGGCTTTGCTCTGCTGGGCTTTAATACAGCGCTGTAAGTCTGTTACCAGACGAAGCCCGGATTTCTCAAATGAGGCTGTAGGTGTATCTGTCTTGGTTTGTATCTCCTGCTGATGTGCAGGGTGCTCCGGGGTATGGATTTTTTCTTTTGGCAAAATTTCTTTTTGCACAGTCCGGTCTTTCCCTGTATTTTCAAGATGGGAATTATTTTCAATCACTCCCATAAGGTAATCTTTTTCATAGTGAGTCCCAAGGTTTCTTCCGGTGATCGGTTTCTCACGGTCAGGGTGGAGATAGCTGAACCTGCCCCGGCTGATTTTAAATTTGACGTTGAATTTTTCTGAAAGTATCTGCTCAAATTCTTTGAGATCATGCGCGGAGGCGGCAGCTTCGTCAATAGAAGTGCGCAGGTATTCCTTCTGTGTCTGGAATACGGTAGTGCGTGGTGTAATACCTTCTGAGATCATCTGCCGGTTACGTTCTTCCAATTTTTTCTGGCCGCTGCGTCTGGCATGGTATTCTTTTTCTGTTATTTTCCGTTCTGCTTTCGTGAGTAAGTCTACCTGATGCAGATTTTCCCGCAGGCACAAATCCATAAGCGACTGCTTCAAATAAACAAGGTAATCGTTAGTTAAATGGTGCTTGTTTCCGGCGCGGGAATCGCAGTCACGCTCCATAAAATTCTGACGCTCCACATCATTTTTGCGGAGGCTGTTGATGACAATATGTACATGGATGTTGCCGCTCCCGTTATGCCCGTCCGTGTGTGTGCAGACAAGGGTCTGATGTCCGGGAAAGTTCTTTTTGCAGTATTCAAGCCCAAGCTGCTGTGCCTGTTCCCCGGTCAGCCCGCACTCGTCCCTGTCTTTCGGGTCGAAGCTGATGATGTAGTGGTGGGATTTGATTTCGTCATATTTTTGATTTTTATGGAATCGGGCATTCAGTTCCCTGCATTCCATATCAAAACTGAACGGATCGCACTCTACACCGTCAAGATAATATTCTTCCCGGAGCTGCATTTTTCCATTTTCATCAAGAACCGGTTTTCCAGTGTATTCATCATGTTGGAAAATGAGATATCTTTGTGCCTCACCATAGTCCGCATTCTTACTTGCTATGTGTTTCAGTATCGCCATGAAAATCACCTGCCATCTTTATTACTTCCTGTTGCATTTCGTGAATTTCTGCAAGACACCTGCCTATTGCCTGACGCATTTCCTGTGAATGGATTCCGCCCTGATTAAAGTGGCGGGCAATCTGGTTCAGGTTGCTTCCAATCTTGCCAAACTCTGCAACCAGTTTTTTTAGTTCCGGCACGTCTGCCACAATTTCATATTTTGCAATTACCTTTCCTTTCATTACCTGTCTGCGTAGAAATTCTGCAAGGGGAAGTCCTGCTCCGTTAGCATTTTCCATAATAATTTCGTATTCGGTGTCATTGAAGCGGAGCATGGCACAGTGGCTGCGTTTCAGTTCTTTTTCTTTTTTCGGTCTTGCCATATCATATCCTTTCCCGTGATAAAGCTGGATGGCTCTGCCATCGTGCTTTATCACGCTGCGAGAGTGTAACGGGAGCCAGTTCTGCATATCCGGAGGATATGCCAACCGAGGGTATGGGGCGCGGAAGCCCCATCAAGTAAGCCGGAGTGGCTCAAAATCCACGAAGTGGGTTTTGAGTTACGCAGGCGAAACTTGCTCTTCGAGAACTGAAAGCCCCTCTATAATAAAAGCCGATTTGAGAGAACGTATGCTACCGCATGGAAAAGAAAATTTTGAGAAAAAGTAAATGGGAAGAGAAGGGAAATGTAGAGGTAGCGGGCAAGGGTTGCAAAGCAACGCTTGCGTAAGAACGCTCCCGGAGCGAAGCGGAGGGATACGGTATGTGCGGAGGAACGGAGCACATTCCGTAAGCGACTGTGTGGAGAAAGCGTGGTGGGAGTGAAGCAAGGATACCGAAGGTATGCTTGCCCTGTGTGTGGAGAGAGAGGAAACGGAAAATCAGGTGCATGATGGAGCGGAGAGCGGAGCCGGAGCGACATGATGCAACTTGGTGGAAAATTAAAATATATATATTTGGGTACGGTTGTCGAGTCTGTAGAAAACAGAGTTTGAGGATATAGATAATCATTTACAATAGATGGTCGTATACGATACAATAAACCCATGCATATTTTCATTGGCAGTCAATGAAGGTTAAAGAATTAGTATGTATATATGGAAAGGGCAGGGCATTATGATACATTTATATACAGGTAATGGGAAAGGGAAAACAACCGCGGCTATAGGGCTTTGCATTAGGGCTTTGGGATGGAATATGCAAGTATGTTTTGCTCAATTTATGAAAGGTAATGATACGGGGGAATTGCATATACTAAAAAATCTGCCGGGAGTTAGTATTTTACGCAGTGAGAAAAATTTTGGCTTTTATAGTTCCATGTCAGAATCGGACAAGGAAGAACTTACAGAAATACATAATCGCATTTTGGACAAGATTTTAGAGCTTGCGGAAAGTGGAAATTGCCAATTAGTAATTTTGGATGAGATTACATATCCGCTTAATTGGGGATTGCTGGATATGGAAAAACTGAAGCGGCTTCTGACATTTGGAAAACAGGAAGCGGATAAGGAAATAGAACTTGTGCTTACCGGGCGCAGTGCCCAGGTATTTTTGAGCGATATGGCTGATTATGTCACAGAGATGGAATGTGTGAGCCACCCTTATGAAAAAGGGATAGGGGCAAGAAAAGGGATTGAATTTTAAAATAGAGAAAGGGCAGGTAAAATGGCAGATTTTTTTCCTGATTTGTTGGAACGTTTTTTGGGAAAGGCTTTTTTGAAAGGCGTGTGTAGAAAATATCATTACGGAGAAAGGCAAGAAGTAGAACTTCGGGCAGTGGCAGAGGAGATGCTTCCATTGATGCAAAGAGAGGCATTTTGGGAAAGCAGGGAATCTGGTTCATTTAATAGAAAGCAGAAAGAAACAGCAGGAGCAGAGTATGAAGATGTTATTATGTCATTAGGCAGTAGTCTGGACAGTCTGCAGGAGAGCTACCATGAGAAGGAACAATTATCTGAAAGCTATATGCTGGAAGCATTGGCCAGTGAATTGTTACTTATGGGCTACGGGGCATATAACCGTTATGTGAGAGGAAAAAGGAACTGGCATGTTGCACGGTACCATTTTCCCGGAAGTGAGGAGAACTTTCCACTTAAGATGGTGCCGGAACTGTTAAAAGGTTTTCAATATCAGATTACCTGCAATACTGCTTTCTGCATTATTCCGAAAAAGAGTGTGGTATTTGTGGCGGAACTGACACGAGATGAGCAGATTCAATGTGAGAGTATATGTGCAGGCTGCCGTAATGTGCAGTGTCCGAACCGGGTAGAAAGAGATTTTCCCAAAGGAGGTATGCTGGCAAGGGTGGCAGATATGTCGTTGAATTATGGATATAGCAGAATTTTTGGAAAATTGTAAAAAAGGAAGCAGTATTGACATAAGAAAAAAATATGATATACTTTGAACAATTGAATAGATAACATACAGGTGTCAAAACAATGTATTCTGCATTGGTTTTGGTGAAAAGGGAAACAGGTGCGAATCCTGTACGAACTCGTCACCGTAATTAGGGAGTAGAAGCCGATATATCACTGGGAAATAAGCAAATTCATTCCTGGGAAGATGGCCGATGTGATGATCTATAAGCCGGGAGACCTGCCTGTATGTTGTACGGAAACTTTGTTTCAGGCCACGAGTAATTGGTTGTACGTTGAACTTGCAAAAAGCATAACAGGTTTTTGCTTACCTAGGTATGTCTTGCAGGCTTATTTTGTGTACAAATCCTTTACCGTAGTTGAATTGAAACTATGGTAAAGGATTTTTTTATATAATTTTATACCCTTATAGCAATGCAGGGAGAAAAGAGGAGACAAAAAGATGAAAAAGAAAGTAGTTACAGCATTTTTAATCGGAGCTACAGCTTATTCACTGGCATTGACAGGCTGCTCGAAAGGAGCTTCGGAGACTGGCGGAAATACCGTACAGACGGAAGGAAGTAGTGAGACTGCTACAGAGGCGCAGACGGAAAATGAGAATGATGAGAGTCAAACAGAGAATCAGGCTGATACAGATGATGCGGAGGGCGGAGCGGATTCTGATCAGGCAGCTGCCGATGAGGTTGCCGCGTTGATTGATGCAATTTACGTGCAGACGAGGACGGAGAATACTGATGAGCAGTGTGCACAGGCGAAAGCAGCATGGGACGCACTTACAGATGCCCAGAAGGAGCTTGTAGAAGGTGAAGAGGCAGATCCTGATTATTTTGGAAGGGATACTGGTGACGCTTCTAAGGATGATCCAAGGAATCAGGATGATATTGGAGAAAATGAGATTCTGGTAGTTAGCTTTGGCACTTCTTTTAATGACAGCCGTGTGGACGATATTAAGGGAATTGAAGATGCCATACAGGCGGCAAATCCGGACTGGTCGGTGAGAAGGGCATTTACAGCACAGATTATTATTAACCATGTACAGGCGCGAGATGGAGAGTTTATTGACAATGTGGATCAGGCATTGGAGCGCGCAGTGACAAACGGAGTGAAGAATTTAGTGGTACAGCCTACCCATCTTATGCATGGCGCGGAATATGATGAACTGATGGAGACTCTGGAGAATTATCAGGATCAGTTTGAAACAGTGAAAGTTGCAGAGCCGCTTCTTGGAGAGGTTGGTGCAGATGCATCTGTTGTTAATGAGGATAAGGCTGTGGTAGCGGAGGCGATCCTTGCGGCAGCTGTGGCGGACGCAGGTTATGGGAGTCTGGCAGAAGCACAGGAAGATGGAGCAGCGTTCGTATTTCTGGGACATGGCACTTCCCATGCAGCAAAGGTGAGCTACAGCCAGATGCAGACACAATTGACGGATATCGGTTGTGTCAATGCATTTATCGGAACAGTAGAAGGAGAACCGGAGGAAACATCCTGTGAGGCAGTAATAGAGGCTGTGACACAGGCAGGCTATAAGAAAGTAATCTTACGTCCCCTTATGGTGGTAGCAGGTGATCATGCCAATAATGATATGGCAGGCGAGGAGGAAGATTCATGGCTTAGTATGTTTAATGCCTCCGGCAGTTTTGACAGCGTGGAGGTTCAGGTTATTGGTCTTGGTTCGATTGAGGATATTCAGAAACTTTATGTAGAGCATACAGCAAAAGTAATGAGTGAGTAACAGACAGGAGCAGAAAACTATGAGGAAGAAAAATGTGGCAGCTGCCGTGATAGTTCTTTTGGCTGTGTTGCTGGGAGGCTGTGGCAATAAAGGTGATGTGCAGGAGACTGATCCTGTTATTGACGCAGCAGCTCTTACAGAAGAGGAACAGGGAGAAGTGGCTGAATCTGTGTCAGAGACGACATCTGAAGCATCAAAAGAAGAAAATCTTGAGAGCAGTGAAAGTTCTGAATCTGAACAGTCGGTGACAGAGCTTGCTGACGGAATATATACCGCAGATTTTACAACAGACAGCAGTATGTTCCGGGTAAATGAAACCTGTGAGGGGAAAGGGACACTGACTGTAGAAAATGGTAAGATGACGATCCATATTTCCCTGGGGTCAAAAAAGATTATAAATCTTTATCCCGGACTGGCGGAAGATGCGGAAAAAGAAGGGGCAAAGCTGCTTATGCCCACAGAGGATACGGTTACATACAGTGATGGGCTGACGGAAGAAGTCTATGGTTTTGATGTGCCGGTTCCTTATCTTGGGGAAGAATTTGACCTGGCTCTGATTGGGACAAAGGGAAAATGGTATGACCATAAAGTCAGCGTTTCTAACCCAGTTTTGTCAGAAGAAAATGCACAGACCGGGAGTGCGGATACCAAAGGTACAACTGCTTTGGAGGATGGCACATACAGCATAGAAATTACGTTTGAAGGAGGGAGCGGGAAAGCTGAAATCCTGTCTCCTGTAGAAATGACAGTAACTGACGGACAGGCAATAGCAACGCTAAAGTGGAGCAGCCCCAATTATGATTATATGATCGTGGACGGGGAAAAGTATCTTCCGGTAAATACGGAGGGGGATTCAGTTTTTGAAGTTCCTGTTCTTATGTTTGATGAACCGGTGGTTGTGATTGGGGACACTGTGGCAATGAGCAAACCTCATGAAGTGGAATATACGCTTACATTCCATTCAGACACAATAAAAGAGTGAATAAGAGATATAGATTTTCTAAGGCGTCAAAAAACATCGCCTAAGAAAATCTAAGTTATCTCTGGAGATGAAGATGAGAGGAAGAAAAAAGACGGTCATTTTTCTTTTGATAGGATTGCTGTGGCTTTATGGCTGCAGCAGTCCTTCTTCCGATTCTGCCTCCCTGTATGAGGGCAGGGAGGAAATAGAAGCGGATTCGGGATTGGAGGCAAAGCTGGTTTATGAAAGAAGCATGGAAATCCGGTATGCCGAAAATTTTAAAGTGGATTATTATGAAGGGGGATATACCCTTCTGACAACAACAATAGACGGGGCGCGTTATCTGATTGTACCTGAAGATAAAGAAGTGCCGCAGAATTTAGAGAAAGAAATTCCCGGTGGAGATATTCCAGATAGCAAAGTAGTAGTGCTGAAATGTCCGGTAAAGGATATTTATTTGGTTGCATCTTCCGCCATGGATGCGTTTAGTGAACTGGATGGGCTGGGAGCAATTGCATTTTCAGGACAAAAGGAAGATGGATGGTACATTGAAGCAGCAAAGGAAGCTATGGCAAATGGAGATATCCTTTATGCGGGCAAATATAATAAGCCGGACTACGAACTGATAGTTTCAAAAAATTGTACACTGGCCATAGAAAACATGATGATTTCCCATTCCCCTGAAGTGATAGAAAAACTGGATGATTTTGGAATTCCTGTTATGATAGAGTATTCAAGCTATGAGTCTCATCCGCTTGGCAGGGTAGAATGGGTTAAATTTTACGGAGCACTGCTCGGAAAGGAAGAGGAAGCGGAAGAGATTTTTGAGGAACAAGTGGCGATTCTTGAGAGAGTGGGCGCGGATGAAAAAAAAGATAAGACAGTAGCTTTCTTTTTTATTACCTCTAATGGTCTGGTGCAGGTAAGGCAGTCATCGGATTATGTTCCTAAGATGATAGAGCTTGCAGGTGGAAACTATATTTTTGAAGACTTGGGCGATTCGGAAACAAGGCGTTCTACCATGAATATGCAGATAGAGGAGTTTTACTCCGGGGCGAAAGATGCAGATTTTTTAATTTATAACAGTTCCATAGACGGCGGTATTTCCAGCGTGGAAGAACTCCTTGATAAATGTGAGGTATTGGCGGATTTTAAGGCGGTTAAGGAAGGAAATGTCTGGTGTACGACAAATGATATGTACCAGCAGTCTCTTTCCATTGGTTATCTGATAGAAGATATTCATGGGATGCTCCGGGGAGAGAAAGAAGATATGCATTATCTTTTTCATATAGATTGATAAAGGGAAAGGTATCGTGAATTAAATGCAGGAAAACAAAAAGAACAGATACATGACAGTGTTTCTTTTGCTTGGAATATGTACTGCTGTCTTTGTTATTTTGAATATCTGTATTGGGAGTGTCCGGATTACGCTGCCTGATATGATAAAAATATTTGCCGGAAGTGGGGATGATGAAACCCTTAAAAAGATTTTGGTGGACATCAGGTTTCCAAGGGCAGTGGCGGTTTTGATCCTGGGGGGAGCATTGTCACTTGCGGGATATCTTTTGCAGACATTTTTCAACAATCCTATTGCTGGTCCGTTTGTCCTGGGGATTTCTTCTGGTGCAAAAATGGTAGTGGCGCTTATCATGGTTTTTCTTCTGGGAAGATCGGTCAGGGTGACATCAGGAACTATGATTTTTGGGGCATTTATCGGCGCTATGCTTTCCATGGGATTTGTACTTTTGCTCTCAAACAGGGTCAGCAGTATGTCAATGCTGGTGGTAAGCGGCGTTATGATTGGCTATATCTGTTCTGCAATAACGGAATTGGTTGTCACTTTTGCAGATGATGCAGATATTGTAAATCTGCATAACTGGTCAAGGGGAAGTTTTTCCGGAATGACATGGGAGAATGTGGAAGTTATGGCAGTGGTGGTTTTCATGACATTCCTTGCAGTTTTTCTTATGTCAAAACCCCTTGATGCTTACAGGCTGGGAGACGCTTATGCCCGGAACGCAGGTGTAAACATACGTCTGCTTCGGGTATGTATCGTGATTTTCTCCAGTATTTTATCTGCGTGTATTGTAGCATTTGCAGGTCCGATTTCCTTTGTAGGAATTGCAGCGCCGCATCTGATCAAAAGGCTTCTTCATACAGCAGACCCCATCTGGATGATACCGTCCTGTTTTCTGGGAGGGAGTGTTTTCTGCCTGCTTTGCGATCTGCTGGCGAGAACGATGTTGGCACCTACGGAACTTAGTATCAGTACGGTAACAGCTATCTTTGGAGCTCCTGTGGTGCTTTGGGTGGTAGCAAAGAGATGAAGATATTCTAAGACGTCAAAATACGCCGTCTAAGAATATCTAAGTCATCTCTCAAAGAATCGCTGGGACGATTCTTCTGGTATGGTGTAAATAGGGATGGTGATATGAAAAATTATTATTTTTCCACAAAAAAAATGTGTGTAGGGTATGATGGGAAACCGTTGATAAAAGACATTGAAATTAATCTTCCCAGAGGGGAAATCTTGACGCTGATCGGTCCGAATGGCGCAGGAAAATCCACAGTTTTAAAAAGCATTGCCGGACAACTGCGGTTGCTGGGTGGAAAGGTATATTTGGAACAAAATAATCTGGCAGAAATGAAAGCGGGAGAACTGGCAAAAAAAATGTCAGTGGTATTTACCGAGAAGCTAAGGGCAGAAATGAAAAGCTGCCGGGACGTGGTGGCAACGGGAAGATACCCATATACAGGCTGGTTTGGCGTACTGTCAAAGGAGGATGAGCGTATTGTTGATGAAGTCATGGAACTTACGCATATTACAGATATTTGTGGACAGGAATTTGAAAGGATCAGCGACGGGCAAAGGCAAAGGGTAATGCTGGCAAGGGCAATCTGTCAGGAGCCGGAAATTGTGATCTTAGATGAGCCGACCTCTTATTTGGATATCAGATATAAGTTGGAATTTTTATCCATACTACAGGAAATGAGGGAAAAAAAGGGACTTACGGTTATTATGTCTTTGCATGAGTTAGAGCTTGCAAAGATTATTTCTGATAAGATACTTTGCCTCAGGGGAGAGTATGCGGAAAGGTTCGGTACACCGGAGGAAATTTTTAAAGCCGACTTTATGGAGCAGCTTTTTGGTATGAATGAAAGCAGTTTTCCGGGAAATCCAAAACTCCTTGCCTATATCAGGCAGATGATGGAATGGAGGTAAATATGGCAAAGGTAATCATGGCTCAGGGAACAATGTCCGGTGCAGGAAAAAGTCTTCTGGTGGCGGGGCTTTGCAGAATTATAAAGCGGGACGGATACAGGGTAGCTCCTTTTAAATCCCAAAATATGGCACTCAATTCTTTTGTGACAGCAGAAGGGCTTGAAATGGGGAGAGCGCAGGTCATGCAGGCAGAAGCTGCAGGGATTAGCCCACTGGTTTGTATGAATCCGATTTTGTTAAAACCTACAAACCATACAGGTTCCCAGGTGATCGTAAACGGAAAAGTCCTTGGAAATATGAGTGCAAGGGAGTATTTTTCTTATAAGCGAAAACTGATTCCGGATATTATAAAAGCATTCCGGAAGCTTAATGAGATAGCAGATATTATTGTCATCGAGGGAGCGGGAAGCCCGGCGGAGATCAATCTGCGGGAGAATGATATTGTCAATATGGGGCTGGCAGAGATTGTTGATGCACCGGTACTTCTGGTGGGAGACATTGACAGAGGCGGTGTATTTGCACAGCTTCTTGGAACATTGCTCTTGCTTACAAAAGAAGAAAAAGAAAGGGTAAAAGGGCTTATCATCAATAAATTCAGGGGAGATGCGTCGCTCCTTGATTCCGGGATTGAAATATTGGAAGAGAAGGGAGGTATTCCGGTAACCGGAATTGTTCCTTATATGGAAATAGATCTGGAAGATGAGGATTCCCTGACAGAACGATTTGATAGAAAGGAAAAGGGAAAGGTTGACCTGGCGGTCATCCGGTATCCCAGAATCTCTAATTTTACGGATTTCAATGTATTTGAACAGATACCGGAGGTGTCTGTCCGCTATGTCACATCTGTGGGGGCATTAGGAAATCCGGATCTGGTCTTTTTGCCCGGCAGTAAAAATACCATGGGTGATTTGGAATGGATGTATCAAAACGGGCTGGCAGATGCGGTAAGATGGCTGGCGGAAAAAATACCGGTCTGCGGTATCTGTGGGGGATATCAGATGCTGGGAGAAGAAATTTCCGATCCGGAACGGATGGAGATGGGAGGAACCATGCGAGGGATGGGCTTGTTGCCTGTCACTACCCGGCTGCATCGTGAAAAGGTGCGCCGTCAGGTACATGGAACCATAAACCGGATGGATGGAATCTTTTCCGTACTCACAGGGCTTGATTTTGAAGGGTATGAGATCCATATGGGAAGCAGCGGAGAAAGGGAAGCGGTATTTGTGACCGGTGAAAATAAAAATGTGTACGGAACTTATGTTCATGGGATATTTGACAGAGGCGTGATTGCATCTGCCCTTGTAAATACACTGGCTGAGAAAAAGGGTATTACCCTCACCGGTACAGAGAATGGAAACTGTATGGATTACAGGGATTATAAAGAAAAGCAATATGATAAGCTGGCGGATATCTTATCGAAATATCTGAATATGGAGGAAATCTATGGAATGCTCAGAGAAGCGCATATCGGGTAACTATACGGAAGAAGATTTGGATAAGCTGTTGATAGAGCAGCCGGATAAAGAAATCTATCAAAAAGTATTGGAGAATTGGGACCAGATAGCGAAGCCGCTTGACGGAATGGGCAGATTCGAAACTCTTATAGCACAGATTGGCGCTATTTTGGGTACGGAGGAAATAGATATCTCAAAAAAAGCGGTCATTATCATGTGTGCGGATAATGGTATTGTGGAGGAAGGTGTCAGCCAGTCCGGCCAGGAGGTTACGGCAGCTGTTGCAAAGCAGATGGCAAAGGGCGCTTCCTCAGTGGGGAAAATGGCAGCAGTTATTGGGGCGGATACGGTTCCGATTGATATTGGAATAAATACAAAGGAACAGATTGCAGGAGTATCAGATCGGAAGATTCGCTGCGGCACCCGGAATTTCAGGGCTGAACCTGCTATGACAGGCGGGGAAGCCATTGGTGCAATTTTTACTGGTATAGAAATAGTAGAAGATTGTAAGCAGAAAGGCTATCACATTCTTGCCACAGGTGAGATGGGAATTGGAAATACTACCACAAGCAGCGCCATGGCAGCGTCGCTCTTAGGATGCAAAGCAGATGAAGTGACAGGAAGAGGCGCAGGGCTTTGTGATGAGAAGTTGCGCCATAAAAGGCAGATTATTACTGAAGCAATCGAAAAGTATAAACTATATGAGGCAAAGCCCTTAAAGATACTGGAAACGGTGGGAGGGTTGGATATTGCAGGGCTTGCGGGTGTCTGTATTGGCGGTGGAATCTTCCATGTACCGGTGGTTCTGGACGGGTTAATCAGTATGACAGCGGCATTACTTGCCGAAAGGCTTGTGCCAGGAACTGTACAGTATTTGATTCCTTCCCATAAAGGGAAAGAGCCGGCAGTGGAAAGGCTGATGAGGGAACTGCGCCTGGAGCCTGTGATAGATGCAGGTATGGCTTTGGGAGAAGGAACGGGCGCGGTTATGATGTTCCCGCTTCTGGACATGGCGCTTCGTGTTTATCGGGGAAGAACGCTGTTTTCGGATATTCAGGTAAAACCATATGAAAGGTATTGATAGCTATGATGATTCTGGTCATTGGAGGGAGCGGAAGCGGAAAATCTTCTTATGCGGAGGAAGTTGTCTGCTCTGTTTCTGAGGAAGACATGAAAAAATATTATCTGGCGACCATGCAGGTTTTTGACGAGGAAGGCCAAAAGAAAATTGAGAGGCATAGGAAACTCAGAAGTGGAAAAGGTTTTCTTACCATTGAGCAGCCCAGGTCAATAGGAAGATCTCTTGAAAAGATGGATGGAGGGAAGAAAACGGTTTTATTGGAGTGTATTTCAAACCTGACTGCCAATGAGATGTTTGCAGGAGAGAGGCCCCGGTTGGAAATGCAGGTGGTAGAAAACGTTGTCAGTGGCCTTAGAAAGCTAAAGGAAAATACAACAAATTTGGTGGTGGTCAGCAACAACGTATTTGAGGACGGAATCGTCTATGACCAGACGACCATGGACTATATTCATGCAATGGGAGAAATCAATCAAAGGCTGGCAGCTATGGCAGATCGGGTAGTGGAAGTAGTGGCCGGGATTCCGGTAGTCATATAGTGAACGCCAAAAACAAAAATTTTTGTCGTTCACTATAAAACAGTAAGGAGAGAGAAATGCAAGTAATCAAATCCTTTTTCATAGCAGTTTCCATGTATTCTAAAATTCCGGTTCCTCAGTTTGAATGGAAGGAAGAGGATATGAAGTACATTTTCTGTTTCTTCCCATGGGTTGGGGCACTGATTGGTGGATGTATTTATTTCTGGAATGAACTGTGTAACTACTGTCATATTGGTATTTTGTGCCGAACTGCGGTAGATGCGGCAATCCCGCTTTTCATTACAGGAGGGATTCATGTGGATGGCTTTATGGATACGATGGATGCCCTGCATTCCTACAGCCCGAAGGAAAGAAAACTGGAAATTTTGAAGGATTCCCATATTGGAGCCTTTGCGGTTATTATGCTGGCGGTCTATGGGTTAGTTTATCTGGGGGCGTTTTCAGAAGTAGAAAGTAATGTGATGTTAAAAATCGTATGCAGCAGCTTTTTCCTCTCTCGGTGTCTATGCGGCATCAGCGCAGTTTCCTTTCCGCTGGCCAAAAAAGACGGAACGCTTTACCTCTTTGCAGACAGTTCCCAGAAGAGGATTGTGAAAGGTTCACTGTATTTACAGAGCGCAGCATGCATCGGATTCATGCTTTTCTGGTCGCCTTCGGCAGGTTTGATCGTTGCGGCAGCGGCTATGATAGCGCTTATCTATTATTTTTGCCGGAGCAAAAAAGAGTTTGGCGGAATCACAGGTGATACAGCCGGGTATTTTGTTTTGATCTGTGAGGTCTGCATGATTGTGATAGCAGCAATGCTTTCATTATGGAGGTTAAGATGAAACTGGTAATAGGCGGTTATGCACAGGGGAAGCTTTCGTATGTACTGGAAAAATACGGGTTACAGAAAGACGAGGTGTGGGATGGGATTTTGCCGGATCATACAGTATCAGAACAGAAAACGGTGGTAATTGATCATCTCCATCATTGGGTTAAGAACCGTATTTTGGATGGAGGATACCCGGAAAAGGAAATAGAGACATTTTTAAATGAATTTGAGGATTGTATCCTGATCAGCGATGAGATTGGAAACGGTATCATTCCGTTAGAGGCCTTTGAAAGGGAATACAGGGAACGTATGGGGAGGATTCTCATTTTGCTTGCGAAGAGGGCAGAGGAGGTAGAGCGGGTAATATGCGGGATTGGTCAGAAAATCAAATAACGCTTGCTGTAATACGGCATGGGGAAACACAGGCTAATAAAGAGCACCGGTATTTGGGAAAAACAGACGAACCCTTAAGTAAAAACGGAATGGAAGCGCTGCTGTCGTATCAAAAGCAGAATATCTATCCGGATGTGGATTATCTGTTTACCAGCCCCATGAAAAGATGTATCGAAACTGCTGAAATTCTATATCCAAAGTTAACTCCAGCAATCATTCCGGAATGGGAGGAAATGGATTTCGGGCAATTTGAATACAGGAATTATGAGGAACTGAAAGACAACGCACGGTATCAGGCATGGATAGACAGCGGCGGCATACTGGCTTTCCCGGAGGGAGAAAGCAGGGGAAATTTTATTATACGGTGCAAAAAAGGACTGCTTAGAATGTGTGGTGAATTGCGTAAGATGACAGAACTGGAAACCTCCGTTCCCTTGAGGGTGGGGATGGTGGTTCATGGCGGTACGGTCATGGCATTGCTTAGCACGTATAGTAAAAAGTCATACTTTGATTATCAGGTATCTAACGGAAGAGGATATTTATGCAGAATGGAAAACAGGTACAGTGAAAGGATATCAGAAAAAAATAATTTGCGGATAGAGGTAATAAGAGAAATATGAAATACCATATGATTGCTTTTTTCATGGGTTTTCTGCTGGATCAGCTTTTGGGGGACCCCTACTTTCTCCCACATCCAATCAGGCTGATTGGAAAGCTGATTTCCGGGACAGAGAAGAGGCTTCGGAGGAAAATAGCAATAAATGAAACAGATAAGAGCAGAAGTGAACTCAGGCAGGGAGCAGCCATGGTACTGATTGTACTTGCCAGTGTGGTTATGGCCTCAGGTTTTCTTTTATTTGCTGCATACCGTATTCATCCTTATGTGGGAATGGCAATAGAGAGCCTTATGACTTACCAGATCCTTGCGATGAAATGCCTGAGGGTAGAGAGCATGAAGGTTTATCATTGTCTAAGAAAAGGCAGTTTAGAAAAGGCAAGAACTGCGGTTTCCATGATCGTGGGCAGAGATACGGAACATCTGGACGAAGAAGACGTCGCGAAAGCGGCGATAGAAACGGTGGCGGAGAATACCTCTGATGGAGTGATTGCACCGATGCTGTATCTGGCAATCGGAGGTCCGATACTTGGATTCTTATATAAAGCAATAAACACAATGGATTCGATGATTGGATATAAAAATGAAAAGTACCTGTATTTCGGAAGAGCAGCGGCAAAGCTTGACGATTTTGTGAATTATCTTCCGGCAAGGATCAGCGCCCTTCTGATGATAGCAGCCTCCTATTTGTCAGGAAGTGATTTTTCAGGGAAAGGCGCATGGAAAATTTACAGGAGGGACCGCAGAAAACATGCAAGTCCAAACTCGGCGCAGACAGAATCCGTGTGCGCCGGTGCGCTTTCTATCAGGCTTGCGGGAGATGCCAGCTATTTTGGTAAAACCGTTAAAAAACCATATATCGGGGATGCATTACGCAAGGTGGAATATGAAGATATTAAGCGGGCGAACCATTTAATGTATGTCACTGCATGGTTGTGTGAAGTGCTGTGTCTGTCAGTCATGTTGTTGTTATTCATCTGAGTGGAACTGAAAAGCAAAAAAAAAGTATCAGCCCGGACGATGCCCAGAGCATTTACAGACGCATGTTTTTGGCGGCTGGAAATGTCTCTGCCATAAATGGTATCGGAGGGCAGATGCGGAACTGGAATGGAGGAAGCGTAAATGGGAATTCATGGCGGAGATATTTACCGGAATGAAGTAAAGCTGGATTTTTCGGTTAATGTAAATCCTTTAGGTACGCCGGAAAGTGTGGTGGCGGCACTGCATGGGGCAGTGGAAAGGTGCGGCAATTATCCGGATATGAAAGCTGAAAAACTGAAAAGAGCGGTCAGCAGTCAGCTTAACGTACCGGAAGAATACCTGCTGTTTGGAAATGGAGCCTCAGAACTGTTTATGGCGGTAGTACATGGAATAAAGCCTGAGAAAACTGTGATACCGGTTCCGTCCTTTTATGGATATGAATATGCGGCAAAAGCGGCGGGGGGAGAGATTATTTATTATGAGATGAAGCGGGAAAACAGCTTTTGTCCGGGAGAGGATATTGATGCTGTCCTGGCGGAAGACGTGCAGCTTCTTTTTCTTGCCAATCCCAACAATCCTGTGGGAAATCTTTTGGGAAGGGAAGCGCTTCTGGCTCTTTTACAGCATTGCCAGGAAAAAGGGATCTATGTGGTGCTGGACGAAAGTTTTATTGAATTTTGCGGCGTCCGGTTTTCCATGCTTGAAGAAATAGAAACTTTGGACCGCCTGATACTGATCAGGACATTCACAAAGATTTTTTCAATTCCCGGAGTCCGGCTGGGATATCTGATATGCAGCAATCCGGAAACACGTATGAAAATAGCTGCGCAGCTTCCGGAATGGAACCTGTCAGGCTTTGCACAGGAAGCCGGATGTGTCTGTGCAGGGCAGAGGGAGTTTATCATGGAAACGGAAAACTACATAAATACAGAGAGGCAGCTTTTGGAGAAAGAGCTGAAGAAAAAAGGATTTCAGGTGTTTCCGTCATGTGCAAATTTTATCATGTTTTATAGTGATGAAGCTTTGTATGAAAAACTGCTGGAAAAAGGAATCTTGATCAGGGATTGCAGAAATTTCAGAGGATTGGGTAAGGGATTTTACCGGATAGCCGTTAAGACAAGAAAAGAAAATGAAATTTTGCTGGAGGCAATCGGGGATATACGTGGGTGATATTGATGGAAAATACAGAACAACATAAAATTGAATATTTGCTGCCGGAAGAGATTGAAAAGCGGAGTTTTGAAATTATCAGTGAGGAACTTGTGCAAAGGGGCATTCAGATTCCGGCTGAGGAGGAATTCATTACAAAGCGGGTCATACATACCAGTGCGGATTTTGATTATGTCCAAACACTCTGTTTCTCGAATGGAGCGGTAACAATCATGAAAGACCTGATCAGAAAAGGCGCTGATATTGTAACGGATACCAATATGGCGCTTTCCGGGATCAATAAACGGGCGCTTTCGAAATTTGGCGGCATGGCACACTGTTTTATGGCGGATGAAGAGGTTGCATTGCTGGCGAAGCAAAGGAATATGACGCGGGCGGCTGTCAGTATGGAAAAAGCGTCAGCCATTGAAAAGCCGGTTATTTTTGCAATCGGTAATGCGCCCACGGCGCTTATCAAACTGTATGAATTATTCAGGGAAACGGGTTATAAGCCTGCTTTTGTCATTGGTGCCCCGGTGGGATTTGTCAACGTGGAGGCGGCGAAAGAACTGATACTGGGAACGGATATTCCATACATTATAAACCGGGGAAGAAAAGGCGGGAGCAACATTGCTGCCGCAATCTGTAATGCGGTTATTTACCAACTTTAAGAAAGGAAACCAGGAATGCGATACGGTTTTACCACCGGAAGCTGTGCGGCAGCAGCAGCAAAAGCCGCAGCCTACATGCTTTTGACGGGACAAAGAAAGACGGAAATTGCGATAGAAACACCGAAAGGGATTCCATACAATGCAAAGATCATGGATATCCGATGTGGAGAAAACGCGGTAAGCTGCGGTGTGGAAAAGGACGGAGGAGATGATCCGGACGTTACAACAGGCGCGTGGATCTATGCAAAAGTTTCCCGTCTTGAAAAGGTATCTTGTGAGGAAGAAAACCGGGAGCAGGAAATTGTCATTGATGGCGGAGCTGGTGTTGGCAGGGTGACAAGGCCGGGACTGGATCAGCCTGTGGGCAATGCAGCAATCAACCATGTTCCAAGGGAAATGATAAAAAGGGAAGTGCTGGAGGTTTGCAGGTGTGTGGACTATCAGGGAAGCCTGCAGGTTGAAATCTCTGTGCCGCAGGGAGAAGAACTGTGCCAGCGCACCTTTAATCCAAGACTTGGAATTGTGGGTGGAATTTCTATATTGGGAACAAGCGGCATTGTGGAGCCTATGAGCAGTCAGGCGCTTTTGGACACGATTAAGCTTGAACTGCGCCAGAGGAGAGAATTAGGGTTTGATTATGTTGCAATATCACCGGGAAACTACGGTCTGGATTTTATGAGGGAGACTTATGGGTATGATTTGGACAGGAGTGTGAAGTGCAGCAATTTCATAGGGGAAACCATTGATATGGCAGTGGAGCTTGGATTTTGCAAAATACTCCTGACCGGCCATATCGGAAAACTGATCAAGGTTGCCGGTGGGATTATGAATACGCATTCTAAAGAAGCGGATTGCAGAATGGAACTTCTGGCAGCGTTTTCCATAAAGGAGCAGATGGATTCCTCAAAAGTCAGAGAGATACTGGATTGTGTGACAACAGAAGAAGCAATCCCAATGATAGAGGAAAGCGGGAAATTGCATCAGATCATGGACAGAATTGCCGAGCGTATCTGTTATTACATGGAAACGCGTTCAGGAGGAAAGCTGAAAACAGATTGTATTTTATATGCTAATGGGTTTGGAGAGCTGGCAAAAAGCAAGGGGGCAGAAGAATGGTTTACTTTGTTGGGGCAGGAACAGGGGCGGTAGATTTGATTACGGTCAGAGGTATGCGTTTATTGGAACAGGCGGATGTGATTATTTATGCCGGTTCTCTGGTAAATCCGGAATTGCTTGTGTATGCAAAGAATGATTGCGAGATGTATAACAGCGCAAAACTGACACTGGAGGAAGTAGTCCGAATCATGGATGAAGCGGAGAAGGAAGGGAAGCTGACCATTCGCCTTCACACAGGGGATCCCAGTATTTATGGGGCAGTCAGGGAGCAGATGGATGAACTGGACAGACTGGGCATTTCTTATGAGAGCTGTCCGGGGGTAAGCGCCTGCTTTGGGGCGGCGTCATCCTTAAATCTGGAATATACCCTGCCGGGAATTTCACAGTCTCTGATCATCACAAGAATGGAAGGCAGGACGGGAGTGCCGGAGAAAGAAAGTATTGAAAGCATGGCAGCGCATCAGGCATCTATGGCAATCTATCTAAGCGCGGGAATGATTCAGGAATTGTGCAGGCGGCTTGTTTTGGGAGGATATAAAAAGACCACGCCGGCAGCCCTTGTCTATAAGGCAACGTGGGACGAGGAAGAGGCATATATCGGTACAATTGATACCCTGTATGATATATCTGTGGAGCATGGCATTACAAAAACAGCGTTAATTTTGGTGGGAGATGCGATTGCCCACCAGCATTATCAAAAATCAAGACTGTATGCTGCTGACTTTTCAACAGGATTCCGCGAAAAAAACAGTGATGTTCCTGAAAAGCCGCTTTGAAAGGATAAGTCATGAGATTAAGTATTATCAGTTTTACGGAAAATGGAAAAAGGCTTTCGGAACGTATTGCGGATCTGTTGAAAGAAGATAAAACAGAAGCACATTTATTTACGAGATGTGAGGCATGTAGAAAGAATAGTGCTGTTTCTCCAGTTTTGTTTGTGGAAAAATCGGTAGGAGACTGGGCAAAAGAACAAATGCAGGAGAAAAATGCACTGCTGTTTATCGGCGCCTGTGGAATTGCGGTCAGGGCAATCGCCCCTTCCCTTACGGATAAGCTGCATGATGTTCCTGTGTTGGTAATGGACGAGAGGGGCAGATATGTGATTCCGCTCATCTCCGGTCATGTGGGCGGCGCAAATGAACTGGCATATGATCTTGCCGGAAAAACAGGAGCGGAGCCGGTAATCACTACAGCAACAGATATCAATAAAAAGTTTGCGGTGGATTTGTTTGCCAAAAGAAACAATTTCTTTATTGAGAATAAGGAAGGAATTGTTAAAGTATCGTCAAAAGTGCTGGCGGGGGAAGCAATAAATATCTCCATAGAGCCGGGACACGGAGATGGGAAAAGCTGTCTTCACCCAGACGTCCGCCTCGCAGTTTATCCGCCGGAAGGATTTGTTGATGTTTTGATTACTTCAAAAGAAGGTAAATTTGATGCAGCTCTTGTGCTCAGGCCCAGGGAGTATGTGATAGGGCTGGGCTGTAAAAAGGGAAAGGGTATAGAGGAAATTAATGCTTTTGTTACAAAGAAAATGGAAGAATTGGGTATCACTGCCGCCCGGGTTTATGCAGTTGCTTCCATTTCATTAAAAAGCGGGGAACAGGGAATCGTTTGCTGGTGCGATAAGGAGGGGCTTCCCTTTCTGACTTATACCGCAGAAGAATTGCAGGAGGTAAAAGGAAACTTTACAGGTTCTTCTTTTGTCAGGGAAAAGACAGGGATCGATAATGTGTGTGAAAGAGCGGCGTTGAAAGCCTGTGGGGGCAAAGGGAAACTCATCACTCCAAAGTACGCGGAAAATGGAATGACCATTGCGGTGGCAAAAAGAGAGTGGGAGGTGCGTTTCGATGAAGAATGAAATCTATATTGTAGGAATGGGGCCGGGTAGGGAAGAAATGATGACAGGGGAGGCAGTCTATGCGCTTGAACAGGCAGATGTCATTGTCGGCTATACTACCTATCTGAAGCTGCTTGGACAGCGTTTTCAGGGGAAAGAACTGTTATCTACCCCTATGCGTCAGGAAAAGGAGCGGTGCAGGCTGTGTTTTGAGGAAGCGGAAAAAGGGAAAAAAGCAGCGCTTGTCTGCAGCGGAGACGCAGGGATTTATGGACTGGCATCGTTGATGTACGAGATTGGAAGAGAATATCCGGAAACAGAACTTTTCGTTATTGCAGGAATTACGGCGGCAAGCAGCGGTGCAGCAGTCCTGGGAGCGCCTCTTAATCATGATTTTTGTGTGGTCAGCTTAAGCGATTTGCTGACACCATGGGAGAAGATTGAAAAAAGGCTTGAAGCAGCCGCAGCAGGTGATTTTGTCATTGTGCTTTATAACCCCTCCAGCCATAAAAGAAAAGATTATCTGATGCGGGCCTGTGATATCCTGCTTCGCCGCATAGAGGAGGAACGTATCTGCGGTTATGTTGAGAATATTGGAAGAGAAGGGACGAGGGCAAATATCTGTACCTTAAAGCAGTTAAAAGAGAGGGAAGTAAATATGTTTACCACGGTATTTATTGGAAGTTCCGGCTCGGAGAACATAAATGGGAAATTTGTCACAAGGAGAGGCTATAAGATTGAAAAAAATACTGATATTTGCGGGAACAACTGAAGGGAGAAGATTATCAGAATGCCTTGTGGAGGCAGGGATAAGCCATACGCTCTGTGTGGCAACAGAATATGGGGAGCATGTATTGAACCCAAATCCCCTTGTAACAGTGCAGCAAGGGAGAATGGCACAGGAAGAAATCAGGGAATTTCTTTTCAAAGAGAACTATGAGGCGGTAATAGATGCAACACACCCTTATGCTGAGATTGTTACCCGGAATATCAAAGAGGCTGTAAAAGAGCTTAAGGATATGGGAAAAACAATATCTTATCTGCGGCTGAAAAGAGAGGAAGAGAAAATGCCGGAGGGCGGCGACCTGACCTTTTTTGAGACAAGCAGGGACTGCGCAATGGCGCTGAAAGATACGGAGGGAAATATTCTTCTTACTACAGGAAGCAAGGAACTGTCAGATTTTTGTGTGTTTGAGGAAATAAAAAACAGGCTTTACGTCAGGGTGCTTCCCAGCATGGAGAGCCTTTCTGCGTGCATGGAGCAGGGAATATGCGGAAAACAGATTATTGCTATGCAAGGACCATTTTCAGCATTGATGAATGAGGCAATGATCCATCAATACCATATTTCTTATCTGGTCACAAAAGAAAGCGGAGTGTCCGGCGGATACGGGGAAAAGCTGGAAGCAGCCAGGAGAGCAGGAATACAGGTATTTGTGATAGGACGTCCAGAAGGAGAAGAAGGGTATTCTTTCTTTGAGGTTGGAAGAGAACTGGAAAAAATCTGCGGACAAAGGATTCCTTTCAGGGGGCAGATGCGGATTATTCTTGCCGGTATAGGCATGGGCAGTGAAAGCGGAGTGACAGGAGAAGTCCGTGAGGCAATAAAGGAAGCTGATATTCTGTTAGGTGCGGAAAGAATGCTGTCACGTTATCAGCCAAAGATTGAAAAACATCCTTTTTATCAGGCTGAGCAGATTATTCCATATCTGGAAGGACTACAGAGGGAAACAGTTCTCTCAGAAAATAGAAATATTGTGATTCTTATGTCCGGCGACAGTGGTTTTTATAGTGGGTGCAGGCGGCTGTATGAGGCACTGGACAGGGAAATCAGGGACGGAAGGCTTAGGGCTTTTCTGCATATTATGCCGGGGGTTTCTTCGGTATCTTATCTGGCTGCTTGTATTGGGGAAAGCTATCATGATGCGTCCGTTTACAGTATGCACGGAAAGGAGCTGTGTAATCTGGAACGGAAGATCAAAAACAGCCCGAAAACTTTTCTGCTGACTTCCGGAGTGAAAGATGTGAACCGGCTGGGGAAACTGCTTATGGAAGCAGAACTGACAGAATGTGAGGTCATAACCGGATATCAGTTGTCTTATGAAGCGCAGCGGATTGAAAGGCACACACCGTCTGAATGCAGCAAGCTGAGGGAAGAGGGGCTGTATACGTGTTTTGTGAAAAATCCCTGTGCAGAAAAAAGGAGGCTTACGCATGGGATTATGGATGAAGCGTTTATCAGAGATAATGTCCCTATGACGAAAGAGGAGGTAAGGGAAGTTGCCATCTGTAAACTGCGGCTTTTGGAAAATGCAGTGGTTTATGATATTGGTAGCGGCACCGGTTCGGTTGCGGTGGAGATCGCGGGGCTTTCTGATGAGATACAGGTATATGCCCTGGAGAAAAAGCGGGAAGCGGTTTCCCTGATCGAAAAAAACAAAGTGAAACATGGGCTGCAGAACATAACAGTAATCGAAGGGACAGCACCGGAAGGTCTTGTGGGACTTCCGGCAGCGACACATGCGTTTATAGGAGGAAGCGGAGGAAGAATGAAAGAAATACTGCAATCATTATATCGGCTTAATCCGTGGATGCGTATTGTGATAAGCGCAGTCAGCCTGGAAACAATCTGTGAAATATGGGAAGTGCTGTCAAGCTTTCCGGTAAAGGGAGAAGAAATTGTGCAGTTACAGGTAAGCCGGGCAAGAGAGGTAGGAAATTATCATTTAATGCAGGCGGAAAATCCTATCTGGCTCTGTTCCTTTGGCTTTGGCGGAGGTGCATCATGCAATTAAGGAGAGCCATGATTGCCGCACCAAAGAGTGGAAGCGGAAAAACGATGATTACCTGTGCCCTGTTACAGGCCTTAAAGAACAGGGGAGAAAAAGTGCTTTCTTATAAATGCGGCCCGGATTATATTGATCCTATGTTCCATGAAAAAGCGTTGGGTGTACCAGCAGGAAATCTGGATACATTTTTTACAGGGGAAGAAGAAACCAAAGGGATTTTGGCAGGCAGCGCAAAAGAAGAAAATATTGCAGTCTTGGAAGGAGTTATGGGACTGTTTGATGGATTGGGTGGAAGCCGGGAAGAGGGTTCCTCCTATCATCTGGCAAAAGTGACGAAAACACCCATTGTACTTGTGACAGATGTGAAAGGAATGGGAGTCCGGTCTATGATTCCTCTGCTTGCCGGATTTTTACTTTATGATAAGGAGCGGCTGATCAAAGGGGTACTATTGAACAGGATATCAGAAAGGTATTATAAGACGGTAAAACCGCTGATAGAAGAGGAATTACAGATTCCTGTTTTAGGCTTTATTCCGGAAGCAAAGGATTTATGTATTGAGAGCCGACATTTGGGACTGGTCATGCCGCAGGAACTTAACGGGATAAAGGAAAAACTGCAAAAGATGGCTGAAAGACTGGAAAATACAGTCTCTGTTTCCACAATCATGGAAATAGCGGAAAGCGCGGAAGAATTAGACATTGACAAAGAGCATACGGAAGATATTTATCTTCCGGAAGAAATAGCCCTTCCAAAAGATAAGCCTGTAATTGCAGTAGCAAAAGATGAGGCATTTTGTTTTTATTACAGAGAAAATCTCTTGCTGCTTGAGAAAAGCGGAGCAGAAATAAAATATTTTTCTCCCATTTGGGATCAGGAATTGCCGCAAGAATGCCATGGTATTTTACTTGGAGGCGGTTATCCGGAACTGTATGCAGAAAAACTGAGTTTAAATCATAGTATGCACAAGGCAATTCGGCAGGCAGTGGAAAAGGGAATGCCCATAGTGGCAGAGTGTGGTGGTTTTATGTATCTGCATTCTTCCCTGACAGGTAAAGATGGAATAAGTTATGCCATGGCAGGGGTAATACCGGGAAAGTGTGTTTACACGGACAGACTGGTACGCTTTGGCTATATTGAAATACAGGAAGAGGTAAGCTTTTTTCTGTCAAAGGGGAAAAGAATCAAAGGCCACGAGTTTCACTATTTTGACAGTACGGATAATGGAAATGGGGCAGTGGCTGTAAAACCGGTAACGGGCAAGAGTTATTCCTGTATTATGGCAGGAGAAAATTACTGGATAGGTTTTCCGCATTTGTATTATCCATCCAATCCGGAATTTGCCTGGTCATTTGTTGAAAAAGCATCATGGTATAAAAGAACAATGGAAGCAGGATATAAATGATTTGCTTTTTGTAAATATCAGTACTATGTAGTATCTATTGCATAGACATATCAGAGTAGATTAATCATTAGAAAATGTGATTACTGACCTGGGCGTTTAAAGATTCACTTTGATGCAATGAATGAAGTCGCATACAGACAGCACAGATTGGAAGATAAATAAGTCATAGTTTGATGAGGAGGCGTTTATTGGAAGACACCAATAGACGCCTTTGTTGTATATAGAAGTAAAAATCGTTCGACATAATTAGGGAAACGTCTGCGGAAATAAGCAAATAATGTTGACAAAGGGCGGATGGTGTAAGCGAAAAAGAGCGGAAACAGTTGAAAGGCTTGAACTGTCCCGTTTACGAAAAAAGGACACAACCAGTCCCTTTTCAAATAACAATTACAACTTTATAATGGACACACCAGTCAGGAGGGACAGGATGATAAGTATGGAAGGTACAAACTTGGGGATTACAGTTAAAAAGCTGCGTGAAACAAAGGGTATGAGCAGGATGGAACTGTCAGAGGCAGTTGGCATAAGTGAATCCCATCTGAAAAAGATTGAGGCCGGGAACCGGCAGCCCGGAATCCAGACATACCGGAAGATGATAGCAGCGCTGGAGGCGGATATTGTCATAAGGGATATGACAGGAAGCGTAAAGGGGGACTGCACAGCAAGGGCACAGAAGGTATTTCTGGAAAGCACAGAGTCGCAGGCGGTGTTTTTGGTGCAGGTTCTGGAGTACATGGCACAGAACATAAAAGCGATAAAATAGGGGGAAACCGGCTGTTGCCGGTCTGCCTGAATATATTCTTTTCATAGAGTGGCTTTGGGCAGGTCTGTAACCGCAGGCTGAAAATTTACCATGAAGATAAATTCTATAAACATATAGACAGACAGCGGACCTTGCTACGAAAATAAAACTCGTAGCCAAGAACTGAACCTTGACAACAAATGTTTTCAACAATCATAGAAGCATCACAATAAAGCAGTCGTAAAAATGGCTGCCGACAGTGAAATATTGGTATTACAAAAAAATCAGGCTTGTGCTTCCACATGGTAGCCATGCTTCTCTAATTCACGTATGTATCGGGAAAGCTGTTTTTGTTCGCAGCTTTTACGTCTGGCTTCAAAACAGGATTCATCGAAAAGAGTGCCTTGCTTTAGCATGGTGTAAATAATTACAAGAAGTTTTCTTGCAAGGGCAACAATAGCTTTTTTAGCCCCTTTCTTCTGTTTGATTCTCCAATACCAGGCGGACAGATAGGTATTGCGTTTTCCGGCGATTACCCAGGCAATTTCGCAAAGCATACTTTTTATGTAAGGGTTGCCTTTGGTGACGGATGTGCTTTTACGTTTCCCTGCGCTTTCATTATTGCCCGGGCACAGACCTGCCCATGAGCAGATATGCTCCGCAGTTTTGAACGGCTTCATGTCAATGCCGATCTCAGCAATGATTGCGCAGGAAGCCGTTGTGCTGATTCCATAAATGCTGCTTAACTGCTCCACCTGCAAGGCAAATGGGGACATGTCCGCCTCAAGGCTCTTCTCGATTTCGGCAAGATGTTCTTTTAAGGAATCATAATGGTCCATAAGAATCTTCAGGAAGGCTTTTTGATGTTCTGACAGGGTTCCATTTACGGACATGAGGATTTCATCTATACGGTTTCTTGTCTTTGTTTTTAAGCAGGAATCCAAAGCAGACCGATCAATCTGTCCATGCTCAGTGAGATGCCGGATGATGTTCCTGCCGGAAGCGCCAAAGATATCAGAAATAAAAGAGGAAAGGCGAAAGCCAGAGCTTTGCAGGAACTTCTCAACCCTGTTTTTCTGGGATGTGATATCACGGATGACGCTCTTACGATAACGGTTTAAATCACGGAACTCCCGGATTCTTTTTTCTGGAATAAAGCTGCCATTCAATAGCCCGGCACGTAGCAGGGTGGAAATCCATTCGGAATCCCGCATGTCTGTTTTCTTGCCAGGGACGTTCTTCATATGGCGTGCGTTTACAACCAGCAAAGTAATATCGCCGCCAAACGCTTCTTCGAGTATTTCATAAATAGGCATCCAGTAAATACCTGTGCTTTCCATAGCAACATGATGGCAGTTTTGAGAAACAATCCAGTCCCGTAAAGCAATCATATCCGGTATTAAGGTGGTAAACTCCCGGATTTCAGAGTTTGTCGGCTTACCCAAAGGGCCAGTCAGGATACAGGCAACAATTTTATCTTTGTGGACATCCAGCCCACAAGAAATTTCCAGAAGGTCTTTCATACAGAGTATCTCCTTTGCAATAGAATGGGCAGGAGATTTGCCCGAGGTAATACGGACTTTGCTACTCGTGCTAACCATATAAGGCGCGACAATATGCTGTGCTCAAGGGCAAAACATTTACGTTGACAAACGGGGTGCAGATCCTCCAAGGTGCGTCCAAACTTAATCCTGCCTAAAACTATTATAAATCAAGACAGGAAGCTAAAACAGTAGTGGAGCCAGCCCCTCCTATTTTCATTATAGGCTATGATAACACTTCATGATTCGTTGACAATAAATGTTCTGGCAGTTTTTATCTGCCGGAACGGAATATCAGTATGTAAGGACACAAAACATCCGGGACATTGGAAGATGATGAGGGGAGAGCTTCGCGGAGAAATATTTGCCTGCTTAAGAGTATGTGGCAGGACTTTGATGCAGGTGGAACGAGGGATCGTAACAGATGAAGGAAAAATATGAGCGGCATTCCCGGCATGGGGCAGCGCTGGCAGGCTGTCTTGAAATCCGGGTGATAATGATACCTCTGCCGGAGAACACGGCAGCCGGGGCGGCGTCCGGGGATAGCTGTGGCGTGAAAGGGGGCTGCAGGGTATTCAGGCAGCCATGCCGGGCGGTCCTGCATATTCCGTCCCACACCGGGGGAGAGAAAATGAAAAAACATGGCAGGGGATGTGCTGTATGTATATGCAGCATGGTTTCCTGAATGGCGTGTGGGAATTACTTTGCGGATAAAGTAAGATTTGGATACAGATTTTAGAGAAAAGGTAAGGTGCATACATATTTTTACGGTACCGGATTGCAGAGGCATTAGGCATCAGGGCAGGGAAACACCAGATAAAAGGATATATCAGACAGGACAAAATACATTGTGTCAGATAAGATACAGCATCAGGGGATGGATTCTATTAACATAAGGATAGTCCGCAAAGCGTGCTATCTGTTGTTTAACATAAGGACAACCCGCGAAGCGTGGTGTCCGTTGTTTTTTATCGGGAGGTGTCTGCATGACTGCGGAGGAGCACAGGAAATTTTTGGGACAGGATTTTGACAACGTAAAGATAGAGGAGTTAAAGGACATAAGCAAAATAAGGATCGACCGGGGAAAGACAGTGGAGGAAAAAAAGAAACAGTACCTTGGGAAAGTCGGCAACCCCTACCTTGTAAAGGTTGGCTCTACGATGGTCAGGATACGGTTTGCAAATAACGGGGTGAGCTTCGAGGATGCCTTTGAGGGGCTGCTCCTAATGGGATGACGGAAGGCTAATATAGAAGTTGATGAAATTTTGTAAAAAGCAGTGGAAAAATGCAGCAGTTTATGGTAAGATTTAATCTGAGGAAAGGCAGAGGGGTGTCCCGCGGGAAGGGCGCACCCATATCAGCATCAAATCTAATATATGTTTACTGGCGTTTGTCCTGCTTAACAGTTTAAGGTTTAAGGAGGATTACGCATATGGGTAAGACAGTAGACAGAATCTACCATGCAGCCATCTATGTAAGGCTTTCCAAGGAAGATGGCGATGTTGCCGGCACAGCAAAGGCGGAGAGCAACAGCATTTCCAACCAGAAGGATCTCATCAGGGATTTCCTGAAAGACAAAGATGACATTATAGTGGTTTCCGAGCGTGTGGACGACGGTTACAGCGGCTCTAATTTTGAGCGTCCCGGTTTCCAGATGATGATGGAGGACATCAGAAAGGGAGCGGTTGACTGTGTGGTCGTAAAAGACCTGTCACGTTTCGGGAGGGAGTATATTGATTCCGGGAAGTATATCGAAAGGCTGTTCCCGGCCCTTGGCGTGCGCTTTATTGCGGTCAATGACCATATTGACAGTAAGGAAGAAAGCGGGAGGGATGACATTGTCGTCCCATTCAAAAATTTAATGAATGACGCCTACTGCCGGGACATTTCCATAAAAATACGCAGCCATCTGGAAGTGAAGCGGAAAAATGGCGAATATACAGGCGCATTTACACCCTATGGCTACAAAAAGGATGAAAATGACCGGAACAGGCTGGTTCCTGATTTATATGCAGCGGGTGTGGTAAAGGATATATTCCGCATGAAGCTCAGTGGAATGAGCCAGGCTGCCATTGCGGAGCGCCTGAACGGGAAAGGCATATTGTCACCAATGGAATACAAGCACAGCCTCGGCATCCGTATCCAGGACAATTTTAAGACGCATGAGCAGGCAGAGTGGAGTTCCATGTCTGTCCGCAGGATACTTGAAAATGAGGTCTATGTTGGGACACTGGTGCAGGGCAGGTATTCCACGCCAAACCATAAGATCAAGAAGATTGTGGATAAGCCCAAAGAGGAATGGATCAGGATAGAGGACAGCCATGAGCCTATCGTAAGTAAAAGGGAATTTGCCATTGTCCAGAGGCTCCTCGGGATGGACACAAGGACATCGCCGAATGAGGATGAAGTCTATGTACTGTCGGGACTGGCAGTGTGTGCAGGCTGCGGTGCAGCCATGATCAAACGGAATGTCCCGGCAGGCGGGAAGGTTTATTCCTATTATATCTGCTCCAAAAATGCGGCGACAAAGGAGTGCGGGACACACCGAATCCCGAAGGAAAAGCTGGAAAGCCTTGTTTTTGAGGTGCTTAAGGCGCATATTGCAAACGTCCTTGATACCGGGAGAATCCTGGAATATATCGACACAGTGCCATTTCAGGAACTGGAGATAAAGGAACTGGAAAGACAGAAGGAGGCAAAAGAACAGGAGATAAGGCGGTGCCGGGAACTCCGGGACATGCTGTATGAGGACCTGAAGGACGGGATTGTTTCCAAAGAAGATTATGCGGAACTGTATGAAGGCTACAACAGCAGGAGAAAGAAAGCAGAGGAGGCAGTCTGGAAAATCCGCCACGCAATACAGGATGTGATGGAGGCTAAGACGGATAAATATGAATGGCTCCATTATTTTAAGGAGTACCAGAACATCAGCGGATTAAGCAGGATGGCAGCAGTGGAACTGATCGACAGGGTAAGGGTGTTTGATAAGGACCATATTGAGATAGATTTTAATTTTCAGGACTGTTTCCAGTCTGCGCTCCGCCGGATACAGTCCGCCGGGTGTACGGTATGCACGGGGGAAAACGGGAGGGTAACTATCCAGGAAAGGGAGGTCGTGTGATATGGCAAGGAAATCAAGGAAAGCCGGTTTTGTCAATATGGGGAAAGCAGAAGTGACACCGGCTGTAAAGGAA
This sequence comes from Parablautia muri, assembly GCF_009917485.1. Classification (GTDB taxonomy): domain Bacteria; phylum Bacillota; class Clostridia; order Lachnospirales; family Lachnospiraceae; genus Suilimivivens; species Suilimivivens muri. The sequence goes on from NZ_QZDT01000018.1 coordinate 85,777, forward strand.
GAAAAGCCCGTATTCAGGGCAGGGCTGTACGCGCGGCTCTCCCTTGAAAGCGGGGCAGATAAGGAACGGGGGACCATAGAGAACCAGATGGGGCTTTTAAAAAATTTCGTGGAGGGTGCAGATGATATTGTAGTGGAATGTGAATATATGGATGTTTCCAAGACAGGGACAAATTTTGAAAGGGACGGATTTGAGGAAATGATGCGTGACATCAGGGACGGGCGCATCAACTGCGTGGTCGTAAAGGACCTGTCCCGGCTGGGGAGGAACTATGTGGAGGCCGGCAATTATGTGGAGAGGGTATTCCCGTTCTTTGAGGTGCGGTTTATTGCTGTGACGGACGGTTATGATTCCATCAGGGAGGGCGCAGACCTTTCCGTGTGCATGGCCAATATCTTCAACGAGTTCTACTCAAAGGATCTGGCGAAAAAGATCAGGGCGTCTTACCGTTCCCACTGGAAAAAGGGCAGCAATGTCTGTGGGAACCTTGCCTACGGGCTTATGAGTGACCCGATGGACAGGCACCATATCATAGCTGACCCGGATACTGCCCCTGTGGTGGCACGCATTTTTGAGATGTTTGTGAATGAGGGGATGGGATATGCGCAGATAGCAAAAACCCTGAATGAGGACGGCGTGGTCGGGCCGAAAGCATACAAGCATTTCAAAAGGACAAAGGAACTGCCCCGGAATTATGACGCCATCTGGAAAGGGCATACCATCGCGCGGATGCTCTGCAACCCTTATTATGCAGGTGACAGCAGGCATAACGAGCATGGCAGGGATGGCTTCGCGGAAAAAAAGCAGTGGAGGGAGCCGGAAGAAAACTGGATCATCGTGGAGGACACCCATGAACCAGTCGTGCCGAGGGCACTGTACCTCAAAGCGCAGGAAAGGTTAAAGAAGATACATGAAAATTCCCCGAAGTATGGGAAGAAAAACCAGGGCGAGCTTGCCTGCCGGAACTTCTATAAAAAGAAAATCGTGTGCGGCGACTGCGGGGCAACCATGTACCTTATTAAAAACCCGAACGGGACAGCCTGCTTTGTATGCGGGGGACACCAGACAAAAAAAGGATGCAGCAGGAAAAGTGTTTATGAAAGTGCGGTCAATGATGAAGTCCTCCGTGTAATCCGTGTCCATATGAATATATATGTTGACAGCATGGAAATGTTAAGGCGGATGAACCGGAAAACGGAGAGCATGAAAAAGTATGATGTGCTGACAAAAGAGATACAGAGCCTGCACCATGAAATGGAAAAGGTGGCGGCACACAGGCAGCATTTATATGAAGATTATGCGGAGCGGCTGATTGATGCGCAGCAGTATGAAGCCTTTGCAGATAAAGATGCAGCCAGGGAAACGGAACTGAGGAAAAGGACAAATGAAGTTACAGAATACCAGAAAAAATATGACAGGAATTACTGTGCAGACCAGGACTGGGAAGCAGCAATTGAAAAGTACCGGAATATCCGGCACCTGACAAAAAAGATGGTGGATGCGTTTGTGGAAAAGATTGAAATTTTTTCAGCAGGGAAAGCAACCGTGCATCTGGTTTATGACGATATGCTGGAGGAACTGGTGGCATATACAAAGGAAAGGGAGGCTGCAGATAATGGGCAATAAAAAGACTGCAATCTATATCCGCCTTTCTGATGAAGATAACAATGTTGACGGTATTGTAAAAGCAGAGAGCAACAGCGTGGCAGCGCAGAGGATTCTGATCAGGGATTATATGCAGCGGAATAATCTTCCCGCCCCGACAGATGCACTGGAGTATGTGGATGACGGATTCTCCGGCACAAATTTCCAAAGGCCGGCTTTCCGGAGGATGATGGATGACGCAAAAAGCGGGAAGATAGGCTGCATCATCGTCAAAGATTTTTCAAGGTTTGGCAGGGACCATTTGGAGACAGGCAATTACCTTGAACGGATATTCCCGCTGCTTGGGATACGGTTCATTTCCGTAAACGACCAGTTTGACAGTGAGGACTGCATGGGGATGACAGGGGGGATGAGCGTTGCACTGAAAAACATCATCAATTCCATGTACAGCCGGGATTTATCAAAAAAGGTTACGAGCGCAATGGGGACAAGAGCCGCCCGTGGTGAATATATGGGTGCGTTTGCACCTTACGGTTACTTAAAGAACCCGGAAAATGTGCACCAACTCATCCCTGATAAAGAAGCAGCGGAAGTTGTGCGGATGATATTCACAATGGCAGCGGAAGGGAAGAAGAAGCCGGAGATTGCACGGTTCCTGAATGAGCAGGGGATACCCACCTGTATGGAGCATTTCCAGAAGATAGGACTGAAAAGGAAAAGCCATAAGGAAAAAGAGAAGAAACTGTGGACCATTACCACTATTGGCGATATGCTGAAGAACGAGGTCTATCTTGGAAAGACCATCTGGAATAAAACAAGGCAGGCGGCAGTCGGTTCAAAGCGGCAGGTTAAAAATGACAGGTCTGAATGGACCATCATGGAAGGTACGCATAAACCTCTTGTATCACAGGAGCTTTTTGACATGGCAAATGCAAAGGCGTTCACGCATGAGAAGAAAAATGTACCGGCAGGACGGAAGCCCCAGCCGATCCTTATCTGCCCGTATTGTGGGAGGCGGCTTACGCTGACCAGCTGGGGAAACGCCTACCGGTGCGGGCAGGCTGCATTTTCAGGCATTGCGGAATGCAGGACAATCCATGTGGACAGGGAGCGGCTGGAAAATGCTGTATTGTCCTGTACCCGCACTATGGCAGGAATGGTGGCGGCAGAGGTGTCCAGGAAGAAAAAGGAATGGGCAGAGACAGCGGCTATTGAGGAAGAAACAGGGAAGCTGGAAGCAGAGAAAAAGAGACTGTCATCAAGAAAACTCAGGCTTTATGAAGATTACCGTTCTGGAAGGATCACAAAGGAACAGTACCGGAAGGAATATGAAAACACAGCCAGCCGGATTCTGGAAATAGAAAAAAGGATACCGGAGCTGAAAGAGGAGATCATGAAGGTCAGGGAACAGATGCTGCATATGAAAGAGAGGGAGGCGGAGCTGGAAGGTTTGGAATCGCTTGAAACTTTCGATAAAGGTAGATTGGTTACTGTGATAGACAGTGTGCAGGTTTACAGCGAGGAGAGGATAGAGATTGTATGGAAGATGGATGACTGGTTCTTTCCTGAAATAGCCAGGGAGAAAGAAGTGGTTACGCTGGAATAAAGTAGTGTAGGAAATAATGTGGGAAAGACATCATGGAGCTGGTTCTGTGGTGTCTTTTCTGTTGAAAAATAAAATATTATTTTTTTAGATTTTGCTTGACAAAAGCAGAAATGCTTGCGTTGTCTATGGAAGATATTGATTTGGAAAACTGTCAAATTCATATTACCAAAACCTATTACCGTATGAACAGGACAGATATTATTACAGAGCCTAAGACAGATGATTCTGTGCGGACAATAGAAATACCTGTATTTCTTGTGAATGAAATTAAAGACTATTGGAACAGGCTGTATCAGTATCCCAAAAATGAAAGGCTGTTTCCAGTGGTTGCAGAGGCAGTGCAGCATACCATGAAAAGACATATTGATAAGGCAGGGGTGAAAAAAATTGATGTGCATTCCCTTAGGCACAGCCATTGCGCATATTTAATCAAGCAGGGGGTCCAGCCGCTGATTATTAAAGAACGGTTAGGGCATAAGGATATTAAGATTACGCTCAATACATATGGTCATTTATATCCAAGTGAGCAGAAAAAAGTTGCTTCACTGTTGGATAAGCTGATTGCAGATGACAGTGATGATAAGGAAAATGCCCCTGCTGGTAACAAGGGCATATCTGAGTAGTGAAAGCATAGCTTTAGCCAAGCTTTACTGTACTCTATCTAGCAAATATAGTATAGCAAAGCTTCGGTCTTTCGACAATGGTGCAAATGTAATTTCCATAGATTTTTGTGGATTGCTTTTGATACCTAAAATCAAAGGAAGGAGCTTTTATTTTGTCCATTTTTAGTGAAGTAAAGGAATATCTGACAGCAAGGCAGGCAGCGGAATATTATGGTCTGAAAGTCAGGAGAAAAGGGATTGCTTGTTGTCCTTTCCATGATGATAAGCGCCCAAGCATGAAGATTGATAAGAATTATTACTGCTTTGCCTGCGGTGTCGGTGGAGATGTGATTGATTATGTTTTGCGTATGCATGGACTGTCACAGTATGATGCGGTGTTAAAGCTGATAGAGGATTTTCAACTGCCAATATCAGTTAGAGGCAAAGTGATGTTCAACGAACAGGAGAAAGCACGGATTAAAAAAGAAAAGGCGGAAAGAGAACGAATTATACATATCAAAGAGCGTTTTAAGAAGTGGTGTAATCAAAGTATTGATATATTAAGGGATTGTTTGCTGGAAGTAGAGAAGGCAGAAAATTTCTTACGGAATAAACCGCCAGATAATGTTTTTTCGGACGATTATGCGCAGATACTTCATGCGGTGCCGATTATAAATTACTGGATGGATATTCTGTGTATAGGAGAAACAGCAGAAAAGCAGGAATTATTTATGAAAAACAGGAGGGAGGTGGAGAAACTTGTCCAAAGAGTCAGAAGCAGTGGAAAGCGAATCATGGAAGAAAGTCGGGGAAGTGTTGGATGCCGAGATGAGCAGCGTGGAAGATGTGCGCTTTGACTTGGCGAAAAGTGAGAAAGGATATATTTGTCAGACAATTAATAACTGCATGATAGTGTTCCATCGTGATCCGGTTTTAAAGGGCACAATCCGCAAGAATGAATTATCAGGGAAGATTGATGTTGTCGGCAGTCTGGGATGGCAGCGGACATCTTCCAGTGTGACAGATACAGATGTTTATCAGATTCAATGGTATTTGGACAAGAACTATGGACTCAAAAATGACCGTATCATCAATAAGGCATTAAATATTGTGGCAAGCGAGAACAGGTATCATCCGATTCGTGACTGTCTGGAAAGATTGGAGTGGGACGGAGAGCAGCGTATAGATAAGCTTCTGCCGCGTTACTTGGGAGCAGATAATGATAGTTACACAAAAGAAATTATGCGGCTTCTGATGCTGGCGGCAATCCATAGAGTATATGAGCCGGGATGTAAGTTTGAAATTATGGTATGTCTTGTAGGAGGGCAGGGAGCAGGTAAATCCACGTTTTTTCGTTTTCTTGCTATGAATGATGAATGGTTTACAGACGACTTAAAGCGTATGGAGGATGATAACGTTTACCGGAAAATGCAGGGGCATTGGATTATTGAAATGTCGGAGATGATTGCAACGGTAAATGCTAAAAGTATTGAAGATATCAAGTCATTTATCAGCAGACAGAAAGAAACATATAAAATTCCCTACGAAACACACCCAGAGGACAGACCAAGACAGTGTTTGTTTGTAGGAACTTCTAACAGTATGGATTTTCTGCCACTTGACAGAACAGGGAACCGCCGCTTCGCGCCAGTGCTGGTACACCCTGAAAGAGTGGAGAAACATATTCTTGCGAATGAAAAAGAAGCAAGGGACTATATCCGACAGGCATGGGCAGAAGCGATGGTATTATATCGGAATGGTTTTCACGAGTTGAAATTATCAAGGGGCACAGAGGAATATCTGAAAGAAATGCAGAAGGAATTCATGCCAGAGGATGCAAAAGTAGGAATTATCCAGTTATGGCTGGACGAGTTGTTGGAAGATTATGTGTGCAGCATTATGATTTATAAAGAAGCATTTCATCATGAGTACGATACGCCGAAAGATTGGGAACTGAAAGAGATTAATAATGTTATGAACCATAGTATTGTCGGCTGGGAAAAAGTTTCTTCCCACAGGTTTGCCGGATATGGTACGCAGAGAGGATGGCGGAGAGTGACGGATAAGAATGGATTTCAGAAATTACCGGAAGGCACAACAACTCCATTTGAAAAATCAAAAGGGCAGAATCATATCAAAACAAATTAAGCTGGAAAACAAGAAAAAAGTTTTTTAGGCTTCGTTTACAAATTCTGTTTACAAGCTTTTGTTGACAGGAAAGTAAACAAATCGGTTTACAGGAAAAGTCAGTAAACATAAGGCTTTGGGGACTTGTAAACAGTGTAAACGAAAAATTTTTAAAAGAGTATTTGTAAACAAAACGTGTAAACGGACAGGTAAACAGAGCATTTAAGGAGGGCATTTTATATGCAGAAATTTAACAGCAGCACAAAAATAATTATCGGAGTGGATCATGGATATGGGAATATGTTATGCAAAGGAAAATATAATCCTGACATTTTCCAGGACACTGCCCAATATAAATGAAATTCCTA
>NZ_QZDT01000178.1 GCF_009917485.1 Parablautia muri
CGGTAGGCTCTGGAATATTCCCGGTGGTAGGCGCGGCTCTTTTCCTTTTTCGCTTCTTCGATTTCCTCCCGCATTTTTTTGATTTCCTGCTCTGTCGGCTCTGCAAGCTGTGTCAGTTCATTCTCAAATTTGCCGATATGGTTGAAGTATATCCCGATATGCTGAATGGCGTATCTCGCCCGCTTCTGGTCGCGCTCATGCACTTCAATCCTGCTGATAAACTCGTTTAGAATGGCGGGGGTGAGTTCGGCAAAGTCGGCGTATCGTTCTGTCAGCTTCACAAACCTCTGCGCCCGTCCTCCCGCGTTTTCAAAAGCGGACAACTGCTCTTTGATTTCCGCAAGCTCCGCTTTCAGTGTATAGTATTCTTCTGAATACTTCTGCGACATCTGCTCATAACGGTCTTGCGGGATAGCGCCCAGTGCGTTGTCCTCGTACAGCTTATCCAGAACCTTTTCGATTTGTTCAAGCCGCATTGTGACTTGCGGTACGCGCTTCTGCTGTTTCTTCGTCCGGTCGGTCTGCTGTATGTCAAGGCTCTTTTTCACTAAGGCTTCAAAATCCGCCCTGTTGCTGATGGAGTATTCCGCGATTTTTTTCAGCACGTCCGCAACGGTCTGCATGAGTAAATCCGCGTCCATGATATGTGGGGAATGGCACTTCGGGTTTCTGGCTTTCCCCTTGTGGTATTCACTGCAAAAGGCAACGTGCCGTTTGCCGCCGTTCCTGTAATCTATCCGTATGTGCATTTTTGCACCGCAGTCCTTACAGAAAAGCAAGCCCGACAAAGGGTGGATTTCCCCGTCCCCGTTTGGTCGCTTGACGGGGGCGTTTTCCAAAATCCGCTGTACGTTTTCAAAATCGGTGCGGTCGATAACCGGCGCATGGACATTTTCGGTAATCTGCCACTGGCTTTTGTCTACATAGTGGTTTCGTTTGTCGCGGAAATGCTTTGTGGTCTTGAAGTTTACAACGTCGCCGCAATACTCCTGCCTTGTGAGGATA
>NZ_QZDT01000179.1 GCF_009917485.1 Parablautia muri
AATGTGGTTGACAGGGCGAACTATGAGCTTGTCTATTCCGCGCCCCTTGCGCCGGAAACTTCCCTTGAAGATATTTACGCCCGTTTCAATATCGACCACCCCAAAGACTTTAAGGGACACAGCCTTTCCGTTTCGGACGTGGTAGTGCTTCATCAGGACGGACAGGACGCGGCGCATTTCGTTGACAGTGTAGGTTTCCGGGAAGTGCCGGAGTTTTTACAGGAGCAAAAGCAGCTTACCCCGGACGACTTGGAAACGGGCGAAACTGTCAAAACACCGAGAGGGACTTTCCATGTAACCGCTATGAGCCGGGAGCAGATAGAAGCCGCCGGATATGGCTTTCACCACCAGTCGGACGACGGAAAGTATCTGATTATGGGGAATGGGACGCGGGCGTTTGCCGTTGCCGCAGAACAGGCGCAGCGGGACAATCCCTTGAAAACCGCCGAGCAGACCACAGAGCAGAACGGGAACATGATTGACGGTATCATCAACAACACCCCCACCGTTGACGAACTGGAAGCAAAGGTAAAGGCGGGCGAGCAGATTTCCCTTGTTGACCTGGCTAACGCTGTCAAAGCCGACAAGGAGCGCGGCAAGGGAGCGAAGCCGGAAAAGAAGCCCTCTATCCGGGCGCAGCTTAGAGCCGACAAGGAAAAGGCGCAGAAGAAAAACGCAAAGCAGAAGTCACAGGACTTGGAAAGGAGCTGACCCATGCCGGAACAGAGTAAATTTGAAAACGTGGATTTGTTCGCTTCCCTTGAAGCGATTATGAAGCAGAACACAGGCTTTTACCAGAGCGACTTAGACATTGACAAAGAGATTATCGCAAAGGCGGCGGCAAGCCCCAACAGGGAGGACAAGACCCTTTTGTGGTTCTGCCGCCCGTCCGGGACGCACTGTTTCCGGGAGCGCGACGTTTTCCTCAAAGACACCGCGCCCCACAACACATGGCGTTTCTACATGGAGCAGACAAGCGACCGCGT
>NZ_QZDT01000180.1 GCF_009917485.1 Parablautia muri
GACCAGACGAATAGACGTAGAGGAAAACGCCGAGAAAAACAGGGAAAATGCCCGATTATCTGTCAAAACTCCGACAAAAAATGTAGAAAAAGTGGCCTACTCTGGCACACACCACAAAAAAACCGAATATCGAAACCACAAGCCGCGCAGTAACTGACGAACAATCAGCTACTGTGCGGCTTTTTTGTTTATAGATAACTCTGCCCTGGTGACGTAGATCGCCGGGGCTTTTTTCATTTAGACAGGAGGCTTTGAAAATGCCGGAAACTTTGAATCTGAATTACTACTACGGGAATGAAGCCGACCAGTACAGCTTCTACCGCATCCCGAAAATCCTTTTGACCGACCGCCGCTACAAGGGCGTATCGCTGGAAGCAAAGGTGCTGTACGGCCTTTTGCTTGACCGCATGGGGCTGTCTGCCCGCAATGGCTGGCTGGACGATAACGGGCGCGTGTTCCTCTACTTCACCCAGGAGGAAGTCATGACCATGCTGGACTGCGGCAAGGACAAGGCAACGAAGCTGTTCCGCGAATTGGAGGGCATCGGCCTTGTGGAACGGAAAAAGCAGGGCCAGGGACACCCCGCCCGGATTTACGTTAAGAACTTCATTCTGGAACCGGAACCCGCCGCACCGGTTCAGACTGCGGAAAACCAGCCGTCAAGACCGCTTGACAGTGCCGCAGTCAAGACTGCTGAAAAACCGCAGTCTGCACGACGGAAAACCAGCGGTCAAGAGTGCGGAATTTCCGCCCCTAATAATACTGATATAAATAAAACTGAAAAAAGCGATACTGATCTATCCATCACACCCCCTGCCCCCTCAGCGGTTTCTTCTCCTGCTGGTAAACGCACTCCGCGCAGGATGGGATTGGATGAGATGGAAAGCTACCGCGAACTGATTTTAGAAAATATTGACTATGACATTCTTCTGGAACGGAACCCCT
>NZ_QZDT01000181.1 GCF_009917485.1 Parablautia muri
ACATCTATCCTAACGGTAAGCGACTTGATTTTTTTAGCCACAAGTGTTACAAAAAAGCTTGACCACTACAAGCTGCAGGCATTCCTGCGGCAGTACCAAAAGAAGGAGGTGCGGCTGGAGTTCAGGAACGTATCCTATGAGGAAAACGGTGTATTGTCGGAAAATATGGTGTACGAGTACCCAGATGCTATCAGCGGGCTGGAGGAGCGGATGCAACCCTACGGTTTTGAGACGAGCTGCCGGGGCATCCTTGTAAACCTTAAAAATGTGGCAAAGAAAAAAGGGGATGAGGTTGCATTAAAAAACGGCATGTCAGTGCCGCTGTCGCAGAAGCGGGTGGCGCAGTTCAAGGAACGGCTTAATGAATACATCCATAGCAGTGGGGAGTAGCGTGAGAAGAACTTCTAGCCACTCACAGCAAAGGCTGTTTCGTGGAGAAGTTCTAAGTCTCACGCTGGAGAATGCCTGGTACGGCATTCTCCGCACTGATTTTAATGTCTGCATAGCAGACGGGATAGGGGTAGGCATGGAAAATTTAGTATATCTGTTCAGTTGTTTTCTGTCATGTACAATCGTTGCCGGGCTGATGTTCCAGTTCATGGGTGACCGTTATGAGAAAGACTTTGTAAATCCGTGGGTTTACCGGATTGCCGCCGCTGCCTCCGTGGTGATCGTGACGCTGGTAAACCTGAAACACAGTACATGGTGGAATATGGCAGCAAATTTTATGGTGTTCGGCATTGTCAGCTTTATCTTCTATGTGGATAAAAGTGGCAGGAGATATTGGCGGGTGCTGGAGTCAGAATGTTTTTTTGATGACCGTGCTGTTTGAGGGGGATTGAGATGGTCAAGTTTTTTTGTAACACTTACAAGGAAAAGTTTTGACATAATCATGCCTGCATTCTCTTTTCAAATGGTGTCATATATCCATTTG
>NZ_QZDT01000182.1 GCF_009917485.1 Parablautia muri
GTAAGCGCCAAATATTCCTGCGGATTTCCTGATCCTTAAGTATCACCTATAATTGTAGTCGATAGATATTTAGACTATTTCACTACAATTATGGAGGATAGGTTATGGCAGGTACTCGCAAAGCCCGTGTTTCGATGGCGGAACAGATCCGGCTTATCAATGAATGCCGCCAGAGCGGCATGACAGATGCTGACTGGTGTCGTGAAAACGACATTGCAGTAAGCACCTTTTACAACTGGGTCAGCCGCTGTCGGAAAACGGCAGCGGAGCAGATCCCAGCAGCGAATTACGGTCATCTTGAGGTTCCCCGCCCGAAACAGGACGTGGTCCCCATTGACATTGTGCCGGATCACATTCCGGAACAGCATACCGCATCACAGATGCAGAACTCATACCTTGACAATTCACATACGATTGAAGCTGCCATGAAGGATATCACAATCCGTATCAGCAATGATGCGGATCCGGTCCTGCTTACCAGGACATTCCGCCTGCTTCAGGAACTCTCATGTTAGGCGACATCTCCGGACTTGAGAAGATCTACATTGTCTGCGGCTATACCGATATGCGAAAATCCATTGACGGACTCTGCGCCGTTATCGAAGACCAGCTTAAGATGGATCCATCGTCCAGCGCTCTCTTCCTTTTCTGCGGAAGAAGACGGGACAGGATCAAAGCTTTGTTCCGGGAACCGGACGGCTTCGTTCTAATCTATAAGCGGTTATCTGTCCGCGGCGGCTATCAATGGCCAAGGAAGCAGTCGGAGGTCCGGAATCTTTCCTGGCGGGAGTTTGACTGGCTGATGTCGGGGATTGATATTGACCAGCCAAAAGCCCTCAAAGCAGAGTAAAAAGTATCTGGATTTCAGCAGAAATACTGCACAGAAGAATCCGGAAATTCCTTGTAAAT
>NZ_QZDT01000183.1 GCF_009917485.1 Parablautia muri
GGGATGTCCCTGGTAAACGGCGTATGCTCCATTTCAAAAAAGCCTTCATACATCTGCATGCCCCTCCTTTCCGTATTCCTCAAAGGACAGGACTTTCGCCATCTGCCGGTGGTCTTCCCTGTATTTTTTCTCAAGGGCGTCGAGGAGCCTTGATGTCTCGGGGTTGCTTCCCGCCATTCCCAGGGGCACAGGCGGCACTTTTGATGCATAGGCTCCTATCTCCGTCCGGTGCGCCGCCACCGGCTCCGCCCCTGTACAGTAAACCATAATGGTCTCTGTGTCCATAGGATCATATGCTATCTCCGCCTGCAGGTTTGCCAGCGCTGCGCTTGCCTCATACCGGCTGCCTTCAAAAGAGAAACACCCTGCCCCGTCAATCCTGCGTCTCTCCCTGTGCTGGAACGCTTCTGCCACTACAGATACATCGATGAATATGAGCCCCCTCGCATCCCTCAGCCATTCCTGCTCCGGCGTGATCCCCCATGCCGGGACTTCCACCCCGTAAGATTCATAATACTCCCGGATCCCTGCATGCGCCTCTTTCTGGTATTCCTGTTCCAGAAACACTTTCCACCTGTGGTTCAGTTCCTCCACAGAATGCACATGCGCTGCATGGATCTCTGCGATGAACTGATCCACTTTCTGGTGGAATTTTTCAATTTTTCCCTTGGACTGGCACGCACCCGGTTTTGCATGGACAATCCGGATGCCCAGTTTTGCACACGCTTTCCCCAGATGGGCGGCTGTATACTGGGCTCCGTTGTCCAGATACGCACAGTCAAATCTTCCTGCCTTTAAAACTGCCTTATGGAACGTATCTTCCACGATCTCCTGCCTCTGGCTGTCATAAAACTCTGACTGCACGATATATCTGGAATGGTCATCAATCAGTGATGACAG
>NZ_QZDT01000184.1 GCF_009917485.1 Parablautia muri
TCTGATAAGAGTTCGATATGTAAAATTTTGCTGTCTATTTTATGAATTTATTGTTGTCGAATGTTCTTTCTATTTATAGTATAACCTCTACTGGACTATTTATACATCCTGTGCGGATTTTTTTGCATGAAAATAAAGGCATCTTAAAGTTTACTTTTCGTGGGCTCTGCCCACACCCGGCCTCAGGAATAAAGCTGGGGTTTTCTGGCAATACTTTAGGTGCCGATGGAATAAAGCCGGGGCAGCTTGAAGTTTAAGCTCAGCTGCCCGGGTCTTTCCTTTTTACAGATACTGGGTCAGCCTTTCCCTATACAGTACAATCAGCTGGTTCAACACCTGATCCCATCCGCGGTATCTCTGGGTCCATTTTTTTGTGATATTTTCACTGGACAGATACAGCATCTTCTCCAGCGACTGGTCACTTGGGAACACACTTTTCGCCTTGGTTACTTTCCGGTACTGGCGGTTAAGCCCTTCAATGATATTTGTGGTATACATGATCCGTCTGAGCTCCTGTGAAAACTGGAAGAAGGAGCTTACATCTTCCCAGTTATTCTCCCAATTGCTGATTGCGTAGGGATATTTTTTCCCCCATTTTTCTTTGAGCCCTTCCAGCTCTGAAAATGCTGCCGTTTCAGTTGGGGCATTATAGACAGCCTTGAAATCGCTGGAAAATTTCTTCAGGTCACTATAGTTGACATATTTGAAGGAATTCCTCAGCATATGGATCACGCACCTCTGGATCTGGGCCTGTGGGTAGACTGCACCTATTGCTTCCTTAAATCCGGCAAGCCCATCAACACACAAGAACAATACATCTTTTAATCCGCGGTTTTTCAGGTCATTTAACATCCCCAGCCAGAACTTGCTGGTCTCATTTGCTCCTACGGTAATACTGA
>NZ_QZDT01000185.1 GCF_009917485.1 Parablautia muri
ATCCGTATGATATGGAAAATACTGCTTATGAAGGCAGTACAAAGATAAGGCGAAGAAGATTTTCAGATGAAAAACGGGAAATTATATACAATAAATCGGGTGGACACTGTGAGCTATGCGGCCAGCGATTATTACTGGAAAATATGACGTTGGATCATATCGTACCTTTATCAATGGGCGGTGAAGATTCTATGGAAAATCTGCAAACAGCTTGTTATGCTTGTAATCAGTTTAAGAGCAATATTCTACCTGATGATTTTATGGACAGGATTATAAAGATATTCTTGTATCAGACGGAAAAGAAGTGTAGTAAGGATATGAAACTAAAAATCATACATAAATTGGTGGAGGTATTGTAATAAATTAGTCGGCACTGGTGGAAAATTTCTGTCAGTGCTGATTGTATCAAATAATGGGAAATGATATACTATATGTTAATAGATAGAACAGGAGGTCCTTTATGACAGCTTTGCGGCAAAGTGCAATAAGGGAGTTAGAAAAGTTGCCAGAAGATAAAGTAAGTTTTATTTTACAGATAATGCAAGGTGTGAATGGTCTGTATAATGATGGACAATCAGAAAGGGAAGAAGCATTTGCAAGATTGGAGCAGTTACGCAGGAAAGGAACTGTTAATGATTATGATGCGGAATTAGCTTCTTACAGGACAGAAAAGTATGGCAAATAGGATTTTGGTTGATACTAATGTATTGCTTGACTATCTTCTAACAAGGGAGCCCTTTTATGAAGATGCAAAGAAAATTATTCATGCTTGTGTAGATGGTGAAGCAAAAGGATGTATTGCGGCTCATTCTATTTCTAATATACTCAAACTTCGCACTTGAATAAGTGCCTATGCACCTTGAAAATTCAATAAAAACTGGCAATAAAATAGCA
>NZ_QZDT01000187.1 GCF_009917485.1 Parablautia muri
ATTCCTTTTTGGATTCCTTTTTGAATTCCTCTGTTCTCCACACGATCCAACACATCACACATAGTCGTTGTTCTCCTTTCCATATCAGGACTAAATACACTTTCAAAACGGTTATCCTGTGTCATTACTGCCATTAACTGCAGCAGTTCATGTACATGTTTTATCGTAACTTCCGATGGGGCATAGCCCTTATTTTTTCGCATCTGCACAAAATAATCCGCTACGATTTTAAAATCGCTGGTAAACATCTGTACCTGTTCATCACTAAGATACGCAATCTCATATAAATTCATACGATAATCATTCACATACGGCTTTATATCTTCCGGAAGCTCGAGGCATTCAAAGAGTGTCCTTGGCGTTCTCCAATGCCTGTCATATCCAAAATATAAAACCAATGTCACCACCGGATACCTGGGTATCGGTATGCCGGTTTTTTCCTTCATTCCCTTATCCGCCAGAAGCTGCGCCCGGTATGCCGCTCCGTCATAAGAAAACAGCCTCAGCGGCATGTCTCTGTCTATGCCTGTCTGGTTTTCCAGTCCGTATAATGCAATACGGACTAGCCCTTTCCTCCAATACTTTGCAACATCCCTCTCCTGCGCATGCAGTTTGCCGTCCGCTTTATAACTGGAACCCGGACTTTCTTCCTCCAGTTCATCTTCTTTCACGAAATGTCTTCCCTGGAACAGCAATACATTGACAATGTCTGCAAATACATCATTGTAAGCCTCCAAAGTCTTTTCTGCGATGTCTTTTTCCGCCATACACCTATATCCCTTCCCTCAGCCCTTTTTCCACTCACTCCCTGTAATTTCCCTCATAAAAGCCATTGGCAAGCTCAGTCCCCGGCTGATACTT
>NZ_QZDT01000019.1 GCF_009917485.1 Parablautia muri
TGCCTTTTTTGACAGCTTCCTCTTTTCTCTGAATTTTCTTACGATTCCCTTCTGATGAATGTACTTTGGGCTTCTCTCCCTCTTACTTCCACCTGAATGTTCCTCTTTGAATTTTCAGGGTTGCATTGCTGTTTATTTGTCAAGGTTCTCGCCTTACTCTATCATTATTACATACTACATAATTTTTAATTTCAGGCATCTGCGAATTTATCACCCGCAACGAATCTTACTATAACATTACTTCCACATAATGTCAACACTTATTTTAAAAAATTGTTGAATTTTTTTATATATTAAGAAAAAATGTAAAAAGTCTCATAAAATGGGCCTTTTAGAGCCGCAGGAAATAATTTATCACTTTAATCCAATGAAATTGTAGCCGAATCATCTACACTTCTCATCGTCAGCTCCAGGTTTGAAACTTCTGTTTGTTCCTCAGGTATCTCACAAACAAGCGCCAATTCCACGCTTTCTCCCGGTGCAATCGTCCCCTGATAATAGGCCAGGTCGTTTAACAACATTGTAGTCAAAGCATTTTTCTCAATACCATCTGCTGCTATTCTAAATCTTGTTTCCGTTTTTGCAATATCCAAATTCAGCTCTGATCCGGAGGTATTCTCTGCAAGGAATTTTAAAACAAGAAGCTTACTTCCCTCAGTTGCTTCCATTATAAAATAAAGCGCATCTCCCTGCCGCGGATAAAAATCATCTATCTCATAGCCAGTATATGTAAGCTTTACATTTTCTAATTTTAAGAAGTCCTCCATCGTAACATTCTGAACCTCTGCCTCTTGGGTATTATCCGTAACAGTTACATCATCCGCACCTGTTTCGTCCTCATTGGCAGACTCCGTGTTCTCATCCTCCGCTATATCCTCAGGCGCTGCCTCATGAACGATTTCATGGACCTGGCTGAGATCAACCAATTTGCTCTGATAATTTTTGTCATGTTCCAATACTACATCTGCTGCATATTCCACAACCAAATCATGTTCCTGTTCGCTGAGCTCAGGTATCTGATTTCCACAGCCTGCCGTAAGTCCCGTTAAAAGTAAAGCAATTACACCACATGCAATTTTATTTTTCTTCATCATCTTCCCTCATTTCTGCGCTGTTTTGATACATAGTAGCGTTTGTGAATACAGCGCACCCACAAAATCAACATTCATCTTTTTTTGCCTCATACTCTTGCGTTCCGGTCTCCACCCCCACTGATTCCCCCAAGTTATTACTTATTTTTTCCAGTTTTACATATATAAAGGAGATAAGAAGGGCAATGATCCCCACCGCAAAAAACACGATCACTCTGTATGCTGCTCC
Organism: Parablautia muri; assembly: GCF_009917485.1. Classification (GTDB taxonomy): domain Bacteria; phylum Bacillota; class Clostridia; order Lachnospirales; family Lachnospiraceae; genus Suilimivivens; species Suilimivivens muri. The sequence continues at coordinate 1,321 of NZ_QZDT01000019.1, forward strand.
CACCTCTCTGAAATCGTACACAATAAGCTTAAGGCAAACAAAAGCCGCCATCACCAGACCGCATATTCTCTCTTTTTTGTCAGAAAACTTAAAGCCAACTCCCACGCAAAAAAGTGAGATGACCATAAGAAATATACTGACAATAACCGGTGAGCCATAGTGTCCTGTCAAGGTGAAATAGGTGAGGAACCCTACCAGAATTAAATATTTTCCTGATAGTTCCATTGAATAGCGCTTTCTAAACACAATTATCATGGCTGCCGCGCCCATAACCATCATGATGGAACTCAAAACGTAACTTTGGCAAAACCAGACTCCTAAATAGTATAATAACATAAATACAAGATTAATCCTATTATAAACTTGCTGATTTTTGTCCTTAAGTCCTGGTAAATGATTGAAAAGCAAAAACAAAATCAATAGAAGGCCGGCACTAACAGGATAAAGCCAGCCACGCCCTAAATCATACTCTTTATAAAGATAGAACGAAAACGCACTCCAGCATATAAGTAAAATACTGATTGTAATTACAATCTCGTGGTAAAGATACATATATTTTATTCTCACTGCTGATAAAATAAGCGCTATGGCAAGCAGCCAGCAATACCATGAATCCATCAGTAAAAATCCTCTTATTCCAACCCAGAAAACAACTATGCAGTCCAGAACAATCATCTCTTTATGGCCTGCAAAAATTTTTGTAATCAAAAGTGAAACGAGAAGACATAATACAATTTCCAAAGGATAATTTGAAAAGGACCCTAAAAGCAGCACTGTGCTCACTCCATAGTACAGTTGCGCCCATCTTCTGCCACTGTCCTTTGGCCAAAGCAGAAAAATCACTCCACAAATTGAAATAACCAAAGCTTCCATTATCAAATGTACAAACAAGGCCATCTCCGGCTGTCCTTTCACCTCCAAGGCAAAATTCCCCAGCATAAAAAGAAGATAGATATAAATACCATTGACAATACATCCGGCGGAAAATAGAAAAGTATTTCCCTGTATACATTTTTTCAGACTAAGAATATTTACAAAAGCAAAGGAAGTAATTACATACAATACCCGATAAACAACGGATATGTCTTCACTCCATGTTACTCTCATGAAAATAAATGTAAAGACAAGGTTGAGCGCTAAATGGACTATATCTGCCATCGATTGCCCGTTTCGCTTTTCTGCAAAAACGCTCCATACATTTATAAAAAGCAGCATGGCGGAAATCATCAAAAACTCAAAATCTGTTTGAATGCCCTGCACTGGTAAAAAGCAAATGTAGCATCCCATCAACCCAATTATCCGGATTGCTGTGGAATCTTTTTTCCTGCTTAAGAATAACGCACCTACTGCAATCACGAGTGTAATCACCATGGCAGTCACACCATTTATTGTATGCAGCGCAAGATAATTGATAAGATTAGCGGCATAAAGCCCTCCAATTCCTATTCCTGTTATCACATGCCAAAATTTATAAGAAAACTGATTGCCCTTTTTCTTCCACAAAATTAGTTGTGATATGATAGTCAAAACAAGTGCAGTTCCATACAGACACAATCCCTGTACCAATCCATTCAAAAAATAAAAACCAAATATAACAAAGGCCATCAGCACAAATGCAGCGCCGAGCATACTAAAAACATGCACGCCTACCTTAAACTCTATATTTTTCTTCCGTTCACTTTCCGCCCTTTTTGCGCCACTGACAGCTGTTATAGATTTCCTCTCCTGGGATTCATGCCGCCAGGTTGACGGTTCCACAACAGGATTGGCAATACGGGTCAAATTCTGTCCAGATATGGCAGCCACATCCGCTGCTGTCCCGGGTGGTGGATAATCCATTATTTTCTTTTGTTCTATCTGCGCCATCCGTTGTCTGTACTTATAATAGCTTCGCTGTGCCTCCCTCTCCACCTGTTCTGGAGTAGCCTTCCCGCTCTCCAGATCTTTCATCATCTGTGCCAGGTAACGATCGTAATAGGGGTCTTTCGACACTTCCATAAGCTGCCGCAGTCTTGCCCTCACATGGGATTTTTGTTCTAAAAGCCCTGCCCTTTGGCGAAGTCTTCTCGCCTCATTCAGTTCATCTATATTTTGATTCTTCTTTTTGACCAGTTCGCTCATTCCAATCCTCTATACTTCCAGCTGCCCACAAGTCAAGGCCAGTTCTATGACCTTTCCAGTTCAAACCAGAATTCAACTCCATTTTCATAATTAAGCACGCCATATTCCTGGTTCATGGATTCCATCATCGCCTTTACAATAGAAAGGCCGACTCCGCTGCCGCCGTATTCTCTTGTTCTTGCTTTGTCCACCTTATAAAATTTTTCCCAAATATGCGGCACGCTTTCCTCTGGTATTGGAATCCCTGTGTTAAAAACAGAAACCCTCACTGTATTTTCTTTTTGAGTTAATTTTACATCAATTACTTTACTTTCCGCAACATGATTTAATGCATTACTAAAATAATTGTTAAAAATCTCCTCCACCATAAATTCATCTGCCCATACGTGGATAGGCGGGTAGTTATCCATCTGAAGATTAATTTCTTTTTGCTTACACAAAATTGCAGCAGATTGAAGATAATTTCGAATCAGCGCCGTAATGTCAAAGCGTTCCATGGTGACAGTATTATTTCCAAATTCCAGTTGATTCAAAGTGAGCAGCTTTTTTACAATATGATTCATTTTGGAGGCCTCATCCACAATCACCTCACAGTAAAAATTTCTGCTCTCCTCATCTTCATTGATTCCCTCCATAAGTCCCTCTGCATATCCCTGTATAAGCGCAATGGGCGTTTTTAACTCATGGGAAATGTTGGACAAAAATTCCTTGCGCATTTCATCCGTCTTATTTTTCTTTTCTATGTCTCTTTTTAATTCATTATTAGCGCTCTTTAACTCTGATATGGCCGCTTCCAGCGTTCTGGACAGTTCGTTGATATTTTGTCCTAAAAGCGCTATTTCCGTTTTGCTGTTTCCTGTGTATTGAGCGTCAAAATCCAAATGGCTCATTCGTTCGGAAATTCTGGTAAGCTCCATAATGGGCTCCGTTATTTTACGTGAAACCAGTAAAATAATAAGCGCACTGAAAATTGCAGAACCAACTCCCACATAAGCCAGGAAACGATTGGCCAGCGCCACACTATCTTTAATACTTTCTAATGGACTTCTGAACAAAAAAAGATTTCCATTATCCAGAACCCCCCACATGTCCACATACTCAAGCTGTGTTCTCTCATCCAGCTTCATACGCATTTCATAATTTTCCTTCTTCTTCAGAAGTTTATCGTCAAAATCTCTCTCCCTCTCAAATAAATAGTCCAAAAGCTGTCTGCTCAATATTTCGTAGTCATTCATAGATGTTTTGATGGTTCTTGTTTCCGTATCCAATAGAATAATATTTATATTATTCTTTCCACATATTTTTTGAAATTCAATATCAAACGCCTCCGTTCCAATGGCGTCCTCATTAGATGCCTTATTTACGATGGAATATGCGCTCATCATTGCTTTCTGCTTATTGTTTAAATAGTATTTTTCAAGAAATGTATTATTAATAAACCAGCACAGCAGGATGGTTCCTGCCATCAGCAGGCCAAATACCAATGCAAATTGTTTTCGTATCGAATATTTCATAAATCTCCCGCGCTTCCAATCGCTTGCATTTATTCACTCTCGAACTTATAGCCCATTCCCCATATGGTTTTAATAAGCTCTCCTCTTTCTCCCATTTTGCTGCGCAGCTTTTTTACATGGGTATCAATGGTTCTGGCATCCCCAAAGTAATCATAATTCCAGACATGATTCAAAATTTTTTCTCTGGAGAGTGCAATGCCTTTGTTTTCCATGAAATAAGACAAAAGCTCAAATTCTTTGTAGCTTAAGTCTATAGATTTTCCGTCAATTGTCACACTGTGGGCTGCCTTATCAACCACAATACCACCTGCTTCAAGATTTTCTTCTTTTATAAGCTGGTTGGTCCGGCGTAAAATAGCCTCCACCCTTGCAACCAATATCTTAGGGCTAAAGGGCTTGGAAATATATTCATCCACGCCAAGCTGGAATCCCTGCAGTTCATCTCGTTCATCTGATTTGGCGGTAAGCATAATAATAGGCACCTTGGAATATTGCCTTACTTCCCGGCAAACCTCCCAGCCATCCATTTTAGGCATCATCACATCCAAGATGATAAGCGCAATATCCTTTTGTTCATAAAAGAAATCCAGCGCCTGACTGCCATCCTGGGCCTCTATTACCTCATAACCGCTTTTTACCAGAAAATCTTTTACCAGCTTTCTCATTCTGGATTCGTCATCCACCACAAGTATTTTCAATCTTTCCACTATTTTGCCCTCCCAACTTAAAATTAATTTTCAGGGCCAAACGGCTCTTTAGCCTGCCTCTTTATTCGTTTGTCTCCGCCTTTTCCCCTGATTCAGCTTCTGGCCCTTCTAAAAGATCCGCTTCCTTTTGCCGAACCACTCTTTCCCTGTCTGTAAGCTCCTGCTCCCAAGCTGCGTATTTATTCTCAAGGTTACTTTTATAATTTAAAATATTCGGGTTATTGCTGTTAAGGGAAATCACAAACATTGCAATCACAAGAATACATAGAGCTACATTCAAAAATATAGAAATTCTGATGCCCGCATTCCCCTCCTTACGCTTTTCTGGTGTAGTAATTCTTTGCCTTAAAGCACTGTTCTCACTGTTCGGATTGTGCGTAAAAGTGGCATATACAGGAATCGGTCTTATTTTATCTTCCTCCACATTTAAGTGGCGCAAATTCTCCTGCATTTTTAGCAAAAAACTCCATCCTACCGGTGTTACAAATATTTTTTCGTCCAAAATCTTATCATAAATAGCTAACATTTTATGTGCGTCTTCTCTGGGAAGTTTTGTTTCAAAGTACACCTGTTCCTGGTGCTCTAGCTGTGCCTGTTTCACATCATCAAGCGCTGCAAATCGATATCCATATGCAAAAAATTCTGATTGATCTGACATAATAGTCCTCCTCGCCGCTAACATGCCGCAAATTATATGTATGCAAATTATGCTTAATCCACTTTATGTATTATACCTTTAAGGCAAAACCACGTCAACATGACACTGGTTTCTTTTAGATTTTCCCTTGCAATCCTGCCCCACTGTGCTATAATAAATTCCATGGAAGCATAGCTCAGCCGGGATGAGCGTTCGCCTCACACGCGAGAGGTCATGGGTTCGAGCCCCATTGCTTCCATTTTGGGGAAATTCATTATTTACATTGTACTTGGGGATATAGCTCAGTTGGGAGAGCGATGCGTTCGCAACGCATAGGTCAGGGGTTCGAGTCCCCCTATCTCCATTCTATGCTTTCATACTTGCACCTCCCTGTTTTTCCCGATACAAATTTCCATGAAATATACAGTGCAAGTATCGAATGCAGGCAGGCAAGCTGCATAACTCATGTACGCTCAGCGCAGCAAGTGTGCGAAGCTGCTGCCATAAGTTTTCTTTTCATATTTTATAAACCAGGCTGCTCAGCAGCATGGTAAGTTTGCTATTACATTGCCTGCATTGGAGTTGTTGACTTTAAAAGCGATACAAGAAAAGGTATCGCTTTTTTTGTGCGCAAAAAAGGATGCAGCTTTAAAAGTGCATCCGCTTTCCATTTTATGCCGTAGATAGTATATAACATACCATATTCTAAAATATAAGTCTAGTCTTTTTTTATTCCTTTGCTATACTTTTTTTGTAACCAGGATAACAGCCTTTATTTACAGGCAGCAACAAAAATGGAGGATTACTATGATTGAATTTCAAAGCATTTGCAAAACCTATCGTGTTGCAAAACGCCAGGCCGGCTTTAAGAATGCCGTAAAGTCACTGTTTTTCCGAGAGTATGAGACCATACGCGCTTTAGATGATGTAAGCTTTTCTATTGCAGACGGCGACATCATAGGGTATATCGGGCCCAATGGCGCCGGGAAAAGCACCTCCGTAAAGGTGATGTGCGGTATTCTCACGCCGGACAGTGGCATTTGTCGGGTAAATGGAAAGATTCCCTGGCAGGAAAGGGCTGCCCATGTAAAAGACATTGGTGTAGTGTTCGGACAGCGCAGCCAGCTTTGGTGGGATGTACCGGTAATTGACAGCTTTGAGCTTCTGCGGGATATGTACAAAATTGATGAAAAGCGCTATCGGCACAATTTAGATGAGCTCACTCAGCTTTTAGACCTTTCTGAACTTTTGAAGACCCCTGCAAGAAATTTGAGCTTAGGACAACGGATGCGATGCGAAATTGCAGCGCCGCTGCTTCACGATCCTAAGGTTCTCTTTTTGGATGAACCAACCATCGGACTTGATGCGGTTTCCAAAATTGCAGTTCGGCAGTTTATCCAAAAAATCAATGCACAAAAGCACACCACCATTGTACTTACCACTCATGATATGATGGATATTGAGGCTTTGACAAAGCGCGTTTTATTAATTGGACATGGGAAAATTCTTTTAGATGGGAATTTAGATGAACTGAAAAAGCACACTTCCACGGATAAAAAAATAACCGTTAAATACACAGGCAGCACTCCCGCCATTTCCCCTGGAATGAAGCTTAACGAGTCCAAAGAAAATCAACTGACTATCTCTCTTAATCCTCATATTCTGCCGGTATCTGATGCCATTGCCATAATCGCTGCACAGACCGACCTGTTAGATGTTTCCGTTACGGATGTTTCCACTGAGGAAGTGGTGGCCGCCCTTTATAAGGAGTATCAAGTTTGAAGGTAAACTTCCAAACTTTCTATTAACGCAGTATTGCAAGCACAGCTTGCGATACAATGCAGGAGGTATCCATATGAAATCTTATTTATCGCTTTTCCGCATCCGCATGATAAATGGTCTGCAGTATCGTGCTGTTGCAATAGGTTCTATTCTTACCCGGTTTTGCTGGGGCATTATGGAAATTCTGGCCTTTTTTGCAATCCATGAATCCGGAGAGAATTTCGCTATGACCTTTTCCCAGACGGCATCCTACATCTGGATGCAGCAGGCCTTTATCCTAATGTACAATGTGATTGACAACGATCAGGAAATCGAAGCTTCCATTAACAATGGTTCTATTGCTTATCAGCTGGCCCTTCCCATGAATTTGTACGGGAATTGGTTTACCCAATGTTTGGCTAACAGGCTCTCGCCTACCATGTTAAACTGCCTGCCAGTGCTGATATTGGCTATGCTGATTCCCGCCCCATACCGTCTTCGCCTCCCTGACCTGAACACGGTCATACTGTTTCTTGTATCAACCGTGCTGGCCCTTGACGTGGTAGGCGCTATTGCTGTGCTGATGCATATTACCATGTTTTACACCATCTCACAGCGGGGAATGAAAATCATTGGGCGTGCAGTCGTTGGCTTTTTTGCGGGCGGCCTGATTCCTCTGCCCTATTTCCCGGAAATTTTTCAAAAGGTGGTAAGTCTATTGCCCTTTGCATCGACTCAAAGCACACCGTTACTAATTTACAGCGGTTCCCTGACCGGCAAAGACGCCGTATCTGCCATGGGGCTGCAGGTTTTCTGGATAGCTGTTTTAATTACATTCGGATATTACGCCATGAATCACACTCTAAAACGAGTCGTGGTGCAAGGCGGGTAACAGGAATTCTCCCTGGAAAGGAAACTATCTCTTATGAAATTTTATATAAGATTATTTGGTTTAAACCTGAAAAGTCAAATGCGATATAAATTTTCTCTGTTTTTGTCCTGTCTGGGACAATTTATTACAGCATTTACTTCATTTTTCAGTATTAAATTTATTTTTATGCAGATAGATGCCGTTGGTGGGTTCACATATGAACAGGTATTACTTTGTTTTTCCGTTATGACGCTTTCCTTTTCTATTGGGGAAGCGGTGGGAGGCGGCCTGGCAAATTTCCCGCGAATGGTGAATATTGGAGAATTTGACCGCATATTAACCAGACCCAGAAATCTTATTTTGCAGGTGATGATTCCTTATTTTGATTTCACACGTATTGGGCTTTTGGTTCAGGGTGCCATTGTATTAGGACTGGCGATTCCTTTAAGCGGGATCACATGGAAGGCTGATAAAATCGCGGGGCTGGTGTTGATGATTATCTGCGGAGCTATTTTATTCTTCTGTCTGTTTATGTTTCAGGCTTCCTTTGCCTTTTTTACCATGAACAGCCTGGATTTTTTGAATATTTTTACCTATGGTGCACGCCAATTTGGCAGATATCCTTTTTCTGTTTATGGAAAAAAGATTCTCTACCTTTTAACCTTTTGCATTCCTTTAGCGTTGATTCAATATTATCCTTTGCAGTTCTTAATGGATGAAACCGCCCACCCGGCCAGAATGTTTCTTCCCTGTTTTTCGCTTCTTTTTATTTTGCCGTGCCGGGCTTTGTTCGAATTGGGAATACGCAAATATAAATCTGCAGGATCATAATCTAAAATGGTTTGACAATCAAAGGCCGTCACGCTCCACGATCCGGCTTTGTAATACCTCCACCCAAAACCGGAAGATGGGTTTGGGTGGACACAAAAAAGTCCTCAAAAGCCAGATATCAAGCTTTTAAGAACTTTCTTACTACTGGAATAGGCGGGAGTCGAACCCGCGTCCAAAGACCCATTCCCTGTCCTTCTACTATCATAGTCGATTATTTCGGGAAACCCTCATTCCCTCCTGAACCAGGAAACCGACACCCCGGTTCATTTAGTAGCTTCATCATACGCCCACAGGTGCAAAGCTTAGCCCATGTCGTTTCCTACATAATCGATGCCCGATTCCTTATGTGTAGGTGCACAAGGTCGGACAGCTGCCCTTAGGCAGCGAATGCTAAATTATCTTCAGCGTTTATATTTATTTTTGCGATTTGTCGCATCGCCTGCGGATAGCTTCTCCAGCTGCAAGACCCCTGTCGAAACCTTTACTATCCCCTGCTTCTTTTATTATAAAGGAGAAATGCCAAAAATGCAACCTCCTTACGCCCTTAATCTCACCTTAAGTTCTTTTTCTGCCTCACGCTTCTGGTCCTTCTTGGCAATATCCTGCCGTTTATCATAGAGTTTTTTACCTTTCGCTAGGCCAATCTCAAGTTTGGCCCTGCCATCACTAAAGTAAACCTGCAGGGGAACGATTGTATATCCTTTTTCTGAGCTGTTTCCAATCAGTTTTCGGATTTGCTGTTTGTGCAAAAGCAGTTTTTTTACTCTTAAGGGATCCTTGTTAAAAATATTTCCTTTCTCATAAGGGCTTATGTGCATACCATAAATAAATGCTTCTCCATTTTCAAGCCGAATAAATGCCTCTTTGATACTGCACTTTCCCATCCGCAAAGATTTGACCTCTGTTCCGTGCAAAACCAGTCCTGCCTCATATTTTTCTTCTATGAAAAAATCATGGTATGCTTTTTTGTTATTTGCCACCAGCTTCTTATCTTCTTTTGCCATGACCAGCTATTCCTTTCTCAGCCTATTCTAAACTTCAAAACTTTCCTTATCGTCAGGCGCCCATACAAACTCTATACTCTTTTGCAGATAGTCCACCCCATCTACCATAATCCGAATCTTCTGTCCTAACTTAAAGCTTCTGCCTGTATCTCTGCCTCTCATCTCATAGGCTTCTTCATTATAATCGTAATAATCTCCAGCAAGGCGGGATACATGAATCATTCCCTCTACGGTATTGGCTAACTCCACATAGATTCCCCATGCGGTGATTCCTGATATAACGCCCTCGTAAATCTCACCGATTTTCTGCTCCATAAATTGCACTTTTTTCAGCTTATCTGTCTCCCGCTCCGCCTCATCGGCACGGCGTTCTGTCTCAGAAGAATGCTTTGCTGTTTCCGGGAGAATTGCCCGATAGTGCTCCATCCTGTCTTCTCCCATCCTGCCTCTGAGCTGCTCTTTTATAATCCGGTGAATCTGCAAATCCGGATATCTTCTGATTGGAGAAGTAAAGTGACAGTAAAACTGGCACGCCAGTCCAAAGTGTCCGGTACAATCCACTGCATACTGAGCCCGTTTCATACTGCGAAGGGTAAGTCTGCTGATTAAGGCTTCCTCCTGCGTTCCCTCTATCTTTCCTAAGAGCTTTTGTATTTCCTTGGGATGTATTTCATTATCACCACTTTTTACTTTCACATAATATCCGAAATTGTTGATAAAGGTACCAAGCTTCAAAATCTTTTCCGGATCCGGATAATCGTGCGTTCTATACACAAAAGGCACTTCCATCCAGTAGTAATGCTGCGCCACCGTTTCATTTGCAATCAGCATAAAATCCTCTATTATTTTTGTGGCGGCGTTCCGTTCATAGGGCTCTATCAAGACAGGCTGCCCATTTTTATCCAGAATAATTTTGCTTTCCGGAAAATCAAAGTCTATGGAACCCCTCTTTTTTCTTTTTTTCCTAATCAGATCTGCCAGTTCCTTCATTAAAAAAAACATAGGCGTTAGCGCTTCAAAATTTTGCTGTGTATCCGCATCCTGTTCCAAAATTTTGTTGACATCTATATAAGACATTCTCTGGTCTACACAAATAACTGTTTCCGCAATCTCGTAATCAATCACTTCACCCTTTTGGTCTAAGGTCATCAGACAGCTTAAGGCAAGCCTGTCTTCCCCCATATTTAAAGAGCATATGCCATTAGACAAGGTATGGGGCAGCATTGGAATCACCCTATCTACCAAATAAACACTGGTTCCCCGTCTAAAGGCTTCCTGATCCAGGGCCGAGTTTTCCTGCACATAGTTCGCTACATCTGCAATATGCACGCCTAAAAAATATTTATCGCCTTCTTTTGAAAGACTGACAGCATCGTCTAAATCCTTTGCGTCCTCACCGTCAATGGTTACCATCTGCACCTTTCGCAGATCCTTTCTCCCTTCCATATCCTTAGAGCTTACAGGCTTCGCCACGCGCACCGCCTGGTTTAACACCTTTTCCGAAAACTCCATGGGCAAGTCATAGCCTTTTGCAATGGAAAGGATATCTACGCCGGGATCATTTACATGTCCCAATATTTCAAGCACCTTTCCCTCCGGTTTATGCACATTGTCCCCGTAATCTGTTAGCTCCACCACCACCTTATGACCTGTGACCGCCCCTTTAGAACGCTCCCCCGGCACGAAAATGTCAGAAGTAATTTTATCGTTATCAGGAATCACAAATCCAAAGCCTCCAGCTCTGTCAAAGGTTCCCACAATCTGTGTAAGACCATGAGAAAGGATAGACGTAATTTTTGCTTCCTGTCTTTTCCCCCGTTGCTCCTTTAAAAGCTCCACCTCTACCTTATCCTTGTGAAAAGCGCCGTTTACTTCCTCCTCCGGTATAAAAAGATCCTGTTCCCGTCCTTCAATCTCCACAAAGCCAAAGCCTCTTGCGTTGCTGATAAAGGTGCCGGTTAACCCTGCCGCCCTGCCGCTGCCTTTGATATATTTCCCTCGCTTGGTAACCTGCAGCTTTCCTTCCTCAAGCAGTTCTTTCAACAACTCTTTAAGCTCCTGCCTATCTTCCGGTTCTACCTGCATAAAAAGGGCTAATTCTTTTTCCTTCATGGGAACATAGAAATCCCCTTCCACCAGATCACATATCAGTTTTTTTCGCTTGTGGCGATTTTCCTTTCTATTATTACTTTTCAAATTTTCTCCCCGCTGCTTGCTTAATGAAATACGATTCCCTTTCGTGAATCAGCTTGCTGACTAACTATATAAATAAGGCATTCTCTTACAAGAATGCCTTAAGCCCTAAAATACATTGAGATTCAAAATAATCGCCAGCGCCATAAAACCAATGGCAAGATACTTGGTAATTTTCACAAGCTTTCCTTCCATGGAACGCCCTTTATTCTTACCCCAGTATGTTTCTGCCGCACCGCTTATGGCTCCTAAGCCTGCTGATTTGCCTTCCTGCATCAAAACAAGTACCGTTAACCCGATACATATAATTATAAAAACAATTTGAAGTACGATTCTTAGTACACCCATCTTTAGCCTCCACTTTTTCCTAATGCCAAACAAAAATTAGTGTAACATATTACGAAATATATTTCAAGTGTTTTTATCTTCTTGTTGCGAACTTTACAACAAATACGAACCCCCAGGACAAGTTTAACTTAATACAGAAATAATTTGATCCATATTTCAAAATTCCTGTATCTTATGCGACTGAAGGTGCAGCAGCTACCGTATTTTCAGGGGACGCATCTTCCACGACTTCTGTCAGAATTCCATCCGGAGTGGTGACATAGGCGGCGCCATTGATTTCAATCGCCTGGTTTCTTACCAAGGCGCCTGTGGCGTCAAAGTAGTAAGGCTGCTTGTCTATCTCATAAACGCCTGTTACAATATGACCGCTTGCATCTGCATAGCAGGTCTTGTCCGCTGCCGTAAACCAACCGGTAACCATCTGACCATTTGCCGGATCGTAGTAGTAGCTGCCATCTTCTCTTTCTACCCTTCCAGTTGCCATAATTCCCTCTGCGTTAAAGAAATAATTCTGTTTATCAATTACAATTGCTCCGGTGACCATGTGGCCGTCATCAGGTGAGAGATAATGGCGGCCTTTGGCATCATCTAAAAAGCCTTTCACCTTACCGCCTGTGGAAGGATCATAATAAAAGGTTCCATTTTCAAGGCTTACCCAACCATGCTGACGAACGCCATCAGGGCTGAAAAGATATTCCACATTGTCAATCACTTGTCCGCCCGTCAACATATGACCGTCCGTTCTGTCAAAGAAGTAAAAATTACCCTTATCATCGCTGAGCCAGTCGCGTTTCATGGTTCCGTTGCTGGTAGGGTCATAGAAATATTTTGCCTCACCAATATTCACCCAGCCTGCGGTTTTGATTCCATCGGCCGTAAAATAATAATCTCCGCCATCAATCCGGCACTGGCCTCTTGCTATGCTTCCATCCTGGGGAGATAAATAATATTCTCCTGTCTGGTCTGTAAGCCAGCCTCTTACCAGATTTCCTGCGCCATCCAAAAAATATTTCGTGTCATTGTATGCCACCCACCCCTTTTGCATTTTCCAATTGCTATAAAACCGCACATTTCCGTTATGCTCGATAAATCCTTCCGGAATAATCAATTGACTGTAATCTTTATATTGGTAATTAACATCTACCCGTCCGCCAACGCCGCTCACGTTTCCCTGACTGGAATACTGCCAAAAGCAAACATTGTTATTATAATCGCAGTTGGAATTGTACTGGGCAACCCATTTGTCCCATCCTGCGTTCGCCATCTTATCTACAAACATATTACGGTTAGAGTATACCATTGGGTAATACCCCGCCGCGTCTATAACCGAACAGAAAGCGTTCACAATATCAATCAGCTGCTGGTTGGAAAGCCCCTTGTGGCAGCTGTCCTCAATGTCAAAGACGATAGGAAAATTTACGGTATAGGGCGCTATCCATTGCAAAACCAGATTGGCTTCATTGGCTGCCTGTTCCGGCGTTGTTGCATAAGAGTAAAGGTAAACACCAGTCTTAAGCCCTGCTGCCTGGGCTCCTGTAATGTTAGCCACAAACTGTGGATCCACTCCACTGTTAGTGCTTCCCACCTTGATAAAAGTAAATTTCATGCCGGATGCCGCTACCTGTCCCCAGTTCACCGCACCATTATGCTTGGATACGTCAATTCCCTGAGCAATTGCTCCATTTGAGGTAACAGCAGACACTTCACCTGCCGGTACCATGCCAAGCATTGCCACCGTAAGCAGCCCTGCGCAAAATCTGCCTAGGACTCTTTTCCATTGTTTTCTCATTCGTTCTTTTCCTCTTTCTTCCTGTGTTCATTCCGTGTTTTGGTCCGCTTTTCGCCTGTTTAAAGTATTTTTGCCTGCTCACCAAGCTTTTTTTCCGTGTCTGTCAACCTTTCATACATCCTCATGTTAAGCAACATCGTCACCCTTCATAAGCAGTCTATTGACTATATCTTATTAAAGGGCTCCTTGTAAGCCGCAACTGTCCCCAGTTCTTCCTCTATACGCAAAAGCTGATTGTACTTGGCAACACGATCACTTCTGCAAGGCGCACCCGTTTTAATCTGGCCCGCATTAACTGCCACGGCCAAATCTGCGATGAAGGTATCCTCTGTTTCCCCTGAACGATGGGAGATAACTGCCTTGTATCCGTTTTTCTGCGCCATTTCAATTGCTTCCATGGCCTCTGAAACCGTACCGATCTGGTTGACTTTCACTAGAATTGCATTTGCCACATGAAGCTTTATTCCAGCGTCCAGCCTTTTGGTATTGGTTACAAATAAGTCATCTCCAACTAACTGGATCTTCTCACCTAGTCTTTCTGTCAGATGTTTCCAGCCGTCCCAATCGTCCTCCGCCAATCCATCCTCAATAGAAAGGATTGGATATTTGGAAATCAAATCTTCATAATAAGCAATCATTTCAGACGTATCCCGCACAATCTCGTTTCCCTTTAAGGAGCTCTCTCCCGGGAAATGATACATGCCTGTTTTTTCATTGTATAATTCGCTGGACGCCACGTCAAGTGCAATTTTAATATCCTGACCTGGAAAATAATTGCTTTTTTCAATGGCCTCCACAATCAAATCAAGCACAGCCTCCGCATCCGGTAAGTCCGGCGCAAATCCGCCCTCGTCTCCTACACTGGTGGCAAGGCCCTTTTCTTCCAGAATTTTTTTCAGGAAATGATAGATTTCCGCACAGATGCGCAGTCCGTCCGCAAAGGACTCCGCCTGCACCGGCATAATCATAAATTCCTGAAAATCCACCGTATTGGCCGCATGTCTCCCGCCATTTAAAATATTCATCATGGGAACCGGCATTAATCTGGTATAAGCGCCGCCTAAATATTGATAAAGAGGAATATTCAGTGACTTAGCAGCCGCTCTGGCAACCGCCATGGACACTGCAAGTGTTGCATTCGCCCCTAGATTTCCCTTATTGTCCGTGCCGTCTGTTTCAATCAATATCCGGTCAATTTCCACCTGATTTAGACCGTTTTTTCCTGCAACCGCTTCCTTTATTTTCGTGTTAATATTATTTACCGCCTTTTTTACCCCAAGACCAAAATATCTGGTTTCCGCATCCCGCAGCTCAACCGCCTCAAATCGTCCTGTGCTGGCGCCGGACGGTACACAGGCCCGTCCGCCATATCTTTTACCTGTCATGGTATCTGTCAGTGTAATCTCCGCCTCAACAGTTGGGTTTCCTCTTGAATCCAAAATCTCCCTGCCGTGAATATTGGTAATCTGCATATATGTTTTCATTACAAAAGCCTCCTAAACAAAAATTTAATAAGTATTGTATCCGCTTTTGTAACTTGCTATACTATCTTTGGTTCTGCTTTCAATAATATTTACGGAGGTTTTCAACAATGAACCGGATATTACAATTCATAAAAAGAACAGCTTCACATTTGAATACAGATTCCGATGCAAAGCTACTCTCTCAAAAAGATTTCCTGTGTATGTTTCTTTTCATTTACTTGTTTACCCTGCTGGCTTTTTACAGGCTGGGTAATAACTACGCTCCTTCCACCAGCTACAGCACGGATACGGATAACAGGGATATTGTTCTTGATTTCGGAGACTATTTGGATATTGGTTCTATTTCCATCTTTTTGGGAAATCTCAACACAAGGCATTTTTCCATTTCCGCTTTCAACGAGGTCACCGGCGCCTGGGAAATTTGCAACGGAGATACCATTGCCGAGTCGGTTTTTGCATGGAACAAAATAGACGTAAATTACCGGCTGCGCTACTTAGGAATCGTTTCCACCGATGATACGGCCATCTTAAATGAAATGGTGGTCCAAAGCACCGATGGCTCCATTTTAACGCCGATCAATGCAGAAGAATATTCTGCCCTTTTTGATGAACAGTATATGTTTCCTGACGATAAAACCTACCTGGACTCCACCATGTTTGACGAGGTATACCACGGACGCACTGCCTACGAATTTATACACGGCATCACCGCCTATGAGACCACCCATCCTCATCTGGGAAAAATCCTGATTGCATTAGGCATTCTTGTTTTCGGCATGAATCCCTTTGGATGGCGGTTTATGTCGGTAGCTTTCGGCATTTTTATCGTCCCGCTTATGTACCTTTTTGCAAAGAGGTTATTTAAGAGCTCCTTTATTGCCACCGCCACCACCTGCCTGCTGGTCTTTGACTGCATGCATTACACCCTTTCCAGAATTGCCACCATAGATATATTTGCGGCATTTTTTATCTTGTTAATGTATTACTATATGTATCAGTATTTTACCAAAGATGCTCTTTACCGCAGCCAGCAGGCCTCTCGCACAGATTTGTTTCCTCCTAAAAATGTGGCCCTGCCCCTTGCCCTGAGCGGTATCAGTATGGCTCTTGGCATCGCAACCAAATGGACCGGAGTCTACGCCGGTTTTGGCCTGGCAGTCCTTTTTATCTGGTACACAATTACTCATTTTCCTAAGAAGCAGGTTCTTCGGCTGTTCGGATTTTGCTGTGCATTCTTTGTGCTTGTTCCACTTTTGGTCTATGTTTTATGTTTCATTCCTGTGGTAGGTTATGAACAATATGATAATTTGATAGACAAAGCCTTACAGGGAACCATCAGCATGTTTGATTACCATTCCAATCTGGAGGCTGAGCACTATTACAGCTCTCCTTTTTATGAATGGCCTTTTATCTGGATGCCGCTGTTAGACGCAAATGATACCGTAAACGCCTCGAAAGTAAGCTCTGTCAGCTGTATGGGTAATCCCGCCATCTGGTGGATCGGCATTTTATGTGAATTATATGTATTTTTCCGCTGGATTTTTAAGAAAGACAAGAAAGCCGGTTTCCTTTGTATTGCCTACCTGGCCCAATATGTTCCCTGGATGCCGATCAGCAGAATCACCTTTATCTATCACTATTTTCCTGCGATTTTATTTGTGATTTTGATGATGGGATATACAATGCTTCACATAAAAGAGCATTTCTCCTGGGGAAAAAGGGCAATTACTGCCTATCTGCTTGTGGCCGTACTTTGCTTTTTCCTGTTTTATCCCGTGGTTTCCGGTTTTCCTGTAGACAAGGAATACGGGCTTAGGCTCAGATGGCTAAAAGAATGGATTCTGGTACTTTAAGGCGGCGCCATCTCCTGCTTTTTGATCTGGGCATGCAAATCATGCCCTACATAGACAATCAGTCCAAACAGAGCAATTGCCACATATTGCAGGGGCACAATGTGCACTGCAATCAGGTAGGGCATAAAGGTCAGCACAGATACCAGCATAAAGGCGCAGGTTACAGGCAGCTTTTTTACATTCATGGTGCCATATATAATTGCAAGCAGATCAATCAAAAAGCCATACCTGTCATGCATATGCGGCAGCGAGTATACCGTTATGGCCACTGTAAAAAGGGCAAGAGTCACCATCAGCTCTCCTGTCAGTCTTACCTTTTTGGTATAAAGATAATAAGCGGTGCAGCCTAGCAGCATGATGGTCATAAAGGTTCCCGCACCGCCAACCTCTCCCGCATGGCGCAGGTCAGGCATTGCTTCTCCAAGCAGCGCATATATATTGGGATATTCCAAAGTTCCCCAGGGATAGGTTTCTGATTGTTCAAAATATATCAGCATCAGCTCCTTAAAATCACGTCCAAACCTCCACGCTGGCAAAGCGCTTATTATATAGATAACCGGAATCCAGAGAAAATGTCTCAGGTAAATGGTCTTTTTCTTAAGCCACATGATCAGGAGAAAAGGAACTATGAAAATTGTCTGCAGCTTAAAAGCAAAAGATACACCAATTAAAATCAGGCATCCCTCACTATTCCCTTTCAAAAAGCAATATAGTGCATAAAGAATAAATGTTGTATAAATGATATCGCACTGGCACCAGTACGCTCCGTCTAAAATCACCGTTGGGGACAAAAGCAGTCCGGCCATTGCCATAATCGCCCGCCCCTTGCTGTATGTCAGTCTGTATACAATCAGAAAAACGGCCATGGACGCCAGATAATCGAACAAAACCGATACCATCTTTAGTCCGTAAAGGTCGTTATCTGTTACATAGGAAAGCAGACACATAATATACATGTAGGGGGATGTGTAGTTGGAAATCTGCTTTCCAAGAGAAGGAAATCCTCCTGCCTCCCGAATCTGTCCCATCCAATCTTCCAAAAATCCCCAATAATCGGCCGATTCAATGGGCATCAGTTTCCACCTTATCATAAATGCAAAAAAGAAAAGGCATCCTATAAACAGTAAATCTACCACTTTAAATTCAATGCTTCCTGATTTGATTCTTTTTAGCATCAGTTTATCTATGATACGCTCCTCCATGATATCCTCCAGTTGTTCCTATCCGGCTCATTTTCTAAAATACAGTTTTATTTTACCAGACACTCTTTTTATCGGCAACCATAACAATTCAATGCGGTAACAGTTGCGTAACTATTCAGCCAGGTCTGTGCATTTACTGCACAGACCGTCAGAATATGATTACGGAGTGCAAAATCCCATCGCTGAAGGCGATTTTAAATGGATTTTGCAAGTAACAGTCAGCCAGGCTGACTGTTACACAGTTGCTACAGTGAAGCGTTTATTATAGCAAAAAAGAGCCTGTACGAAAGGCTCTCTTTTGCTATTTCTTCCTCACTCATCATCTATTCCGCCGCTGACGCTGACGGTACAAATCGTCATGAAAAAAGATAATATTTTTCAATCTACTCTTTGTAAACAGTGTCTTCTTTTACAAATTCAGGAACCTGTCCCTCTACGAATCCATAGTCTGCGCTGGTTCCATAATATTTCGTTATCGCGCTGTCCGCTTTAAAATTGACAATCACTCTGTAATCCCCTTCGAGCCTCTTTCCTTTATCCCAGTCCGCCAGAACCAAATCCTGTGGATAAATGCACTCCGCAATTTCTTTTAGCTGTACTTCTTCCGTATAATCCGCATAAACCCGCGTTTCCACATTGCCATAGCCTGCGTACGTACTTGATGCAGTCGTATAGATCTCTCTATCCATTTCCCCATCTTCCACGGCCTGTTGTTTTTCCGCCAGTTTTCTTGCCGCCTCGTAATTATTATTTACTACCTGAATGCTGGCTATGTCCTCTGTTTTAAGCTGCATATCCATATAATAACCGTGCTCTTTCAGATAAGAGAGGCTTTCTTCATAGAAAGGATAAATATTAATACTCATATCCCATCCTCTGGTAGCCCTTGCAATACCTGATGCTCCCTGATAAACAGACCATGGAAGCTCCTCCGTAACCGCCAGCTGTATCATCCCTGCAGGAACACTGTTTTTCACATTGCTGAAATTAGCCAATTCCAAATCTCTTTGGTAGATTTCCAAAAGTTCCTTAAACTCCTCAAGGCTCATTCTTTCCATGTATACGGTATTTCCATAGGAGACGGTTAACTTATATTTATCCTGCGCTAACATCCTGTTTAAATTATTGGAGGTGCCAATCATATAGCCTTTTTTAAATTCTTCGGAACCGATAATCTCATCCAGAAGCTGACCGCTTCTCTCATCCTCCACATCAACCCACAAAGCCCGATATACGGTACGGCCGTTCTTTAGACGGTAAATCACTGTGTTATAGGAATACCACTTATTTTCATCCACATCATCTCCCTTTTTGACATCTTCATTATGAGCATCCATGGATCGCTTTGCCAGCTCGCAAAAAGCATCTGTGTTTTTCAGATACATATATTTCTCTGCATATGCTGCCGCAGTCAGGTGCGTACCGTCACTGTCAAAATATATACTGCTGTTGCCCTGCTCATAATTTTCCGGTACGAAAGCTATGCTTTCAATCTTATCCGGATCCGGAATATAAGAATCATATCCAAATATGTCATATTGGAAGGCGAAGAAAATAAATGCCGTAAGCGCGCCGCTTATGAAAATATCCCGTTTCTTATGAAGGGCCCCTTTTATATCGAACTCATAAATGACCTGAATCAATGCGCTCCCAAGCACCACTGCAAGGGCAGTAATAAATATTACCCATCCAATTCCTTCCGTTGCATTGTTAAAATCCATGTTCACCCTTTCAAAAATCACAAGTCCCGATATGAGGGCTATAGGTACAGTCAAAAGCACCTTGATAAAGGGCTTTGTGATTTCAAAGGTCATGGCTTTTCCTGTGGCTTCAGCCGGGCGTTTTAAATAACATCCATAAGAAACCAGCCCCACAACCAGCACAAACAACAATAAAAACAGCAAATTTTTAATGTCAATCACATTTTTTACATCAAAAGTATATACCAGTTTCTCATACATGCTAAAGGGGGAGAGCAAGGGCGTCTCACTTGTGCCATAATAGGAGAAATAGTCAAAAAATTCCTGCTTATATCCCATCACCATATACCGCACCATAAATTCATACAGACAAAAGACCATGAACCCAAAACCGGTGATCACAATATTGCCGGTCATCATAAGCGCTAAAATTGCCAGATGATATATGCCAAGGTAAAAACATATGTTTACGAAAAATGCTGCCACCGCACTGTATACCACGCCGCCGTTTAACGCCCCATTGCCTGCTCCAATCAGCAGACTGATGCTCATTCCTGCCAGATATGGAATGACATAAAGCAAAATGCCGTTCAGCCATATTATCAAAAATCTTTTTCTTTTCTTAACCGGCATTCCCAGGTAAAAATCCATTTTTTTCCTGCTGTACAGGTAAGAAAATCCCTGCACTCCGCTTATCAGCGCAAGAATCACGCTAAAAAAAACGATAGGACCTGAAAAGCCCAGCATACCAATCATTACCTCCGCTTTCTGTTGATGAACCAGCTGCTGCGCCGTTGCCGTATCGGTGGCCTCCCATATCCATTCGGTGCTCTTTGCCACACCGCCTAACCCAAAGGCCGTCACCAAAGGAAGTGCCAACACAAACATAAGAACTGCAATCACCCATACCCACAGGCGTCTTTTATTATTCTCCTTCATACTAACCAAGAATGAGCTTTTTGACGTCATAACCTACAACCTCCGTTTCACTGATGAATATTTCTTCAAGGGAAAGGGGCAGCGCCTCAAAGAAAATGGTGTTGACAGTTGCAAAAACCGCCAGTATTTCAGCCTTATTCCCTCTCACCGTAAGGACATTTAAGGAACCTCTCTTTTCATTTTTCATAATGTCAAGCGCCTTGATTGCCTTCGCCTCGTCATCGATTGTCTTAAAAACACACTGTATCTTCTGAATATTACATTTCATGTCCTCCAAATCTTTGGACAATAGGACGCCTCCCTTGTGTAAAAGCCCCACATGGTCGCATATATCCTCAAGTTCTCTTAAATTGTGGGAGGCAATCACCGGTGTCATCCCCCGCCGCTCTATCTCGCTGGCAAAAATACTTTTGATTCCCTGGCGCATAACCGGGTCTAAGCCGTCAAAGGTTTCATCGCAAAGCAGGTACTTTGTTCCGCTGCACACGCCGCATATTAAAGCCAGCTGCTTTTTCATACCCTTGGAATATGTATTGATTTTCCTTTTCTTATCCAGTCCGAAATTTACCAGATAATTATAAAAATCCTCCACTGCAAATTCCGGGTAAACACTGCAAAGATACTTTTGCATATCAACTGCATTGCTGTTTGCAAAAAAGTACGGTTCATCTGCAATAAAATAAATCTTTTTCTTTGCCTCCATGTTGTCATATACAGGAAGCCCGTCAATCGCGATTTCACCCTGTTCCGGCTCCAAAACTCCGGCAACCATCCGAAGCACAGTGCTTTTTCCGGCACCGTTTGTTCCAATTAAGCCAAACACCGTGTTTTCTTTGATAGACACACTGACATCATCAACCGCCTTTATTTTGTCATAGGACTTGGTTACATTCCTAATCTCAATCATAAATCTTTCCCCCTCTTATCGTTTGAATAAGCTCCTCCTCCGTAATCCCTATATCGAAGGCCGCCTTACAAATTTTAAGGATTTCTGCAAATATTTCTTCTTTATACTTAAGAAGTAATTGCCCACTGTCCGAAACAAAATTTCCTTTTCCCTTCACAGTGTAAATATAACCCTGCCGCTCTAATTCCGCATAGGCTCTCTGAATCGTATTGGGATTGATGGATAATTCAACTGCCAAATTGCGGACGGAAGGTATTTTTTCGTCTGAAGTGAGCACACCGTGCAGAATCAGCATTTTAAACCTCTCCACTACCTGTTCATAGATGGGTCTTGTGTCTCTGTAATCTATGAGTATCATGCACATTCCTTTCTGTTGTACTACCAAATCTGCTTTGCAATGGTATCATTCATCTGCCGCTTGTTGATACAGCGAAGCCGACTTTTTCAATTTGCAGTCTTTAGTGTACTAACATTATTAATACACTTATATTATAATGATACGGCTCCACCGTCAAGTAAAAAAACACAGCTTAACAAAATATTAACAGTTTGCCCGGAACTTTTATAAAAAATAGCCGTCCCGCTTTTGGATATCATATCTGATAGATATCTCTAAAGCAGACGGCTAATTTATTATATTTCTTTTTATATTTCATTCATTCCGGTTTGCTGTTTCAACATCCTGGATTGGATTATTTTTTGTTCAATAAAGATTTTCCTGTCATTTCCTTTGGCTGTTCCATTCCCATCATCTCAATCAAAGTAGGAACGATATCCGCCAGGCATCCGCCCTCTCTTAACGTGTAGGCCGGATCCGCATTTACAATAATGAAGGGAACCGGGTTTGTGGTGTGTGCGGTAAAGGGCGCTCCCGTTTCATAGTCAACTAACTGTTCCGCATTTCCGTGGTCCGCACAGATAAACATCTGTCCGTCCACTTCTTTGATTGCCTCAACCGTTTTTCCCACACATTCATCCACTACCTCCACTGCCTTGATGGCAGCTGCCTCCACACCGGTATGTCCAACCATATCAGGATTTGCAAAATTGATAATGATAACATCATATTCTCCTGATTTGATTGCTTCTACCAGCTTATCGCAAACCTCATATGCGCTCATCTGCGGTTTCAAATCATAGGTCGCCACATCCTTAGGGGAATTTACCAAAATTCTGTTTTCTCCCTCGTTAGGTTCCTCCACACCGCCGTTAAAGAAGAAGGTTACATGCGCGTATTTCTCAGTCTCCGCAATCCTTGCCTGCTTCATGTTGTGAGCCGCTAACCATTCGCCAAAGGTATTGGTGACAGAAATCTTATGGAACGCAATCTCTTTGTTGGGGATCGTTGGGTCGTAATCGGAAAAGCACACATAAGTAAGATCAAGCCTTTTGCCTCTCTCAAAGCCCTTAAAATCATCATCGCAAAAGCTTCTGGTAATTTCTCTTGCACGGTCAGGTCTGAAATTGAAAAATATAACGGAATCTCCGTCCTTTATGGTTGCCACTGGGCTGCCGTCCTTCACAACCACAGTGGGCTTTACAAATTCATCCGTTTCTTCCCTGTCATAGGATGCCTGAATTCCCTCCGGGCCGCTTGGCGCCTGCAGACCTTCTCCCTTGGTAAGGGCATCGTATGCCAGCTTCACTCTATCGTAGTTATTATCCCTGTCCATTGCATAATAACGGCCTGTAACGGACGCAATGGCCCCTACGCCGATTTTCTGCATCTCAGCTTCCAACGCCTGGGCGTATCCCTTGCCGCTTGCCGGAGGGGTATCCCGTCCATCCAAAAAGCAGTGTACATACACCTTGGAAAGGCCGTTTCTTTTGGCAAGTTCAAGCAGTCCATACAAGTGTGTATTGTGGCTGTGAACGCCGCCATCTGAAAGAAGTCCAAACATATGAAGGGAGGAATCATTTTTCTTACAATTCTCCACAGCCTTTAAAAGGGCGGGGTTCTCAAAAAAAGTGCCGTCCTGAATCTCTTTTGTAATTCTTGTAAGCTCCTGGTACACAATACGCCCTGCTCCCATATTTAAATGGCCAACCTCAGAATTTCCCATCTGTCCTTCAGGAAGTCCTACTGCCATGCCGCTTGCATTTCCTTTCACAAAAGGGCACTGCGCCATAAGCTTATCCATAACCGGGGTATTGGCCTGGGCTACGGCATTGCCGTCTTTGCGGTCGTTTAAACCGTATCCGTCTAAAATCATTAATACTGTAGGTTTTTTCATCGCTGTTCTCCTTTTTATTTTTCATCTATCTCCATTTTGTTATTGTAAAAACAATTTCATTAGAAATTATACACACAATCTCTATCCCTTGCAAGAATTTCCCGGCAATTTTCTTTATTAAATGGTAACAGTTCAGCCTTTCGGCTTCCCTGTTACGGAATCTGCCCATTCCAAGTCGCCTGCAGCGAGGGGCAGATTCCCTCTTGGCTGTATTTACATGTTCTCACGGACTTTGCAGTAAATGCAAAGTCCTGGGCTGAACTGTTACTATTAAATGGTAACAGCCGGTTACTTTTCATATATTGGCCAGAGGACGCTTGGAAAACCCCCGCATAAATTATTTTTACATGATTTGTTTCCAGCTGTAATAGCCCGTCATATAAAGCATCATTGCCATAGCCGAAGCTGTCACCACCGGAATTTTCCACTTTTCCTTTTTTTCCACCCCTTCTCCCGCAAGCATAAAGATTGGCAGTGCACTCAACGTATATCTGCCAGCGCTTATTAGCCATGTGGAAGAATAGGTCAGCATGAAAAAGGTTATCAGATAGACCAGATACATAGGCCGAAGCTTTTTACATACTCCGTACACAATTGCAATCAGATACACAGCAAACAGGAAAAGCTCCGGCACCCACAGGCTCATTCCCGTGGAAGTGTACCAGCCTCCTAAAGCGTTATCCTTTATATATCCAATGGTTTTCCATATAGGGCACAATGCGTTTCCCCAATGGTTTTTCTGATAATACATAAATTTAAGGAAATCACCCTCCACAAGATAATTGATGAGAAGGTAAATCCAAAAACCTCCCAGCATCAACGCACAGATGCACCCCGGCCAAATTACTTTGCCGAAAAAGTCTTTCCATCTTTTATCTCTTAAAAGGGAAAATCCCTTTTCCGCATAAAGTAATTCCACTAATACCGAAAATGCCAGCAACAATCCCTGTACTTTAGTCAGGCAGGCAAAAAAGCCCAATAATGCTACCATTCCCCACTCATGTTTCCTCAGACAGTAAAAAAAAGCAGCCGTTATTGCAAAAAACAAAGACTCGGTTGCAATAGAACCAAAGAAAAATGCAAACGGGAAAATACTAAGCAGTATCAGCGCATTCCCTGCCGCTTTTTCACCATATTCCGTCTTCACAATCCGGCGGAAAAAAACGCAGCCAACAGCATAACTTATTATAGATATCAAAATACCGCACAGACGGATATCGCCCACTGCCAAATTCAATGTCCGCATCAGCCAGGGGTACAGAGGATAAAACACAAGAAAAATATGTTCGCCATTTTCAATTGCCCCTCCATATCCGTTTTCCGCAATGTTGATGTAATGGGCAGAATCCCATCTTTTCCAAGCTTCCAAAAAATCGGAAAAAGCAATCCCTTCTGAAAAATCTCCCAAAATTGCCATCATACACACGGAAAACAGATAGACTAACACCCGAAATAAAATTGCTGTCGTAAAAATTTTTATTTCTTTCCCATACTTATCCATAACAGCCATTCCCTTTTTATTCCATTTTCTTTCCTGTGCCATACAAACCAATTCTTTACTTCCACCTGCTGCTAACAGCAAAAGAACAGGCACATAATTTGTAATGTATCTAGGGCTAACCTCCCAATTCATCAAAAAAAGGATTAAACCGCACAGAGCAATCGGCAAAGCAATGGCGCTGCCCGCACACTCCTTTGTGCCTGTGCCCCCTTTTATACAGACTATCCACACATAAATGATGCCTAAAAGTAAAAAAGCATAAAGAATACAACAGCAAAAGCCATGGTACAATCCATACTGTTTCCCGCCATACAAAAGAAATTCGTGCAGCACCGATTCTTTTTCGGGAGAATCATCCAAAAAATCCGAAAGGCCAAGCGTTCCATCCCCAAAACATCTGTAAAGCTTTACCGCATAGAGCTCAGCCATACCTTTTATTCCCTTCTTAGAAACTCTGCCTTGAATTTCTTTTTTAATCGCCTGATTCCTTTTTTCCGGATCATGAAAAGAACGGGTAAATTCATAATCCTCCGGATTGTATCCACCTTCTCCATTAAGTCCCATCATAATCCAATGGCTATAAGGCGTATTTTTCACCTGGGCCAATGCTGGGTCTAAATGATAGGTATATATATATTGGTGAAATAAGAAAGTAACCACCGTGCAGATAACACCCACACAGGCGAAATACGCACCGGCCTTTAACCACTTTTTTCTAATCAGAAAAGACATTAAAATTGCCACCGCTATTATAAGCACTGTTGACTTTACCAACGTGCCAAAGATAACGATCCATCCTGAAAGTGCGCACCATCCCCAAATTCTACTGCCTTTAGATTCTTCTATTTTAAGTGATAGATAAAATATGAAAACCGGAAACAAAATGGACAGGGAATCTGTGTAAAAGGCATCTGTCATAAAAAGCAGCGGCACCATACATCCGGCCATTATAAGCCCAATCACCCCACAGCAGCTTCCCCAAAGTTTCCGCGCCGATAAACTGATAAACAGGTAGGTAAGCAAAAGCAGTATCTCGTTGCCGCAGGCCGCAATCCAAAAATAGTCGGAGGAGAAAAGTGAGCCTACCCTTAAGAAAAAATATAGCAGTGACAACCCGCCCAGATTATTGGGAAACCAGTCAAAATAATCATAATATCCCGCAAAGGTTCCTGTTCTTAACCACTCTAGCGCGCCTCCATAAATTGCATCCAAATCAAAACTTGGTATAAAGCGCAGCTCCTGCGCCTTTGAAAGTTGAAAAGCTCCAATAACCATCAAAAAAGAAATCACTATGTATTGATAGTTCCGGTCAAAAAAGTTCTCCTTTTTGCTGCCCACATAAAGTAAATAAACAAACACTCCTCCAACCCCTGCACAGGCAATCCACCAAAGTGATTCCATTGACCACACAAAAACACTTCCCAGCATAAACAGAATCGGAATCATACATAGGCTAAGGCAAAATCTGACCATATTTATTTTCAAATTTTTCATTCAAACCTCCATGTTGCCGTTTCGCGGCAGCATAATACAGATGAAGAATACTCGCCTTTTAAGGTATCGTACCAAGTGCAAACCACAAAGGATATGTCAAAAGCAACGGCTCTGCATATCTAAAGCTGCTGACAGGGCCTAACAGGTAAGTCATCCATAATAAAATACTTAAACCAACCACCGATACCGCAGCTTTTCTTTTACTCATTCCAAACCACATACTGAAAAAGAGCAAAACCCAGATCGGTACACCAATTGCATATAACTGCCTCAAAACTGGCAGATGCATCCATACGGCTTTATTTTCAGAAACATCCTCATACCAGCTATATACCTGAGGCAGCCATCCTTTTCTCTCCACAGGATAATCCTGGCTGTAATTATCTGTTTCAATATACTCCCTCACAGATTCCATTTGCGGATACCATAAGGGTAAATTTAATGCCAAAAACGCCCTTCCATAAACAACCGGATATTTTTTGAAAAGCCTTCCCCATAATCGGAAAAACTCTCCCTTATTTTCCTCAAATGCATGTTCATTAAAATCCGACTTAATGGGGTCCGCAAAGAACCGGTCATACTGTTCTACACTGGGCATATATTTTACAATCAGCTCTTTTTCCTCTGCCCCTATGCTATCACCTTCGTTGTGATGATATACCAATGCTATCTGGCTTAATGGAACCGACAGCATTTCCTTGATACTTCCCTTAGCCACGCCAACTCCCGGATACACTACCTTAGTAATAAGGTAAAATAGACAAATGGCAACGAAAAAACTTTTACAATGGAAAAAAGATACACGGAAACCAAGACATAAAAAGATTGTAAAAGCAATTACCACATAAATCATATTGTTGCGGAACAGACAGCATAATAGAAGCAAAATTGTCAGCTTAAGTTGCAGATACCGTTCCATATGAACCGTTCCCTTTCCGCAAACCGCCTCAGTAAAATCAACCAGCGCAATATTTAACAATAAAAAAAGCCCTGAAAACAGCACATCCTTTGTTAAAATCAGCGTGAAAATATGGAACACCGGATTAAACATATAATAAACACACGCAATTTTCATGAAAGGCTTTGGTAAATTTCTTCTGGAAATCCATACACATGTATAGGCATAAATTGCTCCCATAACAAGCAGCTGCGTAATGGTATACAGCACAATTCCAATCTGTTTTACTCCCAGCCATTCGTCCATATGCGCAAAAATGCTCCATAAAAATGTATGTAAAAAAGGATGATGGTTATCAAAACCGATTATCCCCAAAGCTTCCAGGGTTATGTACCAGGAATCGTAGCTCATACATCCCGGAAAATATGCTATCAAACAGGGAAGATAACATAACAGCATAGCAGCATATATAAGTGGAAAGCTTATTTGGGTTTTAAGTCCTTTTTCTTTATATTTTTTTTCTTGATACGCCGGTTTCTTCTGTCTTTTACCAACCCATTCAAAAAAAGCAAAGGCAAGCGCCGCCATACCGCCTGCTCCCATTGTCACCACAATAAAGGAAACGGCATACTCTTTCGCAAATCTTACCCCATCCAATGAAATATTTCCTACATAATTGTTTAAAATCATCTTCCCTAAGGTCTGAGATACACCAAACAAAAGACCGTAAACCATGCCCGCCTTCCAATAACCGAACTGTACATATTTTATTGCGAAAGCAAAACATGCCACGAAAAATATAACCTTTCCTAATCCCATCTTTCTTATCCTGTCATCTGTCTTTTATGAGACTCTATATCTTTCTACTATCCTACATGTAAAGTTTTATTCACACCAGGTTATGCATATGCTTTAAGCTATGCATATGCTTTATCCACCTCGATCACAACAATATATTTTTTATTTATTTGATTAATTTTGTTTTTCAAATAATCCACCACTTCACCATCCGACAGTGTATAATCAAAAGGCACCACCACGTCAAATATCAGGTTTGTATGAGTGGGACCATGTACGATACGAAAGTCATGAAAGGTCACATTTCCCTCCATTTCATTCACTATTTTAGCCACATCCTCTTTAATCTGATTCGTTCGTTCATCATTCACGCATACAGGGTCCATATGGATTACAGCGCTGCAGTTAAGTTCATGCGCAAGCCTGTGTTCAATCAGGTCAATCATATCATGTAAAACCAATATATCTCCACTAGAGGGCACCTCAACATGCACTGAAAGCATCACCCGGCCCGGCCCATAATTGTGTACCACCAGATCGTGAATCCCAAGCACCCCTTCTTTTTTATATTCCATGATAATTTCTTCCACTCTTTTCACAAATCCAGGTTCCGGTGGCTGCCCAAGTAATGGGCTTACTGTGTCCCTCATAGCTCCCACCCCTGTCCAAAACACAAAGGCAGCCACTAAAATACCACACCATCCATCTATCTGGATATCCGTCAAAAATGTCAGCAGGGTAGTCAATAAAACCACCAAGGTAGAAATGCTGTCGCTGATACTGTCTTTCGCCGTTGCCATCATGGCAGCGCTGTCAATCTTTTTGCTAATCCGGCTGTTATACCCAAACATATACAGCTTCACACCAATAGAAACCGCCAGAATAAAAAGTACGGGCGCACTGGCGTCAACCGGAGCAGGATGCAGAATTTTATCCAAAGAGGACTTGAAAAGCTCCACTCCCATAAGCAAAATAATCACAGCTACCAAAAGCCCTGCTATGTATTCTATCCTTCCATGTCCAAAAGGATGGTCATGATCCGGTTTCTGTCCGGCCATGCGAAATCCGACCAGTGTGATAATAGAAGATCCGGCATCAGAAAGATTGTTAAACGCATCCGCCGTGATTGCAATTGAAGCGGAAAGCTGTCCGGCGGTAAATTTTACCAGAAACAAAAAAATATTAAGGACAATTCCCACTGCCCCGCATAGCATACCATAAGCCTGGCGCACCTTTATATCCGCCGTACTTTTATAGTCCTTAATCAACAACTTCGCCAAAATTGAAACCATCTCTATCTCCACTTTCATATCTTATTTCATATTTCAAACTGACTCCCCCATCAATGCCAGGCGGCAGCACAAATCCGAATGAAGAATGCCTGTTTTGAAAGGCGGTCATCAGCTTTGCAGTGTAAGCAATAACTATTCTATGTCATTTATCAAAAAAAAACAATAAAAATATAGTTGACGAATGATTCATAAAGGCGTATTATATGCTGGTATCAGTTGATTTGCGCAGCAGAAAGGAGGTAATTTAGATGTTCCATCAAAATACAGCAATTGTATCCAATTTATCAGGATTCTCCAAAAATTTAATTGTCAAAAATGTGAAATTACCTGTCGGTCTGCGTTTTACTCCGCTTAGGTCGGATTTACCCTGTACATAATTATCTCTTAAGACAGCTGGCGTAAATCCTTACCTTAATATACTTTGTAAAGCTGACAGTCATGGTAATTTCCATGGCTGTTTTTTTGTATCCATTTATTGCGTCTATGTTATCTGTTTTGCACTTATGGGAGGATTAGAATTTATGAAAAAGATAACAACCTACATCTGGGAGTACAAATTTCCCTTTCTATTCGCCATCATTTCCATGGTCATCAGCGTTGCCTTAGATATGCTCTCGCCCCAGCTTACGCGGCGCATTGTGGATGATGTGATTTTAGGCGGTCAAATTGAAAAACTGACTCCTATGCTCCTTGGGATTCTCTGCGTGGGTGTCGGAAGATTTCTATTTCAATATACCAAAGAATTTACTTTTGACGTTGCCGGCTCAAAAATTGCCGCTAAAATAAGACAGGATTTATTCAACCATATTCAATCCCTGAGCCCGGAATTTTTTGACCGCACCAGCACTGGCGAGCTGATGAGCCGCGTAAAGGATGATGTGGACAGAATTTGGGATGGCCTTACCTATGTGGGCATGCTCCTGATTGAGGTGATTGTACACGCCTGTATCATACTGTTTTGCATGTTCAGCTTAAACTGGCGTCTTTCCATCCTGCCTGCTGTCTGCATGGGAGTTACCGCCGCTATTGCTATTTTTATGGAAAACAAGTTAGATGCCGTTTACGAGGCCATCAGCGAAGAAAATGCTTCCCTGAACACCGTTGCCGAGGAAAATCTGGCAGGTGTAAGAACGGTAAAGGCCTTTGCCCGGGAAAAATATGAAATAGGCAAATTCCTTTCCCACAATCAAAAATACTATGACCTGAATATGCAGCAGTCAAAATTATTTGTGAAATATCACCCTTACCTGTCTATGATTACCAAACTTCTGCCTATTGTGGTTTTGTTTATCGGCGGATATCTGGTGATGGCAGATGATATGACACTGGGCGATTTAAGCGCCTTTATCCAATACTCCATGAACATTGTATGGCCTATGGAAATGCTGGGCTGGCTTACCAACTCCCTTTCTTCCGCCATAGCTTCCAACAGGCGCATCCGGAAAGTCTACCAGGAAAAACCGGTGATTACGGATCCCGATACGCCTTACATTCTGCCAAAGGTTAAGGGAAAGATTACCTTTTCCCATGTTTCCTTCCACAAGGCGGATCGGCATGAAATTCTCCATGATGTCTCCTTTACCGTGGAGCCTGGCAAAACAATCGGTATTATGGGGGCTACAGGAGCAGGTAAAAGCTCTCTTGTCTATCTCATGCAGCGTCTTTATGATGCCACAGACGGCACCGTCTTTCTGGATGATATAGATGTCAAAAAGCTTTCCTTAAAGCAGCTGCGCAGCTCCATCTCCCTGGTAATGCAGGATGTCTTTCTGTTTTCGGATACGATTATGGAAAATGTGAAGCTGGGCCAGAAAAGCCATCTTTCTTATCCGGCAGTACGGGATGCCGCCATACGGGCAAAGGCCAATGGTTTTATCGAAAAAATGGACAAACAGTATGACACCGTCATTGGGGAACGTGGGGTTGGGCTCTCCGGCGGTCAAAAACAGCGTATCACCATTGCAAGGGCGCTGGCCAAGAAAAAACCTATCCTGGTCCTTGACGATTCCACCTCCGCCCTTGATATGGAGACCGAGCAGTCTATCCACGAAACCCTGCGCGATCTCCCTGACACTACTAAAATTATTATTGGACACCGTATCAGCGCAGTCTGTCATGCAGATGAAATCATCATTTTAGAAAACGGCAGAATTGCCGAGCGTGGCACTCATGAAAGTCTGATGGCCCATAGGGGCCTGTACTATCAGACCTATCTTGCACAGTACGGTAAACCGAAGGAGGAAATCACAGCATGAGCTTTAATTCCTATAAAGAAGATGAGGAGATAGTAAGAACAAGTAAAGTGCGCACTCTGCTGCGCATGCTCTCCTATCTTTTTGCTTACAAAAAGGAGCTTATATTGGTACTGCTTATTATAGCCTTTGGTATCCTGGTCTCCTTACTAAATCCTCTTTTGATAGAGGAAGCCATTGACACCTATATTTCCAAGGGTAATTTGCAGGGCCTTCTTAGGCTGGTTATCTTTGCGCTTGTCTTAAACCTGCTTATGATTGGCGGAATTAAGCTTCGTATGTATATTATGGCTAAGGTGTGCAACAGTATCCTTCTGACCATACGACAGGAGCTTTATTCCCATATTCAGACCCTGGATCTGCACTTTTTTGACAGCCGTCCTACCGGGAAAATCCTTGCGCGCATTATCGGGGATATCAATTCCTTAAAAGAAGTACTTAACAACTTTGTCACAACCCTGATACCGGACTTTTCAACGGTTATTGCCGTTGCTGTTATCATGTTTGTAAAAAATCCTGTTCTTGCCGCCGCTTCTTTGTGCAGTCTTCCGGTGATGGCTGTGTGCGTGTGGCTGATTGAGTATTATTCCCATAAAAAATGGCAGGAATTCCGCAAAAAATCCTCCAACCTAAACGCCTTCATCCACGAAGATATGTCCGGTATGCGCATTATCCAAAGTTTTACTGCAGAGGAGGAAACCAGGCAGACCTTTGACGAATTGCTTTATGCTCACCGAAGGGCATTTGTAGGTGCTGTACGACTGGGGGACGGTATGGGATCCGTCATTGATTTATCCTGGGGCATAGGGATTGCCGCCCTTTACTTTACCGGAATAAAAATTTTAGGTGTGGAGGCTGTTTCCATTGGAACCTTTTTGGCCTTTGGCAGCTACATTGGAATGTTCTGGAACCCTATCATGAATCTGAGCAATTTTTATAACCAGATTATTACAAATATTGCCGCTGCCGAACGTGTTTTTGAAATTATGGATACGCCGGCCAAAATAATAGACGCGGATGATGTTATCCAGATTCCTCCCATCAAGGGAGCGGTTTCATTTTCCCATGTATGTTTTTCCTACGACCAGGGCACTAAGGTGCTAAACGATGTAAGCTTTCAGATAACCCCAGGAGAAACCATTGCTTTAGTGGGGCCTACCGGTGCAGGGAAAACCACTATCGTCAATCTGATTAGCCGGTTTTATGATGTGCAGGACGGAACGGTTTCCATAGACGGTCACGACATAAAGACCGTCTCCATAGAAAGCCTACGCAGCCAGATGGGTATCATGACCCAGGATAATTTTTTATTTACCGGTACGATCAAGGATAATATCCGATATGGCAAGCTAGATGCTACGGACGAAGAAATCATAGATGCTGCCAAGGCGGTTCACGCCCATGACTTTATCTCCAAGTTAGAAAAAGGCTATGATACCTTTCTCTCGGAGCGGGGCGGCGGACTTTCCGCAGGCCAGAAGCAGCTCCTTGCCTTTGCAAGGACTATGGTTTCCAAGCCTAATATCCTGATTTTGGATGAGGCCACCTCCAGCATTGACACACAGACAGAGCTTTTCATTCAGGAGGGTATTGATGCCCTTTTGGCGGGCCGCACTTCCTTTGTGATTGCGCACAGGTTATCTACCATTCAAAAAGCTGACCGCATTTTCGTAATTGATAAAGGGGGAATTGTTGAGGAAGGCACCGCCCCCCAACTGATTGCCAAAAAAGGCGCTTACTACAAGCTTCACACAGCGCAGATGGCGGAAGGCATACTCTAAGAGCATAACTTTTTTCACAACAACGGTCCCTGCGCTTGGCAGTCTGACCTTAGATAAATAAACCGGCATCTTAATGAAAAGATGCCGGCATTTTTTAATACTCCATTGACCATTCGTGTTCACCGCCCCAGTCGCCAATCAACTCTGATACGGTTCCCTCCTCAGTGGTAATTCTGGTTTCAAAACGGTAATTCATCTGTGGAACATCTACCCCATTAATCTTTACATTGCTGTAAAGGTACACAAACTCATAATTATAATGTGGATATTCTTCACTATTTTCAGGTGATGGTTCGTAGGATATACAGATTCTCTGTACCCCCGCATCCTCCTGCTTTGCTCCCCAGACCTTAATGACGCCATCTGCCTGCGGATTTTCATCAAAGCCTGCGAAAGAAAATTTCCATTGCCCATCTGCCTGGGTCAGTTTTACTTTTTCCTTACTGACTGGTATGTATGTTTTCCCATCCCAGTATTCCATTGTTCCTGCAATGAACTGGTCGCGGATTGAGATATAAACTTCTGACTGCATAAAGTCCTTAATCGGCGCAAATTCACCGCTCTCAAAAATACGAAAGGCTTCCGCAAAGGTCTCCTGTGCCCACACTGCCTTTTCCAAACAGGCCAAAAGCCCGGCTGATTTCCCATCGTCCCCAATAGCCGCCACTTGCCCAAGGAGATTTTGGTAGTCCTGCATACGTCCCGTTTCAAACCACACCGCTGCATTGTTCGGGACCGCAAATTTGATGATTTCTCCTCTCAGCTCCTGAAGCGGATTCGTATTGTAGATGGCAAGCATCCTGTTCATCAGCTCCAAATACTTATCAAAGCTACTGCTTCCATCCTCCTGGATACTGCAAAAAAGCTCTGTCTCCTCACCTTCAAACAGCCTTTCATAACATGCATCCAATAAAGTATAGCTGTCAGGATTCGTCTGATCCTGTTCAAGCGCTAAAACGCATTTGTCCAACGTCTGAAGATTGCAGTTCCCGGCATTAATATCAGCCACAGCATCATTTAAAAGATGTATGCAATATTCCTGTAAAAGGCCTTCATCCTGGGTGGTCTCCCAGCCACGGTACAAAACCTGCTCCGCCGCTTCCCGATCTTCCTTGGTCAGGTAAACACCTGCCATAGCCCGGTACGCCTTCACCGAATTGGAATCAATCTGCAAGGCTTCCTCGCAGGAGGCAATCGCTTCCTCATAGGCTTGGGTCTCTACGAATTCACCTGCTGCTTCTAACCGTCTTGCAATTTTCGTCTCAGGCATAGAATGATAGATAAGGGCGCCTCCCCCTCCTACCACAGCAGTCAATAAAACGGCTGCTGCAATGCGGCCTATCATCACCACTTTCTTTCTGCGCCTTTTCCTTCGTATCCTTACCGCTTTAGCCATCTTCCTTCTTCTTATTTCTTTTTTGTCCATACTTAAAATTCCTCATTCCTAACCAAGTCTGTAAATTAAGTATAAGTTCAAACACCAAAATATAGTAACATATATAAAACTGTTTTGACAAACCCTTTTTCGCTGTTTTCATTCAATTTATCATTTCAATTATCGCTGTTTACCACAAAAACAGCTCTTTTTATTTCTTCTTTGTAAGAAATCCTCTCCCAATGATTTCTCTGGCAGATTTTCCGCCTTTTTCAGACTTGCTCCTTTTACCCGCCTTGCGCTCTCTTTCTCCCTTAGCGCCCCTGGCTGCTTTATCCGTCCTTTCGCCTTTTCCTAGTCTGCCGGAATTTTCTGCTTTTTCACCTTTTCCGGCTCTGCCAAAACGCTCAAACCTATCGCCTTTGCCGCTTCTTCCAAATTTTTCACCTCTGCCTTTTTCAGACCTTCCAGTCTTGTCGCTTCCTCTGCCTTTTTCCCTTCTCCCTAACTTCTTCCTCTCAAAATATGGCTTTTCTTCCTCAATCTCCTCCGGCACATCTCCCAAATGCATCTGCATAAATGCGGCAGTCAAATCAAGCACGGAGCAATTTTGTTCTTGCGCCGCAAGCTCAATCGCGCTCTTAAGCTCGGACAGCCTATTTTCTTCCCTATCATTCGCTATAACATCTCCCGCCTGTGCAAACAATCTGTCCGATTTCACTTTGGTAAGGTCTGCTGCCGTAGGCAGACTGCGTTCCCGGATAATTGTATGGCACATTCTCTCAATATCCCGGATTTTAAATATTTCTCTTCCAGATATCAAAGTAAAGGATCTACCCTTTCTCCCTGCCCGTCCGGTTCTTCCAATCCGGTGTACATAATACTCTATGTCCTCCGGCACATCAAAATTAAACACCGCGTCCACGCCGCTTACGTCAATGCCTCTTGCCGCTACATCCGTAGCAATCAAAATAGCACATCCGCCGTTTCTGAAAAGATGCATGACCGTATCTCTCTGATACTGGGTCAAATCTCCGTGAAGCCCCTCCGCCTCATATCCTTTCCCTTTAAGGGTTCCTGTAATCTCGTCCACCATTCTCTTAGTATTACAAAATATCAGGCTTCGGGAAGGACGATAATAATCGATCAGCCTGCACAAAGCCGCCACCTTATCCTTCTTCGCCACCCGGTAGTAAGCCTGCTTAATAGCCGCCACCGTAATTTCTTTAGGCGTTACTCTCACATACACCGCATTTTTCTGATAAGTTCCTGTAATATCCAAAATCGCCTGGGGCATAGTAGCGGAGAACAATGCCATTTGATGTTCCTCGGGCATATCGGATAAAATTGTTTCGATATCCTCCCGGAACCCCATGTCCAGCATTTCATCCGCTTCATCCAGCACAATCATTTTCACATAGGTTGTTTTAATGGTATGGCGTCTTAAATGGTCCATAACCCGTCCTGGTGTTCCCACAATAATCTGAACCCCCTGGCTAAGGGCCCTGATCTGCTTTCCTATCTCCTGCCCGCCATAAACCGGAAGCACCTTAATGCCGTGCATATACTTAGCAAGCCTTCTGATTTCCTCTGACGCCTGCATTGCAAGCTCTCTGGTGGGACACAGAATAATGCCCTGGGGTTTTTTTAACTGGGGGTCAATCCCCTGAATCATGGGAATTGCAAATGCCGCTGTCTTACCTGTACCGGTTTGGGCCTGTCCAATCACATCCTTTCCTTCTAAAAGTATCGGTATCGCCTGTTCCTGAATGGGGGTCATGATTTCAAATCCCATTTCCTCCACAGCTCTTAAAATATCAGGGCAGATTCCCGATTCGCTATACTTAAGTTTACTTCCCGTTATTTCTTTTCTTTCTTCCACTTTCTTAACATCCATTCCTTTCAATTCAATTATCATCATTTAAAAACTGTTCAATGATATATCTGGGGCGCCCCTTGCTCTCCAGATATATTTTCCCAATATACTCCCCCACTACGCCAAGAGCGAGTAAAATCAGTCCGCCGATTGCCCACACAGATACCATAAGCGTTGTCCATCCAACAATCGTTTCTCCTGTAAAATGCCGGACCAGGCTGTATAACAGCATGCCAATACTCACAATAAAAATGAAAAATCCCAGCAACGTTATCATCCTGAGAGGTTTCGTGCTAAAGGAAGTTATTCCCTCTACTGCAAAAGACAGCATTTTTCCCAAAGGATATTTACTTTCCCCGGCAAATCGTTCTCCTCTTTCATAGTAAACCACGTCCGTAGGGTATCCAATCATAGGCACAATGCCACGCAAGAACAGATTTACCTCTCCAAACTGGGAAAGCCCCAAAAGCGCTCTCTTGCTCATAAGACGGTAATCCGCATGGTTAAACACAGTATTAGCCCCCATCATATTCATTGTTTTATAGAAACCTTCTGCGGTAGCCTTTTTGAAAAAAGTGTCTTTCTGCCTGCTGCTGCGCACGCCATATACGATATCCATTCCCTGTACATATTTATCAATCATCTCGTCAATGGCATTAATATCATCCTGCAAATCCGCATCCATAGAAATTACCATATCAGCATATTCTTTTACAGTCATAAGACCGGCAAGAAGGGCATTTTGGTGTCCTCTGTTTAAGCTCAGATTAATGCCGCCAAACAGCTTATTCTTTTGATGCAGCGCTTGAATCACATCCCATGTCCTGTCCCCGGAACCATCATTGACAAAAATCACGCGGCTTTTTTCATCAATCTTTTTTTCCCCGATTAAATCGTTTATTTTATTTTCCAGACGAAGTGCCGTCTCAGACAGTACTTCTTCCTCATTGTAACAGGGAATCACCAGATACAAAATGTTTCCCATAAGCCTCTCCCTCCTGCTGCCAGCATGAAATCAGCAGCGGTAAAATACCACTGCTGATGGACATTAAACAGATCTATCATATACTATTTGATTAAAAGATACAATATTTTTTCATAACTATTTTTTTTACTATTTTTCCCGTGCCCTTTTTCTGTCGTTCTTATCCTGATATAATTCTACATTTTCAATCCCCTGGACAAACTTGGAAAACTGGCTGTAGCCAAAATCCTTCACATTAAAATTCGCATATTTGTTATACACCAGATTACTGAGCTCACTGATGCCAATTCCCTTTTTACCTGCCTTACGGACAATTTCTTTTACATAATTTCTTATTTCTTCCTGTGACTGTTTATTATCTTTCAAGTAAATCGTAATCACATTCTGTCTCTTTTCCAATAAAAACAGCCCTGCATCTTCCACAAACTTTGAAAGCAGGCTGTAGCCATAATTTCTCACGTCAAAATCAGGATACATATTCACCAGCCTGTTTCCAACCGATGCAAGCTCAACGCTTTTGCCTTTATTTTCATTTTCGTTGATAATATTGGTAATTGCATTGTAAATAACTTCCCGGCTGATGGTGTTATCCTTGCTGTCTTTCCCTGCCTTATCCTCGTCCTGATTCCCTAAGTTTTCCAGATTGACAAATCGTGTACACGCAACTCTAAAAGAGCGGGGCGTTTTCTCCTCGCCCATTCCAATCACTTCCATTCCAGATTCCCTCAGCCGGCTTGCTAACCGGGTAAAGTCACTGTCACTGGAAACAATGCAAAAGCCGTCCACATTTCCGGTATAAAGAATGTCCATGGCATCAATAATCAAAGTGGAATCCGTAGCATTTTTACCAACCGTATTGCTGAACTGCTGTACCGGGATAACAGAATTTTCCAAAAGCTCCCCCTTCCACTTGGTGGCCTGTGTGCTGGTCCAGTCTCCGTAAATTCTTTTGTAAGTGGTGATTCCATAGGTAGAAAGCTCCTCCAAAATATCTCCTATGTACTTTGCTGAAATGTTATCCGCATCGATGAGCAGCGCAAAATGCTTATTCTCCATATCAAGTCCTCCATGCTTCCAATCGCCCTTAAATTTGAGCGAAAGCACAAATTTGTTGATTGAAAAATCTCTGATTTTTCAATCCATCCTCCCTATTGCTAATCCCTTAAATTGGATATGGCAAAAATTACTAACTTCTGTGTAGCAATCTTACCATACCTGCTTTACTACTGCAATCGCAATTTGAAAACTCTCAATAAAAAATGCCGCAAACACAACAAACCAGTGAATGCGGCATTCCA
Organism: Parablautia muri; assembly: GCF_009917485.1. Classification (GTDB taxonomy): domain Bacteria; phylum Bacillota; class Clostridia; order Lachnospirales; family Lachnospiraceae; genus Suilimivivens; species Suilimivivens muri. The sequence continues at coordinate 40,966 of NZ_QZDT01000019.1, forward strand.
AATCTTTCTATATTTTAATTAAACGATACCCTGTGCGGTCATAGCATCAGCGACCTTCAGAAATCCTGCAATATTTGCACCTGCAACATAATTGCCTTCCATGCCATACTTCTTGGCAGCGTCATCCATATTATGGAAAATGTTCACCATAATTCCTTTCAGCTTACTGTCAACCTCCTCAAAAGTCCAGCTCAGTCTCTCGGAGTTCTGGCTCATTTCCAGTGCGGAGGTAGCAACACCACCTGCATTGGAAGCCTTACCAGGCGCAAACAAAACGCCCTTTGCCTGTAAATACTCTGTTGCTTCAATGGTACTAGGCATGTTTGCACCCTCTGCCACTGCGAAACAGCCGTTTGCTACCAGTGTCTTAGCATCCTCAAGGTTAAGCTCATTTTGTGTTGCACAGGGAAGTGCTATATCAACCTTTACGGACCATACGCCTTTGCCCTCATGGTACTGAGCCTCTGGTCTTGCAGCAGCATATTCTGTCAGTCTTGCACGTTTTACTTCCTTTATCTCTTTTAAAAGCGCAACATCAATTCCTTCAGGGTCATAAATCCAACCTGTGGAATCAGAGCACGTAACCGGCTTAGCGCCCAGCTGCTGCGCCTTTTGAATTGCGTATATTGCTACATTCCCGGCGCCTGAAACGGCAATTGTCTTTCCTGCAATATCCTTGCCGTTGCATTTTAGCATTTCCTCTGTGAGATAAAGCAGGCCATAGCCGGTTGCTTCTGTTCTTGCCAGAGAACCGCCATAGGATAGTCCCTTGCCGGTCAGAACGCCTTCGTACACGCCCTTGATTCTCTTATACTGTCCAAACATATAGCCGATTTCTCTGGCACCCGTACCGATATCTCCGGCAGGAACGTCCGTATCAGCTCCTATGTACTTGCTTAATTCTGTCATAAAGCTCTGACAGAAAGCCATCACCTCTCTGTCTGATTTTCCTTTCGGGTCAAAGTCAGATCCACCTTTTCCGCCGCCAATCGGAAGACCTGTCAAAGAATTTTTAAAGATCTGCTCAAAACCCAGGAATTTGATAATGCCAAGGTTTACGCTGGGGTGTAATCTAAGTCCCCCCTTGTAAGGTCCGATTGCACTGTTAAACTGTACACGGAAAGCATTGTTTACCTGAACCTGTCCCTTGTCATCCACCCAGGGAACTCTGAATAAAAGCTGTCTTTCCGGTGTAACCAGCCTCTCAAGTAATGCGTCTTTTCTGTACGCTTCCTCATTTGCTTCAATTACCACTCTGAGAGATTCAAGAACCTCTTTTACTGCCTGATGGAACTCGGGCTGCGCCGGGTTCTTATCAATTACCATCTGTAATACTTCATCAACATATGACATACAATATGTCCTCCTTTAGTTTAGTATAATTGTAGTACAGTATTCTTGTATACAATATTGTTTAGGCTCCACCATTTCCGAATACCATACAAAAACATACAGATACTCTGTCCTGCATATTTATTTTCTTTTCCATAAATATTATATAACGCGTTTGCAAAAATCTCAATATACTTTAAGCAAGTAAATGATAAAAGTTTCAGAGAATATTTTATATAATTTGTATAACCTTTTCCCAGTTTCTTTTCATTTAGCATTTTTTTGCCCCTTATTTTCTATGGTTCAATGAATTGCATCACAGATATTGTTTCAGCCGTTCGATATTTTTTTCTTCAAAATCCATCAGCTCTTTTGCCACTTCCATAGAAATATTTCCTGCGTTTTCATGATGGTTGACAGCCTTCCACATACTGGTAAGGCCCCTGTTTGAGCCCTGTATCATCAGCTCTGCTATGTGGCTTGTGCTGGTATTTAGCAAGGTATTTGCCCGCACGCTGCCTTTGAGCATCATATCCTGAAATCCCGTTTCCCGAAAGGAAGCTGCTTTCCCATTCAACAGCCGATCAGTTGCCTTATTATAAAGATCTGCATACCGCATGGACTCCCTTGTAATATGCATGGATAAGTCATCGTCATAAACTTTTTCACTGATGGTATCAATTGCCTTTATAGCCATTTTCGTATTTTTTTGAACTTCCTGCAGGATTCTCACATCATCACTTTTCACATTAACCTCCACGCCGCTGTATTGCAGCGTCATAAATCTGTACGAAGAATATCTGTTTATAACAACGGATGCCGCGCCTCACGAAATATCCTTATGTTACAAAAAACAGGATGGACATTGCCACCCTGTCTTATTATTACCGATTATTTCATTTTTATTCCTGAATTTCCACCGTAAAAGCAATTGATTTATTCCACATAGTCGGACTTAACAAAAGCTGTCTGGCCATTATACTTAACCTTGGTCCAGCCATCGGCCTGTTTCATCACCAGCTCTAATTCATCCCCTGTGTAAGCTGTGCCAAGGGCTTCCGCATCTGTACTTGCGCTTTTACGTACCTTAACGCTTTCCTTTACTTTGACCTTACCATTACTTCCGCTGCTGGCTGTTGTAGATGCCGGTGCCGGTGCCGTTTCCGGCTCCTGGCTGGGCTGCTCATTATTTGCCACTAAAGTATCCGTATCTGTTGTCTCCTCAGAGATTACCTCCAGATAATCACTTTTAATGTATGCACTGCCGCCATTATATTCAACCTGACTCCATCCGTTACCTCTTTCCTCAAGCAGCGTAAATTCCTGCCCCACCTGTGCCTTATCAATCTTATCCGCTTCTTCACTATCAGACTTTCTGATGTTGACAACATCTGTTGCCCGAACCGTGCGGATTACGGTCTGCTGCGGCTGCTCCTCCTCCTGGGTTTCCTGCTCAGCTTCCGTCTCCTCCTCATTTTCCTCAGGAATCTCTGCGGCTGCCAAAATTTCTCCTACATCCTCATTGATCTTTTCTTTCAGATAAGCAATAAACTCTTTTAGATCTTCATCTTCCGCCAGCAGTTCATTGTACTCTACTACAATCTTATTATTTAAGTCTACCACATCATCCTGCAGCGTAGCTTCCTTAATATAATTCCAGATGACATCATCATAAGTACCGTCATTTATGAAATATTCTCCATTGTCATCAATCCCTATATAGTAGGTCTGCATTCCTGGAAGCGCCTGATCCGCATCTGTAAACTTAACCTCAGAGCAAACATATGCCACATAGGTATTTTCTTCCATTCCAGGCTTTGTATACACATCCAGTACCGAATAGGAATCAATATACTTACTTAATTCCTGCACACGTATTGTCTCAATTTCATTCAAATAGGTGTTCAATGAAGTAATTGTTTCCATATCCCCTGATGCCTGAGCATCATAATAGTCAGAGATTAACTGGTTCAATTCCGGATATGCATTCTTTTCAAGCTCAGGAATCTGAACCTCCTCTCCCTCCTGGGCAGATCCGCCTTCCCCGGAAGTTACTGCCACGGCAGTCTGCTGCGCTTCTTTCTCAAGCGCCTTTTTTTGATTTGCATTTACTGCCACTACAATTGTAATTATGACACAAAAAACAAGAACAAGTGGCATTATCATCTTACTATGATCCATAATCCAGTTAACAGCTGATATGAACTTTTCTTTCATTCCATGCGTTTTGTTCTGATCTGAATGACTCATAAATTTCCTTTCTGATAATGATTTGCATAGCGCTTAGCCAATGTCTGGACAACATTTTCTGCTGCTTTTTTAAAATATAAAAGCCGGAGATGACCGGCCGCCTCATAAAAGGCGATGTAAATGCACCCGACAGGAATCGAACCTGCATTAAAGGCGTCGGAGGCCTTCGTTCTATCCGTTAGACTACGGGTGCATACATAAAAATATTACAAATTTGTTACATCACCGTGAACATAATAACATAACTTACACAAATTGTCTAGTCTGTCATTTATAAAAAATATGTAAAGTAAAAAATAGGATCCTTTATACCCTCTGCCCGGTGCCTCGTCATAAGGAGTACGGCGCCGGGCTATGTTTTAATATGCAATAGGCCAACTTGTGGCGTGTCGCAGCGTTTTTTGTATCAAAAGAATTATTTTTAAGAAATCCGGAGAATCTTGTCCATGTTTCTACTATAATAATAGATGGAATCAGCTAAAATTTCATCCTCCGCTACCTGAGTCCGGTTGATTTCTGTGACAATTGCCCAAAGCGTTCTTTCATCTGTGCCGGGCGTGGCCGGTACCAGGATCACTTCATGAACAGAGCTGGGAAGTACATAAAAATCCTGTCCTGTTTTTTCACCGAAGGCTTTTAACACGCCCGGATAGAGCATACAGGCAGCTCCATAAAGCTTTTGCTGGTTGGTGAGCACGTACATAGGCATTTTCATTTCTTTCATATCCTCTATCATCTGCCCTGCAAGTTCCTCCACCCAGTTTTCCTCAAACAAACCGTCATCTTTTCTGTTTTCATCAGACAGAATATCTTCCTTCAGTTCTTCCTCCAAAATACCGACCATGACCTTCTGCATACTGTCAATCGTACTTGGAAATAAGACCGGCGCGTTTTCCATTGCGGCCTGATACAACTGCTCTAAATTTGTTCCCCATTGCTGCATATGGCTGTTGTAGACCAAAATAGCCGCTTTTCCATAAAAGGGAGGTTCCTGAACCGTATAATAAAATACCACGGCAAGATTGTGAAATAACTTATGGGGAATCAGTTTAAGCAATTCTTCGTTCCGCTGAGCATGTACAAGTTTAAAAACAAGCTGCTTTTTTGCTTTTTCAAATTCGGTAAATCCTGACAAATCCACATTATCCTCAAATTCAGCCGCCTGGAAATCATGATATAACAGATCCCCAATTTTATTCATTTCCTCCTCCGTCATGCCCTCATGATAAAATTCATTGATATAAATTGTCGGGGCGGCATTGCGCTCTTTTCTTTTTGCTATTACTCCGGTCAGTTCAATTCCATTATTTTTTTTAACTTTTTGGGAAAAAACAGAATAATTATCCCCAAGCATTTCCTGTAATTTTTCTAATATCGCCTGGGTAAAAGATTTGAAATTCATAGATGTGTTGTTCATAAATACCTCGTTTTCTTTTTTTCGTTTCTTACTAATTTTACAATTAGAAATCTTCCATTAGATTTTATGAATCGTTTTGATTGTGAATTTTCTATTAGACTTTATTCATTTTTGATTGGACATTTTCCATTAGATTTTACGGCAGGCTTCCGATGTGAAATTTGTCTTAAAGATTCCCCTAATAGTATAAATAAATTGCGCAAAAAAAGACAATGACTTCTCATTGTCTTTCAAGCTTTTACTGATAGGATCTTACTTTGGCTTATACTCTGGAAAGATACTCACCTGTTCTGGTATCGATCTTAATCACATCATGGGTCTCAACGAATAAAGGTACGTTTACATTTGCGCCGGTTTCCACTGTCGCGGGCTTGGTAGCGCCTGTGGCTGTGTCACCCTTAAATCCTGGCTCAGTCTCAATGATCTCCAGCTCCACAAACAAAGGCGGCTCTACGGAAAAAACGCTTCCATTGTGGGAACAAATCTTGACCATCTCGTTTTCTTTTACAAATTTGAGTGCATCCCCAACGGCCTCACCATTAAGTGCAATCTGATCATATGTTTCAACGTCCATGAAGTTATACAGTTCTCCATCTGAATATAAGTACTGCATATCTTTTCTATCAATACGTGCCTGTGGACATTTTTCAGTAGGCCTGAAAGTTTTTTCCACTACGCCGCCGTTCTTGATGTTTTTCAGTTTCGTTCTAACAAATGCCGCGCCTTTGCCAGGCTTAACATGCTGAAACTCAATAATCTGGTAAACATTATTATCTAACTCAATCGTAATACCATTCCTGAAATCACCTGCAGAAATCATAAAATATTCCTCCTCAAATTTTCACGTTATAATTCTTTACCAGTGTAATATAAAAAATGATATTTTTCAACCATTTTCTAATATAAAATCAATTGCTTCCAAATATCCGTCAAGACCATGCCCGTAGATCTGTTTGTCACATGCCGGCGCAGTCACAGACGTTTTCCGAAATTCTTCCCGTTTTGTAATATCTGAAATATGAATTTCCACTTTTGGTACCGTAATGCTTGCAAGCGCATCCCTGATGGCGTAGCTATAATGGGTATAGGCCCCCGGATTGATTACGATTCCATCCGTTCCGTCAAAATAAGCCTCCTGGATTCTGTCTATCACAGCCCCCTCATGGTTGCTTTGAAAAACATCTATCGATACATTGCATGCCTTTCCTTTTTCCGCAATCAGCTTTAATAAAGAATCATAGTCCTGTGTACCATAAACACTTTTTTCCCTGATTCCAAGAAAATTAATGTTAGGTCCGTTTATAACCAGCAGCTTCATTTTTGCTTTTCCTTTCTCTCATTCCATTTCGTTTTTTACCTACTTTCAGCGCATATTTCCTTTATAATCTGTTCAAAGGTTTTGTCCGAAACCTCCACTGCCACATCTGCACAGGCCTCATATACAGGAGCCCTTTCTTCAAGCAATGCCCGGATTTTTTCTTTTGGATTTTCCACCTGTAAAAGAGGTCTTGTGGTATCTGACTTTAACCTTTCATAAACCGCTTCGGGTGTTATTTTGAGATAAAACACTTTCCCTAATTCTTTTAGCAAAGCATGGTTTTCTTTCCTCATGGGAAGGCCGCCTCCCACAGAAATAATTTGATGGTCAGCCGTACGGATTAATTCTTTCAGGCAGTCTGTCTCCATCTCCCTAAAGGCCGCCTCGCCCTTTTCTGCAAACAAATCGGATATTGACATTTTCTGTCTTTGCTCAATCCACTTATCCGTATCAATCATGGTCCGTTTCAGATGATAAGACAGTCTGATTCCCACGCTGGTCTTACCACTGCCCATAAAACCAATTAATATCACATTATTTTTCATGTCTTTATTTCCAATTTTCCTTTAGTATTTCGTATACTTCCAAAGCCATTTCTTCCGAAACCGACAGTTGATTCCAAAGCTCATACGCAATGATTCCCTGGTACAAAAGCATCTTAAGCCCGTGAAAGGCATTGCCTCCCTGATCTTTCACCAGTTTCATAAATTTAGTCTGCAAGGGCTTATAAATCAAATCGTAACCTGTATGTATTTTTTGATAAAAATCCCGGTTCTCAATCACCGCTTTATCTACATCCGGATACAAACCAACGCTGGTGGCCTGGATTGCCAGAAATTTTTTATCCGGCAGCATGCGGTAATCTGCAAGGGCCATTGGATAAATGCATTCTTTTCCTGTTTTTTCGTTGACTTCCTTTGCAACCGCCTGGGCCTTGTCCACAGAGCGGTTTAGAAGGTAAACCCGGGAAACATTTTTGGAGGCACACAAAAAGGCAACTGCCCTGGCCGCGCCGCCCGCTCCCAGCAAAACCACATCTTCCCCCTCAAGCTCTATCCCTTCACTGCACATGGCGCGATACAGCCCGGGCATATCCGTGTTGTACCCCTTAAATCCATCTTCAACCCGCACCAACGTATTGACTGCCCCGATTTTTTGTGCCAGCTCATCAATCTGCGAAAGTCCGGCTATCACTTCACTTTTGTAGGGCACTGTGACGTTAAGCCCTAAAACATTAAGGGCATAGGCACCCTTTACGGCATCCGCCACCTGTCCCTGCTCCACATGAAAAGGAACGTAAACAAGATTCCGGGAAAGCTTTTGGGCTAAGGTATTGTGGATAAGCGGCGACATGGTATGTTCCACCGGATTCCCAATCAATCCACAGGTTCTCGTATGACCATTAATCTCCATCTGTTCCCTCCTCTAAATATTTTTTTCCCTGTTTTTGACATTTATGCCTGTAAAAAGCAAGTACAATTTTTTCCGGATAACGCTTTAAGACAATCTGGATTTCCTCTTTTTTATTAATTGGCCGGACCAGAATGGAAAAAATTCCTGCATTTCTGGCTCCCCACACATCCGTAAACAGCTGGTCTCCTATAAAAAGAGTGGTTTCCCTGCTCGTTCCTAACATTTCCATAGCCCGCATGTATCCTTTTTTTCCTGGTTTCCCAGCCTTGAAAATATACTTGCCTCCAACGGCATCACAAAACATTTTGACTCTGGGCTCCTTATTATTGGATAGAAATAAAATCTTAAATCCCATATCCTGCAGCTTCTTTATCAGTTTCCTGCTTCTTTTATCTGCCGGCGCCCCATGGGTAACCAAAGTGTTATCAATGTCAAAAATAATTCCCCTATAACCAGCATTATAATATTTGCCAAAATCTATTTTGTATGTAGAGCTAATATAAATATCAGGATAAAACCTCTCCAGCATAGGTGCTCCTTTCCGGTGTTATCTTCCATAATATGTGCAAAACACATTTTAGCACATCGGCTCCTCTAAATCATACAGTTTCCCGGTGGCATAAGGACTTCCCACATCGCATCTTCCATGATGATAAGTCTTCTTTGCCTGTCCTTCCTCCATTTGTTCAGAGGCTTCCACTTTGATGCGGCTTACTTCATTGGCCGTAAGCGCATCCAGCATCCTGACCACTTCGTCCATATTATGATTCATCTCCATCTGATTCAAATTCCTTTCTATCGCTCTTTAACACAGCCTGCGGACAGCTTTGGGATATTTTCAATCCGGACAGCAGAAAAAGCTCTTGCCCATCTAGAGCAAAAGCATTTCAAACACTGCTCTGTATCATTTACCTCATTCCAATACTTTTTTCAACTCATCCATAAAAGTATTGATATCTTTGAATTCTCTGTATACGGAAGCAAAACGCACATACGCAACCGCTTCTAAGTCCTTGAGCTTGTTCATCACAAGCTCGCCGATTACGCGGCTGGAGATTTCCTTTTCTTCCGTGCTAAAGAGTTCGGTTTCCACCTCATCCACCAGCTGCTTAATCTGGCTGACACTAATGGGCCTCTTATGACAAGCGCGAAGCACGCCCGCTTCTATCTTAGACCTGTCATAGGTTTCTCTGTTGTCATCCTTTTTAATTACAATAAGTGGGATGGTCTCTACCTTTTCATAGGTGGTAAACCGCTTACTGCACTCATCGCAAACTCTGCGCCGCCTGATGGAATTATTATCATCTGCCGGCCTTGAATCAATGACTCTGGTATTCTCATGACCGCAAAACGGACATTTCATATGAATCCTCCATACTACCAGTCCTTTTCTCTGACTGGTTAGCGCATATTTTTCTGTACATTATTCTGATAACAATACCATTATATTCCGATTTGCAAATCATGTCAACCAAAGCATATCTGAAAAATGCTTTTTGGGCAGTATATACGGCGTTATTTCGTATTTTATTATGCTGTCAAATAATTCTTCATCACCTTTAATGCATTTTTTTCTAATCTTGACACCTGGGCCTGGGAAATTCCAATCATGTCTGCTACTTCCATCTGGGTTTTTCCTTCGAAAAATCGGAGACTTATAATTTCATGCTCCCGCTCTCCTAACCGTTTCATCGCCTCGCTTAAGGATAAATGTTCCACCCAGTTTTCTTCTTTATTCTTTTTGTCGCTGATTTGATCCATCACATAAAGGGTATCTCCGCCGTCTGTAAAGATCGGTTCGTATAGGCTCATGGGATTCTGAATGGCATCTAACGCATAGACAATATCCTCCTTGGAAATGCCGATTTCCGATGCAACCTCATTGAGCGTAGGCTCTTTCATATTTTGTTTCATCAGGTTCTCCTTGGCATAAATTGCTTTGTAGGCCGTATCCTTTAGGGATCTGCTTACGCGAATTGTGTTGTTATCCCGAAGGAAACGGCGGATCTCACCGATAATCATAGGCACCGCATAGGTACTGAATTTTACATTCAGCGAAGAATCAAAATTGTCAATCGCCTTAATTAATCCTATACATCCTATTTGAAACAGGTCGTCCACATTTTCATTGCTGGCTGAAAATCGTTTGATTACGCTTAAAACAAGCCGCAAATTCCCTTCGATATACTTTTTCCTTGCCTCCATATCTCCCGATTCTATCTGCTCGAATAATTTCTCCTTTTCGTCTGATTTTAAAAGAGGCAGCTTTGCCGTATTCACGCCGCATATCTCAACTTTTCCCTGGGCCATGTTTTATTTTCCTCCTGCTTCATTTATAATTCCTTACCGGACTTATAATAAAAATAATTCACAAAACAGCCGGAAAATATTCATACTTTTTGAACCCTTTTATTTCCTCTGCATAAAATAAATTATGCCGACAAAGAAAAGATACACAAATCAAGCAAAGGTGAATAAAGCTCTCTTTGCAGAAATGAGGTAAAATATGCTTTTTTCTGAGTTAAAGTGCAAGGATGTAATCAATATGCGGGACTGTAAAAAGCTTGGAAGGATTTCTGATCTGGAATTTGACCAGTGCAGTGGACAAATCTGCAAGGTCTTTATTCCCAGCGGCAATAAATTTTTCAATTTACTCTGTACGGAACCGGATATCTGCATCCCATACAAGGATATCAAACAAATCGGACCTGATATCATTATTGTGGACATACGCTGTTAAAACATGTACAGGAAGGCCCTTGTTATCAATTGAAAAGGCTGCCGTAAAATGCAAAAGACTTACTCTCATCTTGTGGAGCATCTGCATTTTACGGCAGCCCGGCTTATTTGGGATTCCATTTTTTAATAGCTTTCCCGAATCAATTCCTTTTTAAGCCTTTTCATAATTTTTTTTTCTAATCTGGAGATATAAGACTGGGAAATTCCAAGAAGCTCTGCCACCTCTTTCTGGGTCATTTCCTTTCCGTCAGGTGTCCCAAGCCCAAACCTTAAATTGATAATGGTTTTTTCCCTTTCGGTGAGCTTATCAATGGCTTTTAGCAAAAGCTTACGTTCCACCTCGTTTTCAATATCCTTGTATATAACATCCTCGTCCGTCCCAAGGATATCGGAAAGCAACAGCTCATTTCCGTCCCAGTCCACATTTAAGGGCTCATCGATGGACACCTCAAGCTTGGTTTTGTTGTTTCTGCGCAGATACATCAATATTTCATTTTCAATGCATCTGGATGCGTAGGTGGCGAGCTTAATATTTTTCCCCGGATTAAAGGTGTTGATAGACTTAATCAGTCCGATTGTTCCTATGGATATCAGATCCTCCACTCCCACCCCTGTGTTATCAAACTTCTTTGCTATGTAAACCACCAAACGCAGATTATGCTCAATCAGTATGGATTTAGCCTCATCCTCATATTCCGTTCCCAGATCGTTAATCACTTCGTTTTCCTTCTCCACTTCAAGGGGCGGCGGAAGCACCTCCGAACCGCCTATGTAGTGCACATCCCCCTGCTTTGTCAATAAAAATCCCGGCTCTCGCCGGTACAGCTTAAACTGCAGCTTACCTGGAATTGCTACTTTAAACACCATTTATGATTTCCTCCTGTTTCTGAATTTAGCAATCTCTGTTTTTTATATTTTTCCTTTATGATTTGTTATTTCATAATCTCTATCGTTTTATATTGATAATTCCGGAGGCAGTACCATTTGGTAACTGCCCTTTTGGGAAATCTTTCCTTGAAACACTGCTACAATCACTTTCTCGTACTGTTTTTCGCCCATGCTCCCTTGCACGTTCATGATGTCTATTTCGTATCCTTCCAGCAAGCCGCTGTTTTTTCCAATACTGTGATAGGGAATTATTTTATATTTTTCCGGTTTCATCCACAGTTTTAAGTTCTCCCATTCCTTTGCCTCCAGTATGGCCACCGGCTTCCTGCTTACGGGCTCCACCAGCCCGTTCCCTGTATCAATCAAAGCTGCAACTGTGATAGGTCCCTGGTCTCCCGGAATGCTGACCCTGCAAAAATGCTCCTTCCGCTTTCCCTGGCAGACTGTAATCAATCTTCTGCAGATTGCAAATCCCACAAATCCCAGGCCTGCAAGCACCATGGTGGAATCTCCATATTCTGTAAATATATTGCTCCTTCCATTCAGAAAAATTATGAACCCACCTAACAGAAAGGAAAAGAAATAAAGATATCCAAGCCCTCTTAGCAATTCCCCAAAGCTTTTGACTCTGCACGCAATTCTTATCATAAGCATTCCGATTGGAACCATCCCCAAAAGTACCTTCAGCACATATGGTATTTTCGGCAGGCACAACATAATGCAGTAGCCTGCCGCCCCTGTAACACTTCCCGCAAAAATTCTTGAACAAGTGGCAGTTTTCCCAAGCACCCTTGCCGTAAGAGAAAGCAGGTATAAATCCATAACCATATTTAATAAAAAAATGCTGTCAATATAAATGGTACCCTGTAATTGCACCTTGCAATTCTTCACCTCCATTTCCCATGTACAAGTATATGATGTATGAGTACATTCTGTACGAGTACATTCTGTACTTGTTCATTATAAACATTAATGTATTCATAATTTGTCAAAACATTGTCCCATACCTTTTCATTCATCGCAGCAATACGGTAAAATCCTCTAAATTTTGACTTTGCATTCGTTAAATATCGCATCAATCTCTCATTCCTTTTAACAATAAATGCCGGCACACTTCGCCGGACGACTTATTATCACAAACTATGCCTCGCCTCGGGTTCCAGCTTATTGTAATAAAAAGAGCCGGCATTCCTGCCGACCCCTTTTTATTTTTTCAAATATATTTACTGGTCAAGAAATATCTATTTTTCATAAAACCTCTTAAGAACCCGTATCAGATATTCCACATCCCCGCTTCCTGCAGTTTCCACGGCTGAGTGCATGGCAAGCTGCGCAAGACCAATATCCGCTGACAAAACAGACACCTGTCCTGCCAAAACATTTCCCAACGTTGATCCGCCTTCTATATCGGAACGGTTATGATAATCCTGACAGGGAACCTGCGCTTCTCTGCATAAGGACTTCATAACAGCCTCAGAGACTCCATCAGTGGTATATCTTTGCCCGCCGTGATGCTTTATCACAATGCCCCCATTTAACAACGGACGGTTTTCCGGATCTGCTTTTTCCGGGTGATTGGGATGAAGGGCATGGGCATTGTCGGCAGAAATCATAAAGCTATCTGCCAAAAATCTTAAATAATCACTTCTCGTTTTACCAAGGCTCTCCCCAATCCTTTCCAGTGTATCCCTCAAGAATGTGGATGCTGCGCCCTCCTTGGTGTGGCTGCCTACCTCCTCATGGTTAAAAATGACACACATATTACAATATTCCTTAGGCTCGGCCAAAAGCAAGGCCTCCACAGATGCGAAAACACACTCCAAATCATCCAGTCTTGGAGAGATCATCCATTCTTTTTCTGCCCCGGCAATCTTTCCCTTTTCCCTCACATACAAGAATAAATCGCTTCCTAGAATTTCATCTTCCTCTACCCCTGCAAGAAATGCCAGCTTTTCCTTTAACTTTCCTTTCGCCCCAGGGCCTCCCATTAAGGGAAGTAAATCTGTCTGTATGTTAAGCTCCACACCCTTGTTGATGCTCCGGTTCATATGAATGGCAAGGTTGGGGATCACAAGGAGGTCTTCGTCCACATTCACAGTCACGGTCTGAAGTCCATTTTCGCCAGTACACACCACTCTCCCGGCTACCGAAAGGCATCTGTCAAACCAAGTAGACTGTATCATGCCGCCATACCCTTCAACATTGAGCTTTAGGTATTTATTTTCCAGCATCATCTCCGGGTTTGTTTTTATTTTAAAGCAGGGGGAGTCGCTATGGGAGGCAGTTATATGAAAACCTTTTAAACTCAAATCGGGAATTTGAAAGGCTGCCAGAGAGGAATCACCGCGCTTCACATAATAACTTCCTCCTGGAACAACTTCCCACAAACTTCTCTCATCAAGCTGCACAAATCCATTTTCAGACAGCCGCTTTTCTACCTGTTCTACCGCATGATAGCAGCTTACACTTTTATCAATAAATGCAAGGCATTTTTCAGCCCACTCCAAATTTACTTTTTCCATTATGATACCTCCTGCCTATCGCAAACTATCCAGATTCTCTACCGCAAGCTGTCAAAAGCCCACTTGTGAAAAACTACATCAAGCATCATCACCCTTCGCAGGCCAGCTTATCGAATGAAAAGGCTGCACACCCTCTGGTATACAGCCTAAACACTCTCCCATAAATTATACACACTTATTTCTTTTGCAGGAAAGAAGGAATATCCAAATGCTTGTCCACCACATTGCTCCTAATCTCTCCTGGATTGGTAATTCCCTGGACAGGCCTGTGCGGCGCTGCCGTCTGGTTTTGACCTGTAAAGGTATTAGGAGCATTATTTACACCTGTCGGCGCACTTCCCCCCTGATTCCTGATCGTAATATTAGGCGTCACAGGCTTCATATATTTATTGGTAAAAGCACTGTGTGAGGATATGGGCTTATTGGTAGGCAGGGTAGCGTCCTCCAATCCTGTAGCAATCACCGTAATCCGGCAACTATCGCCCTGGGATTCATCATACATGGCACCAAAGATAATGTTTACTTCATCTCCCGCCAACTCTTGTACATAGCTTGCCGCATCCGATGCATCCGCCAGCGTAATATCACCGGACACATTGATGATCACGTGGGTTGCGCCTGAAATAGTGGTCTCAAGCAGCGGACTTTCCACCGCCATCTTAACTGCCTCGCTCGCCTTATCATCGCCCTTTCCAGTACCAATTCCAATATGGGCAATTCCCTTATCTTTCATAACCGTCTGTACATCCGCAAAGTCAAGATTGATAACCGCAGGAACATTAATCAGGTCAGTGATTCCCTGCACTGCCTGCTGAAGCACTTCATCCGCTTTCTTAAGGGCATCCGGCATGGTTGTCCTTCTGTCCACAATCTCAAGTAATTTATCATTAGGAATTACGATTAAAGTATCAACATTATCCTTAATCTTCTCAATACCGCTAAGGGCGTTCACCATACGGGCTTTTGCCTCAAAACGGAAGGGCTTGGTTACTACCCCTACCGTCAAAATCCCCATGTCCTTTGCCAGCTTGGCAACAACAGGGGCTGCGCCGGTTCCGGTTCCGCCTCCCATTCCGCAGGTTACAAACACCATATCCGCGCCTCTGAGTACGGCTGCTATCTCCTCGCTGCTCTCCTCAGCTGCTTTTTCCCCGATTTCAGGCTTTGCCCCTGCACCCAGTCCTTTGGTCAGCTTCTCGCCAATCTGCAAGAGTTTCGGCGCTCTGCAAAGCTGCAGGGCCTGCTTGTCCGTATTGATTCCAATAAACTCAACTCCGGTAATACTCTCGTCCACCATTCTATTTACAGCGTTATTACCTGCGCCACCCACACCAATAACAATAATCTTGGCAGCAGATTCAGCATCGTTCGTCTTTATTTCCAGCAAAGTATTTCCTCCTTCACCATTCCGCTATCAAAACTACACATAAACATACCAGCATATTAAACTCATTATAGACTATCATATAATCTTTTCTTTGAATTAGCAACTAGAAATTTTAAAAACTTTTTTTGAATTATTTCAAACGTTTCATCACCCATCTGCTGCCTCCGGCTCAAAGGAAGTATTTTTTGTTCCCTCCGTATAGCTTTCCATCCGCAAAGTTCCTTTTTTTCCTTCAAGCTCCGGAAGCATATATTGCAATCCCATCATTTTTTCATCCAGATTCTCTCCCATTCCAAGGGCTACCTTCACGTCTTCAAAATACAGCGTAAGCGAACCATCACTGCCAAAATAAATCCTGTCCGTCACCAGATTATATTTATTGACAAGCTGCGTAATATTTAAGATAGACTGAAAAATCCCCGGATCTTCCACCGGAAGCGGCTCATGCAAAACCACATGGTCAAAGCGAAGTCCTGTCACCAGAGGCACCCCTTCCGTCTTTTCAAAGGAGCTCTCCACCACAATACCATCTTTATCAAAGTACATGTACCTTTCCAAATATTCCACATACCCTGCCAGCGCCTTTTCATAAACCTCAATTTTAATTGTATGGGGGTCCTCCACAGAAACATCTATCTTTTCCACAAAAGGAACCCCAGTAATACTCTTGTCCTTGTATTTCAAAGATAAAAGAAGGGAATTATTCCCATAATGCCCTTCCATTACCATGTCTATGATCTCATCATTGGTATAATGAATCGTCCCCTCTACATATACCGTGGTAACCGCATAATTTGTAATAATATAAGAATACGCCGCCGCCAATCCGATTACAAGGGCCAAAAGCATCCCTCCAATCATAAACAGGCTTTTGTGATTCCTAAAGTACGCCCCCGGTTCCTGTGCCTTACGGCTTACAGGCGGCTCCATTCTTAACCTATCAATTTGTTTTTTCTTTTTTTGCTTCACCTTAGCCATAAAACCGCTTACCCAGTGTCTTTTCTTTTTAGCTGTTACATTTATTTCCCAAATATATGAACCCCCAAATTTCGATAATCCCTGCAGATATCTTCATATCCTCTCTCAATGAAATGGCAGTTCTTTACCACTGTTTCTCCAAGCGCCATGCTACCTGCAATCACCAGGGCCGCTCCTCCCCTGAGTTCTTCAGCCGCCACCTCGCATCCTAAGAGACTGTCCACACCTTGAATCACCGCCTGGCGCCTTCCTCTTAATTCAATGGAGGCTCCCATTTTTCGAAGCTGTTCCACAATCCGAAAACGGTCTTCAAAAATCGTTTCCTCAATAACACTCTCCCCCTCGCAGGTAGACAAAACTGCCATAAGCGGAGACTGCATATCCGTGGGAAAACCAGGATAAATTTCTGTCTTAATATAAGGAATCGGCTTTTTGTACTCTTTTGCAATAATATTAAGCCCTTCTCTGGTCACATGGACTTCCGCGCCAATCTCCTCCGCCACCCTTAGCATGCTCCGCATCTGGGCCACAGGTGCATCCTCCAAAAAAATATGACCGCCTGCTCCAAGCACACTCATAAGATACGTCCCTGCCACAATCCGGTCAGCAGGCACTCGGAATCTGATACCGTGAAGTCTATGTCCTCCCTGTATGATCAGCACAGAACCGCCAATCCCTTCAATCACCGCTCCTGCTTCCCGCAAAAATTCGCATAAGGTAACAATCTCAGGTTCCTTGGCTGCGTTTTGAATCACCGTCACTCCTTTTGCCATGACGGCCGCCAGAATGACATTTTCTGTGGTCCCCACGCTGGAAACAGGAAGCCTTATCACCGCACCCTCAAGCGCCTTTACCCGCGCGGTGAAGCAGCCGTCTTTTTCATAAATTACCACACCCATCCTGCGCAGAGCATTTAAATGCATATCGATAGGTCTTTCTCCTATCACGCACCCGCCCGGATAAGCCATCGTCACTTCGCCTATTCTGCCCAGCATGGCGCCTAACAGCGTAATGGAGGAACGCATACCTGTAACATGGTCGCCTGACATTGTATCCTCCAATATATTTCTGGCGTCTATGGTCAGCGTTTTATCTGACCGGACCACTTTACATCCTATACTCTCCAAGAGCTGCTGCATATGATACACGTCTGAAATATGGGGACAGTTTTCTATCATACAGACATCCTGAATCAAAAGGGCTGCTGCCATCACCGGCAGTACCGCATTTTTAGAGCCCTGTATCTTTGTTTCTCCAAAAAGAGCATTTCCTCCCAGAATATGAATAGCATCCAAATTCTCACCATCTGCCTTCCGGTTTAAAAGTTAGACCTATCCTACTATATGTAAACTTTCAGAAAATGCATCTTGTACTACAAATCTTTCAGCCGTATTCCCTTCCCCACACTTAGTACGATTCCCACTTCAACCAGCAGAAAAAGTACGGAAGTACCTCCATAACTGATAAACGGAAGGGAAATTCCCGTATTGGGAATGGTATTGGTTACAACCGCCACATTCAAAATAACCTGTATGGCAATATGCCCCATTACGCCAACCACCAAAAGCGCACCGAACAAATCCGAAGCATTGTTGGCAATCACCATAAAACGCCAGATGAGCAGCATGAACATCAATAAAATGGAAATAGCCCCAAATAAACCCAATTCTTCGCAGATAATGGAAAAAATCATATCGTTCTGGGCCTCCGGAACAAATCCAAGCTTCTGCATGCTCTGCCCTAAGCCTTTTCCAAGTATCCCTCCTGAACCTATGGCGTAAAGGGCCTGGAGGGTTTGGAACCCTTTTCCGCTGGCGTAAGCTTCCGGGTCAAGCCAGGCTAAAATACGGGTTCCGCGGACACCTAACCCATCCGAATCAGCCGCATTTGCAATCAAGAACACGGCAAGCGCGCATACCGCCACTCCCAAAACCCCAAGCACAATAAACCGTTTATAGTCCGGACACGAAACAAAGAGCATAAGAACTGCAATTCCCAGAATGATAATAGCAGAGCTCATATTTTCCGTGACTTTCCATACCAAAAGGCACACCGGCAAAGGAATCCCCAATACCATAAAAAAACCTCTTCCGCTCCTTATCTTCCGCCCCATCTTGCAAATCAGACTGGACAGGAACAGAATCATGCCTACCTTTGCAATCTCCGCAGGCTGAACGGATATACCGGCTATATTCAGCCATCTTTTCGCACCGTTTGCCTCCACGCCAAAAGGAATGATCAGCAAAATCAGTACAATAGATACGATATAGCCCATTGCCGCAAACCGCTCCCAAAAATGATATGGAATATTTGCAACCACAATCATTGCAGCCATGCCCACAACCGTAGAAGCCGCCTGTCTTTTCAGGAAAAATGCCGGATCCGGGTTCTTAAGCGTACTTCCCTCGTAAGAGCTGGAGGAATACAGCATAACCAGTCCAAAGGCCAGCAGAAACAACACAATAAATAACAGCGTATAATCAAAAAAAGATTCTTCCTGTTTCTTTACCCGCCCTCTATGATTGTTCTGATATCTTCTTTCTGCCACAATCATCTAAACCTCCATACCGGTGCAAACAGCTTGAAGAATAACCGTCTGGGCATTCTTCTTACTTATATGAAAAAGGGTTGCTGTGTAAATCTTTTTCATATTTTTCCTACTAACTCTTTAAATACTTTTCCCCGCACCTCATAATTGGGAAACATCCCCCAGCTTGCGCAGGCCGGGGATAAAAGCACCGCATCTCCTGCGTCCGCCTGCTTTACGCACGCATCAAAGGCTTCCTCAAACGTATCGGCCAAAATGATATTGGAAATGCCATGTTCCCTGGCGCACTTTTCAATCTTTTCACGGGTCGCTCCCACCAGCACCAAAGCCTTCACCTTTCCTTCAAAAGCCTCGATCCACTCATCGTACCTGCTGCCTTTATCATAGCCGCCTCCTAAAAGCACTGTGGGCTTTGACATGGCGCGTATTCCCTGGATTGCCGCATCCGGATTGGTTCCTTTGGAATCATTATAATAATCCACTCCGCCCTTGGTGTCAACAAATTCTATTCTGTGTTCCACCGGTGCAAATACCCGAATGGTATCAAGAATAACATTCATAGGAACACTTAAAGAATAACAGATGGCGATAGCGGCCATGACATTTTCCACATTGCACATTCCCACAAGTCTCATGTCGTGTATGTTCAGAAGTCTGCGGACATTTCTCTCATCACCAGGTAAACATTTTGCCAGAAAGATTTCTTCTCCATCCAGATAAATTCCTTCCTTAAGTTCCCTTTTGGAGGAAAAGTACACCACTCTGGCAGGACATCTTTCACCAAAATCTCTGGTGTAAGCGTCTTCATAATTTAATACGCACACATCCTCCTTTGTCTGGTTTTCGGCTATCCTTTCTTTCGTCTTTACATAACATTCCATGGTGTGATGACGGTTCAAATGATCCGGCGTGATGTTTAAAATGGCGGATACATTGGGCCGGAAGGAATGAGTGGTTTCAAGCTGAAAGCTGCTGATTTCCGCAACCGTCATACTCTCTTTCCCCGTATCAAGGGCAATGTCCGTATAGGGATTTCCGATATTTCCTACCACATGCACAGAAACATAATAGGCGCTTAAAATCTGTCCTGTTAAAGTGGTAGTCGTGGTTTTCCCGTTGGTGCCTGTGATTGCCGCTATTTTCCCTTTTGCAAAGGCATAAGCCAGTTCAATCTCTCCCCATATTGGAATGTTCCTATTCTTATACTCCTCTAATAAGGGAGCGTCTATTGGCACACCGGGACTTATCACCACAAGGGCAATTTCCCTTTTCATATCTTCCGATAAGGAGCCAATCCAAAGGGTAAGGCCCGGTATTTCCCCTGCTTTTTCTATCTTTTCTATCAGTTCTTTTTTATCCAGCTTTTCATTACTGTCAAACAACACAGGAAAAGCCCCGCACCTTCCAAGCAGCCGGGATGCGCCGATTCCGCTTTTTCCGCTTCCCACCACCAGAACTTTTTTACCTTGTAGTTCCATGTAAATCCTCCATTTCCGTCAGTATACTATATCTAAAGTCTTTATCTGTATACCTATTTAGACCTCAAGCATAAACCTGTAAATATATCAAACTTAGAAGCCGGATAAGGCAAGAAGACAGAGCATAGCGGTCACAATGGAAAATACCGCCACTATTTTCGTTTCCTTCCAGCCGCACAGCTCAAAATGATGATGGAGCGGCGCCATTTTGAAAATTCTCTTTCCTCCGCTTATCTTAAAATATACCACCTGTATGATAACCGACAAAACCTCCGCCATATAAATAAATCCCACAATGGGTAAGAACAAAGGCATCTGCATCATATATGCACAGCCCGCCACAAATCCGCCAAGAGCCAGAGAACCGGTATCTCCCATAAAGACACTGGCAGGATGCACATTAAATAAAAGGAATCCCAATAAGGCTCCCGTAACGGCGCATGTAATCGGCCCAATCCCTGCCCCTGTTCCAAGCGCCGCAACTGTAAAAAAGGTGGAAACCATCACTGTCACACTACCCGCAAGCCCATCTAAGCCATCTGTGAAATTCGTGCCGTTTACCGTTCCGATTACTACAAGAAACAAAAGCGGAATATTAAGCCAGCCAAAATCCACATAATATCCCTTTAAAAAAGGAATATGCATTGCCAGTAAATTTTCCGGAGATTTCAGCAGATAACGGGCAAAAAGTCCTGTCACTAACAGCTGCAGCAGCATCTTCTGCCATGCCCGAAGCCCCATAGAACGCCTGAGTACCACCTTAATGTAGTCATCCAATAAGCCAATCAGGCCAAATCCCAATGTGAGAACCAAAATGGGGACAATCTTAGGATAATCCTTTACATACAGCACAGATGTAACCGCCATACTGGCCATTATCAAAATGCCGCCCATGGTAGGTGTTCCTGTCTTTTTCAAATGGCTGCTAGGGCCGTCATCCCTAACCGTCTGCCCCACCTTAAGCTTCCTAAGTAAGGGGATAATCATCGGCCCTAATGCCACACTTATGCCAAAAGATATTAAGACAGGCATCATAATAGCACTACCGTTCATTGCCTGCACCTCTCAATTATAATCCATTTTTCCTAAATAAGGAAGAATATTTTCAAAAAGCTGTCTCACCACCGGCGCTGCCACCTGTCCGCCATAATACACTCCCTGGGGATTATGTATAATACAAAGAGCAAGCACCTGGGGGTCATCAGCGGGGGCAAAGCCCAAAAAAGAAGCAATATACCTGCCGCTTCCCCTTGGAAGAGTCTGGCTGGTTGCTGTCTTCCCTCCAACCCTTGCACCCTCCACGTACCCGTTTTTACCGGAACCATTTTCTACCACCTGCTCCAAAATCATCCGCATTGTGGCGGAGGTTTCCTCTGATACAATATGCTCGCTTACCGGATAAGAGAACCGCTCTATTTCCGTTCCATCTCTGTCAGATGTCTTCACCGCAAAATGAGGCGTGATTCTGTTTCCGCCATTTATGATGGAGGAAGCCGTAGTGGCAAGCTGTATGGGCGTAATCTGAAAAGACTGTCCAAAGGATACCGTTGCCAGCTCCACAGCTTTCATATCCTCCATCTTATGCATAATCGTCCCCGCCTCCCCAGGCAGGTCAACGCCGGTTTTGTTAAGCAGGCCAAACTGTTCAAAATAATGATAATAATTTTCCACTCCCAATCTTAGGCCTACCGTAATAAACACCGGGTTACAGGTATTTACAAATTGAATAAGCCGCCTTTTGTTGCCGCATAGCGGCAATTCAAGTCCGGATAAAAAGCGCCCGCCTTTTAAGGCATCTTTTAAGGCGTCTTTTAAGACGTTTTCATGGCTGCGTATATTTCAAATCTTCCGTCTTTATGTACCTTTATCAAATCAATTTTCTTAAGGGTCTCTTTTAGCAATGCCTTCTCTATTAAATTTTCTTCTTTAACCGCCTCCTCTATTTTCTTAAGACGCATCTCATAATTATTATATGGCTCCTTTTCCTGCTTTATGACCGCAATTTGCTCCGCAAGACAGTAAATACGTTCTGTTAGATTCTTACTGTATTTCTCATAATCTTCATCCTCTATCACACCTCTTAACAGCTTTTCCATCAGCACATCCTTTTTGCCCATAAGCTTTTTATGCTCTTTTTCAAGTTTAGAAAGCTCCCCGCTTTCCTCCCCTTCCTTTAGGCTCTTGCTTATGGCATGCATAAGCCTTTTTTGCAGATGTTCCTTTTGTAGACATTCCTTTGTGCGACACATCTCTGAAAGCTGCTCTTTCTTGTCAAACATCTCTTTATGATCTGAAAGTACTCCGGCCATATATTGATAGATTTCTTCTTCCGGCAGATGCCTGTTATCGCAGCCCCCTAAGTGTTCATCCTCTTTTTTTCTGCCGCCCTCTAAAAAAGCTGCACATTTCCAAACCACTTTTTTCCCCGCTTTCGTATGATAGCAGGTTCTGTAATATGTTCTTCCGCACTCTGCACATATCAACTTTCTGGTAAAATCATATTTTTTCCCCTGCTCCTTTCTTTCTCTGGCGCCTTTTGCCTTCTTTTTCATAATTTCCACCACTTCCTCCTGGTATTCCTTTGAAACAATTGGAGGAAGGGCATGTTCCATGATAATCCAGTCATTTTCAGGTACCTTTTCATACCGTTTTGTATCAAAATTATAAATACGCGTATTTAAAATCATTGTCCCATGGGCTCTTGGGGTATACAGCATTTTTCTCCATTGGGCCTCCGATATTCTTTGCCCGTTCCTTCCCCTGGCCCCTAACTCATAGAGCATATTGCTTATGGTATAAAAACCTTTTCCCTCCTTTGCCAGAGAGAAGGCAGTTCTATAATATTCCGCCTCCTTTATATTGACTTCATAAGTGTCTTTAGCCACCTTATTCCACCCAAACATTTCACAGGTAATATTACATCCGCTTTTCTTTTCCTGCCTTCTTCTGTGTGCATTCCTGATTTTTTTTGAAAGCTCCCTGCTAAAATCCTCCGCAAGAATCGCCTTGATTCCTGAAATCAGATTGTCCTCCGGCGTATAAAATTTCCCTTCTATATATATATACAGTTTTAAACTATTTTCCGTGAGCCTGCTTAAGAAGAAGTACCAGTCTCTGGCAGAACGCATCAGTCTGTCAATGGATTTGATCATCACAATATCAAACCTGTCCTTCTCCATATCCGCAAGCAGCCTTTGATATTCACTTCGCTTATAAGCCACTGTACCCGTCTGTGATTCTATATACTGTTCTGTAATGCTCCACCCTTTCTTTTCCGCAATTTCCCGGCTTTCAAGGGCCTGACTGGCCAGCGCATTTCTCTGACTTTCTTCTTCCGTGCTACATCTGTTATAAATTCCTACCCTTTCCACTTACCCGGACACCTCCTCATACTCAATTCTCCTTTTGACACTACTTTTTTCCACATTGTCAAGGAATCCCCTCTCTGCAAGCAAATCCACGGCTATCATCAAAATTTGCCGTTCCATAGCTTCTTTTTCCTTTTCTTTTAATCCCGTTAAGATATTTTCCATTCAAAAATCCCTTAAAATTTTACTCTAAATATATGCTTTGTCCGCATAAATATTAAAAAATAAATAAAATAAAACAGGCTTTTCCCAACAATTTCATAAAATCACTCATAAAATTACATAAAATCACATTGACTTTAGCGCTTTAAACTTGTATAATCCGATATGCAGTGTTCCTTTACAATTTCATACTATACACACTGTAATAATTTATGGGAGGAAACCATTATGAAGAAATTATTAGCGTTACTATTAACCGTAGCCATGGTCGGCACGCTTACGGCCTGTGGCGGAAAAGACAGTCAGGAAACTTCTTCCGGCGCTGAGGAGAGCATAGCCAATGCTGATGCCGGTACCGAAGCTGATACCAATGCCGTTGACGATGCGGAAGCTAATGTTGATTCTGAAGCTGAGGCCGGTTCAGAAGCTGGCGCGTCCTCAGGCGATGCTTCTTACACGGTCGGCATCTGCCAGCTGGTACAGCACGAAGCGTTAGATGCTGCAACGCAAGGGTTCAAGGATGCTCTGACAGAGGAATTAGGGGATCAGGTTACTTTCGATGAGCAGAATGCCCAGGGTGATACAAATACCTGCTCTACTATCATCAACAGCTTTGTATCTAATGATGTGGACCTGATTCTTGCAAATGCAACGCCTGCTCTTCAGGCTGCTATTGCAGGAACAAACGAAATTCCTATTTTGGGTACATCCGTAACAGAATATGGTGTTGCTCTTGAAATCGAAGACTTTGACGGCACCGTAGGCGGAAATGTTTCCGGTACATCAGACCTTGCTCCCCTTGATGGCCAGGCGGATATGCTTGCCGAGTTATTCCCCGATGCCAAAAATGTAGGTCTTTTATACTGTTCTGCTGAGGCAAACTCACAGTATCAGGTAGACACCATCAAGTCTTATCTTGAGGAAAAAGGTTATAGCTGTGAGTATTATGCTTTTGCGGACTCTAATGATCTTTCTTCTGTAGTTACAAACGCTGTAAGCGCTGTAGATGTAATCTATGTTCCTACCGACAACACAGCGGCTTCTAACGCAGAAATTATTAATAACATTTGTCTTCCCGCTGAAATTCCTGTTATTGCCGGCGAAGAAGGTATCTGTGCCGGATGTGGTGTCGCTACTTTGTCCATCAGTTACTATGACCTGGGTGTTGGCACCGGAAAGATGGCTGCGAAGATTCTGAAAGGGGAATCTGATATTTCTACAATGCCAATTGAATATGCACCAACCTTCACAAAGAAATACAATGCAACTAACTGTGAAGCATTAGGCATCACAGTTCCTGATGATTATGAGGCAATTGCCGAATAAAAATCAAACAGGCAGTCAGGCAGCGGGGGATTTTTCTCTCGCTGCTTTTATGCAATAAGTTATTTTTCACACATATGATACTAATACTGTTCTATTCTTGGAGGGAATCAATGAATATCTTAAATCTGCTCAATGCTTTGCCGGGAGCGGTCTCACAGGGACTTATATGGGGAATTACCGCTATCGGTATTTACATCACCTATCGCATTCTCGATATTGCTGACCTTACCGTGGACGGTTCGCTCTGTACGGGGGGTGCCGTCTGTATAATGATGGTTCTGTCCGGCCAAAATATTTATATTTCTATGTTTGCAGCAACTTTAGCTGGTATGGCTACCGGATTTATAACCGGTGTTTTTCATACCTTTATGGGGATTCCCCCTATTCTTGCAGGTATCTTAAGCCAGCTTTCCCTCTATTCGATTAACCTGAAAATCATGGGAAAGGCTAATCAGGCAATTAACGTAGACAAATATCACCTTTTGGTTTCATTAAGATATATTAAAGGAGTACCTTTTTACCAGAATCCGATTTTTATTGTTACGATTTGCATTATTTTATTAGTAGCCCTTCTTTATTGGTTCTTTGGAACCGAGTTGGGATGTGCCCTCCGTGCCACAGGCTGCAACAGCAACATGGCCAGGGCACAGGGGATCAATACAAACTTTTCTAAGGTGCTGGGGCTTATGATTTCCAATGGTCTGGTAGGACTTTCCGGCGCCCTCCTCTCTCAATATCAGGGCTTTGCTGATATCAATATGGGCCGTGGTGCAATTGTAATCGGCCTTGCCGCCGTCATCATTGGCGAAGCTGCTTTTAAACGTATTTTCCACAATTTTGGTTTCAAGCTGATTGGCGTTGCCCTTGGTTCTATCCTTTACTATCTTGTGCTGCAGGTGGTGATTTGGCTGGGTATTGATACTGACCTTTTAAAGCTTTTATCCGCTCTTGTTGTTGCCTTCTTCCTTGGTATTCCATATTGGAAGAAAAAACTGTTTGGTACTGCCAATCCTGCTTTAAAGAAAGGAGGAACTATCAATGCTTGAGATGAAGAATGTCACAAAAGTCTTTAACCCCAGCACTGTCAATGAGAAACTGGCATTAGACAACTTTTCTTTGACCCTTGAGGATGGTGATTTTGTCACTGTCATTGGCGGAAACGGCGCCGGAAAATCTACCATGATGAATGCCATTGCAGGGGTTTGGCCTATAGATGCCGGGCAAATCATAATTGACGGCACAGATGTAACAAAGCTTTCCGAACATAAACGGGCTAAATTCCTTGGACGGGTATTCCAGGATCCAATGACCGGTACGGCTGCTTCTATGGGAATTGAAGAAAACCTAGCGCTGGCACAGCGCCGTGGCCGCAGCCGTTTCCTAAAATCCGGTATTACCAGAAAAGAACGGGAAGAATACAGGCAGAAATTGCAAATCTTAGGTTTAGGCTTAGAAGACAGGCTTACGACTAAAGTAGGGCTTTTATCCGGCGGACAGCGTCAGGCTCTTACTCTGCTGATGGCAACCCTGCAAAAGCCTAAACTACTTCTTTTAGATGAACACACTGCCGCTCTTGACCCAAAAACGGCGGCTAAAGTTTTAGAAACTACTGAATATATTGTAACCAGAGATATGCTTACTACCCTCATGATTACGCATAACATGAAGGATGCAATTGCACACGGCAACCGGTTGATTATGTTGATGGATGGTAAAATCATTCTGGACATTCGGGGCGAAGAAAAGAAGAAATTAACGGTAGAAGATTTGCTTCATAAATTTGAAGCTGCCAGCGGAGAAGAATTCGCCAACGACAAAGTTATTTTGGGATAAGTTCAATTTAAATATCGATCGATATTTTATGCGCCTGTTTCTAAAAGTGAACAGGCGTTTGCTTTTTTAGATAAAAAAAATCTCATATCACATGTTTTTAATTTTATAAACACCTGGTTACAGCTATTCATAGTGGCCTGCACAAAATTTTCGGCTCCATGCCCCGCCACTTTATGACATCTGATTCGCCTGTCCTCTACCATAATATAGCCTGGGCAGCTAAATTGATCTTCCGGATGCACCACACCTCCTTCAAGACCTGCTGCTGCTGTAATAATCTTAAAGGTAGAACCAGGTTCGTAAGTGTCATTGATACATCCGTTTCTCCACATTGCATTTAATAACTCTTGCTTTTTTTCTTCTGTTATTTCTTCTTCCGCAATATCTTCCGGCAAATTATAGGGGTTATTTAAATCAAATTCCGGTACGTCAACCATCGCCATAATTTCCCCGTTTTGAGGGTTCATAACCAGAATGGACACCCGTTCTGCTTCTTTTGTCTCCATCACCTGCCTTGCTAACTGGGTTGCATAGCTTTGAATATTCATATCCAGACTGATGTACAGGTCGTTTCCTGCTACAGGCTCTATTCTTTCTTCCCCTGCCGCGTCCAATTCAACGCCTCTGGCATCCGTGACCGTAAGAATTGTCCCTTCTTCCCCTTTTAAGTACTCCTCATACTTTACCTCAAGACCAATAATACCCTGATTATCTCCTCCTGTAAAGCCCAGCACTTTGGAAGCAAGAGAACCATAGGGATAACAACGCTTGTAATCTTCATCCACCTTTACTCCTTCCAGATTATATGCCCTAATAGCGTCTCCCTTTTCCTTCTCCACATTGCTTTTGATTCTTTCTATTGCAGAATATTTCTCAACTCTCTTTCTCACATATTCTTCTGACAAGTCTAATTCTTTACTTAAAACCTCCACAATTTTATCAGGCTCCTTAATCTGATTATGTATCACAGATATAGTACAAACCGTTTTATTATCCGCAATCACTGTACCGTTAGCGTCTAATATTCTTCCTCTGGCTGCCTTAATACTTCTTTCTCTTTCATGCAGTTCCTTTGCTTTTTCGGAATAATAGTCTGACTGGAACACCATCAGATAAACGAGCCTCCCTGCCAAAACCGAAAACATGACCAAACATGCAAAAAATATAGTGACAATCTTTTTTCTGTTATAGGTTTTATTTTTAAGCAATAATAGAAATCCTCCCTTCCGCCTAACTACCGGACAATAAAAATATAACCTCACAAATCAGTCATTCCGTAAGTAACAAATGCTATTGTTACAATGTATGACCTGTTTTGTGAGGTTATTCTTTTCATAGAAAAATCCTTTATTCTTCTTCTGGTGTCTGTGTAGGTTCAGGGGATGGAGGCGGCGTGCCTGTGGTTTCCGCACCATCATCGTAGCTTCCTCCCAATACTGCGCCTGTTTCCGGATCCACATAGTCTCCTGTTTCCGGATCTATTGCATAGCCTGTTTCCGGGTCTATTGGGAATGTGGTCCAAATTTTCGTACTTTCGCCCCCTTCTGCTCCTTCCGGCGGTTCTCCCTGCCCTTCTGCGTCACTTCCCTCAGCTCCTTCCGGATTGCTATTCTCTCCTCCTTCGCCCTCCGGTTCTTCTTCTCCGGTTCCGTCTGTAATAGGCGGCGTCATAATTTCAATCTGAAGCGCTTCTAATTCCTCTCTCTCTTTGTCTGTCAGCTCCTCTGTCATAAAGATTCCTTCATATGGAAGCACTTCCGTAAGGATGTTTTTCACAATCCTGGTAGCGAATTTGGCATCATCCATAATATTGCCGGGAACATTGGGCCTGTCCACCACCACATAAATAGCAATTTGTGGGTCATCTATCGGCGCATACCCTAAAAAGGATACTACATATTCTTTGTTTCCACGGGGCAGCGTCTCCGCAGTTCCGGTCTTGCCACCAATCATATAACCGGCCGGTCTTGCCGTCTTTCCCGTGCCATTTGCTCCCGATACGACCAGATTGCACATCTCCCGTATCTTTGCAGAGGTAGTTTCCGATATGGTCTGCTTTAATATTCTGGGCTCTATGTTTTGTACCGTAGCGCCTGAAGGACTTATTATTTTGCTTACCATGTGCGGTTCATAGTAATATCCGCCGTTAATCAGAGAACAAAAGCCTGCCATCATTTCAATCATGGTAGCGTTATATCCCTGTCCAAAGCTGTTGGTGGCAAGCTCCGTAGGTCCCATGGTCTGCTTGTTATAAACAAGACTTGCCGTCCTGGCCTCACCTGCCAGATCAATATTGGTTTTCAGACCTATGTTAAAGATATGCTGAAAGTCCACAAAGGTTTCTTTGCCTGTTGCCTGGGCAATATACATCATATTCACGTTACAGGAACGTTCTATGGCCTCGGGCACTGTAAGATAACCGTCACCATATCTGTTGTGGCATCTTATTTTTTCGCCGCCTATCTCAAGGAGTCCTTCACAATTATAGCTTTCATTTCCCGTGATACTACCGCTTTCTATACCGGCTGCCACAGTAAAAGGCTTGGAGACAGAGCCCGGCTCATAGGTATCATTGATACAGAAATTTTTCCATAATGCATTAAGATGTCTGTAAAAAACATCCGAGTCACTGGTGATCGTGTCCAGATTTTCCGCATTAATATATTCCCCGGTTACTTTATCATTTTCATCCAAAATCGGCATACCGATCAGCGCATCCGTATTTCTTGTATCGTTCAGATTAAAAACCGGATATCCGGCCATGGCGATTACTTCTCCGCTGTTTACATCCATAATAATACAGCCTGTATTCCTGGATCCATTTCCCTCATGAGCATTGTCCTTATATTCCTCGTCATGCTTCTTAAGGTATTTCTCCACAATTCTCTGCACATTCGAATCAATGGTGCTTACAATGCTGTTGCCATCCTCCGCCGGTATGGTGGTGCGCTCTAAGTTGGAATCGTCATTCAGATACCCATATTCTCTTCCCGGAGTTCCGGACAGGACATCATTATAATATTCCTCCAGTCCATAGGAGCCTACATTATCACTGGTGGTAAACCCAATTACATCACAGGCAAGGCTGTTGCCCGGGTAAATCCTTTTATATTCCTCCTCAAACCAGATTCCCTTAATCAGGGAATCTTCCGCATTCTGCATTTCCACAAAGCTTTGGATTTCTTCATATTCAAGGCGCCTTGCCAGAACACGGTAGCGGGATGTCTCACTATTTTCTTCTATATAAGTACGCACACTTGCAGTATCAATTCCAAGCTCGCTGCGCAGCGCATTTAAGGTAGGTTCCAGGTACTCTCCTTTGTTATCCGTAATTGCCACGGCATCCAAAATAACATTATAAACTTTTTCACTGGAAGCAAGTACACTGCCATTGGCATCATAAATCGTTCCCCGTTTAAAAGGAAGGGTCTTGCTGTCATATCTCTGCTGAGAAAGAACCTGCTTTTTATAGCGTTCCCCATTATCTCTTGTTATGGTAAATAACCGATAGGTTAATCCTACAAAAGCCAGTAGTATAAACGTAAATAACACTACCAGCTTTTTCTGCATTTTAATTGTAAGCTTATTATATCCTTTTTTTCTCATGACCACACCTGCTTTTGTCCGAACTATTGTAACACTGAATATTTATGGAATACTGCCCGTCTGCCTTATGTAATCGCTTCCCTCTCCGTTGAAGGATATAATCTGCCCCTCATGAGCATAAATCATACCAAGCTCCTGTATGGCAACCCTTTTTACCTCCTCTAAATCTACACTGTTGTTTATTCTGCTGTAGTTTTCATCATTTTCCAGCCTTAGCTCATTTAAACGGCTCTCAAGCTTTGCAATATGCTCAATACTGTTGGTAATATCAGACTGCAATGTCAAGTACCATGTGAGAATCAGGCCGGCTATCACCATAGCAGTTGCCATAGAAAGCACGGAACCAATGTTCATGTGCCGAATGCGTTCCCTGTTCTTCTGTGTCCTTACGCTTAATTTCTTTTCAGGCTCTCTTTGTAAATCTGGTAGTGCCTGAAGCCTTCTGGCAGTATTTCCCTGCACATAAACGCTATTTCTATATGCAGTTCTTCTTCTGTTACCCTCATTATTTACTGCCATTTATAACCTCCATCCTGCCAATCGGGTAAATTGTAGATTGTACCACAATGATATACACTTATATTATGTTCTCACAGTCTGCATATAAAATGCCGAAACCTGCCTGAACTGTTACCATGCCTTTTCAAAAATCCTCAATTTTGCACTTTTAGACCTTGGATTTTCTTCCATTTCTATCTCTGACGGTAAAATAGGTTTTCCAGTTATCACCTTCCCCTTACTCACCTTCCCGCAAACGCAGACCGGAAAGCCTGGCGGACATGTACATGGGTTTGCCGCACGCTTAAAGGCTGTTTTTACGATTCTATCCTCCAGAGAATGAAAGGTTATGATACACAACCTTCCCCCAGGCTTTAACATATCAATTAATTCCTCCAAAGATTCCTTAAGCACTTCAAGCTCTCTGTTACACTCTATCCGAATGGCCTGAAACGCTCTCTTGGAGGGATGCCCTCCTTCCGCCCGGCATTTTGCCGGAATCGCCGCTTTTATAATTTTATTTAGTTCCTCTGTTGTTTCTATGGGCTTTGTCTGCCTTGCTAGGGCGATATGCTTTGCAATATTCTTTGCAAACTTATCTTCCCCGTAGTCCCTGATGATGCGGTATAATTCACCCTCCCCGTAATCATTTACAATTTCCTTCGCCGTCAGAGACTGCCGTGTATCCATTCTCATATCAAGAGGCGTATCAAATCGGTAGGAAAATCCCCGCTCCTTTGTATCTAATTGGTAGGAGGACACCCCTAGGTCAAGCAGCATTCCATCCATACCTGTAATCCCAAGTCTTAATAGTATCTCCTTTGTGCTGCGGTAATTTCCTCTTACAATTGAGACCTTGTTCTGAAACCCTGAAAGCCTCTCTCTGGCAGCTTCTATTGCCACACCGTCCTGGTCTATTCCAATGAGCCTCCCGTCCTCTCCCAGCCTTTTTACAATTTCCAGGGAATGACCGCCGCCACCTAATGTGCCGTCCACATAAAGCCCTGCCGGATTTATCTTAAGTCCCTCAATTGTCTCCTCAAGTAAAACCGACATGTGCCCAAACGTCATTTTAATCCTCCATTACTTTTAAATCCCAATCCCAAGTTCTATCATGTGTCTGGAAATTTCCTCCATATCCTGGTATGTAACAGTGCCTTCCCATCTGTCCTTACTCCAGATTTCCACCCGGTTTCCCACACCTACCAGCACAGCGTCTTTTGTAATTCCAGCAAACTCCCGAAGCACAGCCGGTAAAAGAATTCTTCCCTGCTTGTCCACTTCTACACTGGCAGCTCCTGCCAGGAAAAAACGAGTAAACTGTCTTGCTTCCTTGTCAATCATCGGCAATCCCCGCAGCTTTTCCTCGAAAGCCTTCCACTCAGGTTCATCGAATACAAACAAACATCCATCCATTCCCTTCGTTACTACAAATTCATCTCCCAGCACTTCACGGAATTTGGATGGAACGATTAGTCTGCCCTTCGCATCTATTGTATGGTTGTACTCTCCCATAAACATAGGCATTCACCTGCTTGTGCTCTCCACTGTCTGCCGCAACTGACAAAACATAGATTGCTATCTTACCTTCACTTCCAAGTGGTCTGCCACACAAAATAATTAATTCGCACCACTTTCTACCACAAAGTTAACACTAACCACCACTTTTCACCACTCACAGGTCTATTCTACCTCAATTGAATACCAAGCGCAAGAAAAAAAATGCGCCCGGTTACTCCCTGCCGGACGCATTTTTCATGCAAATATTCATCTTTTTCCCACATCTGGGGTTAAACTCCAAGATGCATTACCAGATATTGTACTGATAATTGAAAAAATTTTTTATTTTTTATTTGTTGCGCTGTCGCACTCTCACAACAATGTCACATAACAAAGCTCCCACAAACAGCACAATTGCGAGTACCTGTGAAACAGGTACCGTTGTTTTGGGAATGAACAGCTGGTCTGTTCTAATTCCCTCTATCCATGCCCTTCCCAATCCATAGCCGCCTAGATATAGAAGTGCTATCTCCCCTTCAAACTTTTTGTGTTGCCAATACAGTAAAATAAGCGCCAACACTCCAAAGTTCCAAAGACTCTCATACAGAAAAGTGGGATGGACCTGAATATAATTCATCCCCTCCTCTATATGCTCTGCAATCGACTGAGAAATATCGCCAGGGCGCACCGCCTCTATTGGGAGACGCATAGCAAAAATATTGTTGGTATATTCCCCAAATACCTCCCGATTCGTGAAATTTCCCCATCTGCCGATTGCCTGTCCTAAAATAAGGCCCACCACACCGGTGTCCGCCATCCTGAAGGCATTTTGTTTTTTTATTCTGGCATAGACGAACAGCGTAAGAAACGCTGTAATCACACCACCATAAATGGCCAGTCCGCCATTTCGGATATGAAATACATTGATTAGGTTATTTTTATATTGATCCCATGCAAAAATAACATAATAAATTCTTGCTCCAATAATGGAAAGAATCACCGCATAAATAGAAAAGTCCCAATAAAGCTCCGGATCCTGCCCCGATCTTTTTGCCTGCCAGGCCGCTATCAAAATGCCACAAATTACACCTATCCCTATTATGACACCATAAAGTGCAATCTCAAAGCCAAATACACTAAAACTTTTAGGTACATTTCTCAGATAAATTCCCAGATTGGGAAAAGAAATATCCATTAAATCCATCTTAATCTCCCAGACTTCCAATCACCTGCAAATTATATATACTATATATGCAAGGTGGCATAGTATACGGTTTGTGCAAGCACACGATATGCACTATAATGCTTGCGCAAACTTTTTTGCATTCACACCTTTATGCCTTATACGTTAAATCGGAACACTATAAACCGAAATTTCATCATGTCTATACAATTCCGTCCTTTCACATTATGTTGAATTTCTTCTACTTTACCAGTTCAATATATACCATAAAATCCAGATTGCGTCAAGGGGTTAGGGGTGATGGTAGGGGTTCAAAGCCTGTTTGAGAAACCTTGTAAATTACAGGCGGCGAACCCCTATATAATTATCTATTCTCTAATTAGAGTTAAGCGTACTAAAACAAAAAGGATATGGAAAAAGGAAATGGAGGGATTGCAGACATGGGGAACATGGAACATACGCCTGTTGTAAAGGAAGTAACAAAATACCATATGGGAAAAGTGCATGGGAACGCAAAGCGGAATGAAGAAATGGTTATGAACTATCTGAAACTGCTTGCAAACGGCATTGTAAAGAAACGCCTGTCGCCTCATGAAGCTCATATAATAAGGGAACGCAAGAAACGTCTGGAAAACTGTAACCGATTCTGGTCTATGGAAACTTATGAAGCCAGCCATGTAAGAGTGTTACTGCGAACCTTTTTATGTAAGGATAAATTTTGCAGTAATTGTAATCAGGTGAAGAAAATGTTACTGCAAAACCGTTTCCTGCCCTATATGGAACAATATAAGGATTCTCTGTATCATATGGTGCTGACCGTTCCAGACTGTAACGGCGAGGAATTGAGAGGAACCATACAGCATATGGCTTACTGCTTTAAAACTTTGGTAACGTATCTAAACGGCAACAAAAAAGTGAAGGGAGTAGACCTGTCACAGTATGGCTTTCAAGGCTGTATCCGTTCCTTAGAAGTCACATACAGAGAAGATGTCTACCACCCTCACTTTCATGTAGCCGTTGTTTTTGGGAACAACGGGATTGGGGAGAAGCATATTGCCAATCAATTTTCTGGTATAGAAAGCCGCCTGTTTTCTGATTTTGAAACCATCATCCAGAGGATATGGTGGCTCTTAGTCAATCAAAAGCGGCTTACCTCTGATAATATCTTAGGTGAGGACAATTCTTTCCAGCGATATAGCTGTATCGTGGATAAATTTCAGCCAGAGGACTATAAGAAACTGTTTGGGTATATGACAAAAATGTACTCCGAGGATAACAGCCGTATGCGGTATGACAACTTCAAGACTTTGTATTCTGCCCTCTCCCATATCCGCCAGATACAAAGCTATGGCGTATTCTATAATGTAAAGGAACTGAACACAGAAGCCTATACCGAACAGGAGTACCAGACGTTGGAAAGCTATCTTGTCTGTAAGGAAAAGCCCGTCTGCTCCTATGAGCCGTTAAGCCGCCTATCTGGCGATGAAAGATATATCGTGCTGAAAACAAAGCACCGAAAATAAAATTTATTTTAAACTTGAGGTTTTATTTTAAATGAGATTTATGGGCGAAAATGGTTTTAAACTTATTTTAAAGTAGACTGGAAACACTGTTTTCGTTCAGGTGAAATGATAAGGATTGAGTTTAAAATAATTTTACAGACAAGGGGGAATGTCATGGAACGATATATCACAGATACGATTTACACTCATACCGTTACGGAAAAGGCGGCAGAAATTGAGTTGAGGGAAAAACAGCTTTATACAAGGCTGTCTGCTCTTATCTCTGGTGAGGAATACCTACAGATTGAAGAAGAATTGAACCGTTTCTATAATGAGCTGGAAAGAGAGGGGTTTTGTAAGGGATTCAGCGAGGGAATACGGTTTATGCTGAAATGCTTATAACGGTATCAGTCACAGGGTTAAAGATTTTAGGCGGTTTGTAAGCGGGATGCGGAATAAAACGATATGTAAACCGCTGTAAGGAATCTGTCTTGTAAGCGATTGAGGAATGACATTTTAGCCATATGGATTTTCTATCAGCTTTTGTAGAACGGAAATAGGATTTTTACAAGGCTTATAAGCGGCTAAGTTGCTTTTCGGCGATAGGGAACAGCCTTAAAATTGCGTTCTAAGGTTCATTCGGCGATAGGTGGAGTTATTCTCAGTCAAGCGGTTAAAATGCATTAGCGGTGATTTCTGGTCATTTAAAATGGGGAAGATTCTCTGTTAAAGGGTATCTTCCCCATCACTGTATCATTCAGGAATTTTCGTCCAGATAGCCAAACATGAGTTTTACCATATTGATAGCTAAGGCTTTTTGTTCCTCTGTCCTGCCGTTCATCAGTTGACACCATAGCCGATATTGACCGTCACTGTCAGAAACGACGGAATCAGACAACAGATAATCTATGGTAACGCCCAGACGGTTAGCAACTGCTGCCAGATTTTCTAATGTTAAGCTGCGTTCCCCACGCTCAATCTGCCCGATATAGGCGGTTGAAAGGTTTACATCTTCTGCCAGTCTTTCCTGTGTCAGATTCAGCTTTAGCCGTTCCTCACGAATACGCTTTCCTAATGCCTGTTGCTCCATGCGTTTTCCCTCCAATGCAAATAGTATATGTAAATGATACTAATTGCTTATGTCTTAGATAATCCGCACGTTGCGTTATTTGTATATGCTGTCAGTTGCTTTTTGTTGTGCTATATGCTAAGATGGTGCTTAGTAGGAGGCATGGCATTATGAAAGTGATACTGAGCAGAAAAGGCATGGACAGTACATCGGGAGGTATGGCAAGCCCTATTTTGCCAGATGGTACGCTGTTATCTCTCCCAATCCCAGATAACACGGTAGGAACGGCATACAAGGATTTATGTTACAAAGGGCAGAGTTTAGAGGAAATCATCAGTCAGCTATGCCCTAAATTTGATTTTGGCAAAAGCCAGACCTGTCATCTTGACCCCGACATATATGAGGATATAGAGGGCAGAACGGCAACAGATGAATGGAAACCAGCATTCGGACAACATGGCGTATCTGCCGTACATCTGGATAAATTGGGCGTAGGCGTGGGCGATATATTTTTATTCTACGGAATGTTTCAAAAAACAATGGTTCAACCTAATAAAACACTGTGTTTTGACCGTAACGCTCCTATTGTCCATATCATCTACGGCTATATGAAAGTTGGAGAAGTATTGAGGGAGAAACAGGAAATAAAAAGCCGCTATTTCTGGCACCCTCACAGTATAAATTGTAACCGTCCGAATAACCGCTTATATTTGCCCGATACATACAGCACATTCCAGTATGACGATTCACTGATACTTACAAAGAGAGGGCAGGACAATCGGCGGCTATGGGCTTTGCCTGCGTTCTTTGGTGAGGACGGTATATCCATTTCATGGCAAGGCGATAACCGCCCTATACTAAAGGACGGTTATGCAGAATTAAATTCTGCTTGCAGAGGACAGGAATTTGTTGTAACCGCTTCTACTCCCAAACAAGAACGGAATTTATGTGACTGGGTGGACAGATTGATACAGAACCGTTAGACATGAACACTATGTACGGATTCATTCTAAAAAGCATTTATTGACAAAGAAATGAGGGATAATGACATGGAGAGATTCGTTGAACCAAAAGAAAGATTGCCTTTCACCCAGAAATCGGCTAAAGAATTAGCCCTTGAAATGAATAAGGCTCTGGAATATGTAACGGAAATGACCGAGGAAGAATTGCTTGAAGATGATGCCGAGGGTGGGTATTTTGACGATTTAGCGTATTATGAGGAAGATGATTAAATCGGGGGATAGCTATGGAAATAACGATTGAACAGGTAAAAGAATTTGCGTGGCAACAGTTGGACGCTATGTGGCATGACAATTCTGGAACGGCTACGATTAGCATGGTGAGATTTGATTACAAAGGTTATTGTATCGTCAATCCGTGGATGGACGAAAAGACGGAGAAAGCCGTAGACCCTTATCGGTATTATGGGAAACAGAGAACGGAGCGGTTTGTCAAAGAAGTTATTAGAACCATTCAGCATAACAGGGAAATTGCAAAACAACACAGGAGATAAGAGAATGAAACATAGATTTATTGCTGTAGCCTTATTTATTACAACGCTTCTCTCAGGTTGTGGGAATACTCAGACAACAGAGGTAACGACACCCATAGAGGAAAATGTTTCCAGTTCTATAAATAAGGTAGACCCAGACACAGCTACATCTTTAGCTGTATCCTATTATGAAACCGTTTACGGCGGTAAGGGTATAGAATTTACTTATTTGGAGCCAACCGTGGAAAAGCTATCTAAAAACGAGTATCGTATCAGTTTTTATGTGGACGCATATTGTGCCTTGCCTGCTTCACCTAAGAATAATGAGACAAGATATGTAGAGTGTGTCGCTACTACAGAAAACATTATGTTGGGTTGGACTTATGAATCAAGTATGTATTTATTTGAGGATTTAACAGGCAGACCTGTAATTTA
Source organism: Parablautia muri (assembly GCF_009917485.1). Taxonomy (GTDB): domain Bacteria; phylum Bacillota; class Clostridia; order Lachnospirales; family Lachnospiraceae; genus Suilimivivens; species Suilimivivens muri. The sequence goes on from NZ_QZDT01000019.1 coordinate 79,210, forward strand.
TAAAACTCAAATCAATTGGGACGGTACTTATATCAGTGATGTTGAAACACAGGAAGAACAACCAAAACCTACACAAGAGCCAGAATTGCCTAATGAAACAGCTATAGAGGAACAGGCTGATGATTTCTATAGGGACGGTGAATATACCACCTATGGCAGATACCAATGTTTTGAAACAGACACATTTGTAAATGTAGAAACGCAGAATGGTTCACTGGTACTGTACTTTGAGCCAGAAGCAGAAACCTTTGTCCTTGACAGAAACGGAGCAGACACAGGCTGGGAGTTTATCAACTGGGAATTTGAGGACAGAGTATATACATCTGCCATTATTCAAGATAATGAACTAATCATCACTTCTACAGAATCTTGGAGATATGACGGCACTTACATTCAACTGCCCGATATAGGTACTGACGGAGAGGGGGAATGAAAATGGCTATTCATCTGGAATCGGTCAATCATTTTAATTATATGGACGGAAACGGACGGATTTTCTGTAAGCGACAGGATAAAGTGCGGAAAGTAGCTCCAGAATATAAAGGTTGTAATGACTGCCCTTATCTTTTCGGCTCTTTACAGGGAATGGGCGTAGAATGTATGTGGGAGGATATAGTACCGCCCCCTGCTCCCTGTGGATATTATGTACATGACCCCAAAGAAGAGTTTGCACGGGTATCCAGTTTGATTGACGAGGGGATTTTGAAAAAGAGATAATATAATAGCCCTAGAAACTGTAATGGCTTCTAGGGCTATGCTTTATTTACAGAATTTCTGATTTGGCAATATCAAAATTTACAAGAGCATTGGAAACACGAATATACCGCTTGTCAAAGTCTTCAATCATGTAGAACTCCTTTGATGAATCATTCATATAAGGTTTCAGCACTCCCAACTGGAACAATTCTGAATAATATGCAAGCTCACTTGGTGGGAATAAGAAAGTTCCAACAGGAGGAAGAGATTCTACGGGAGGTTTAAAAATCTGCATGTAAAAATATTCACAGTCCAGTAAATAATCCGTATCCTCTACATAACCAATTCTAACGCCGTCACATTTTCTTCTGATTTCACAGAACAAGCTTACATTCTGTTCAGGGCTTGAAAGCAGAGATAGATATTTACATTTTTTGAGTGTAGACCTGACTGCACCCAGAAATTGTTGCGCCTTCTGCCCCTGAGCCGCTTGTTTCTTTAAGATATCCGATATACATTTAGCTTCCAGCAATAAGTTGCCCCCTTCACGGTATCCTTCAAAAATCACTTCCGCACCCGTGTTTACATCCATACATGAGCCGCTAAACTTAATCTTATTTTCAACCTTTTCTTGACACATAAATTGCCCTCCTTTTGATTTTTCGTTTGTCTTGATTCAGCCACTCAAAAAACTTGTCTTTTGGCACAACCATACGTTTGTTGAGATAAATCGTAGGGAAATCACTGGAATTCATAAGTTCATATGTTTTCCCTTTAGAAATCCCCAAAACCGACTGAACGTGCTTTGCCTGCATAATGATTGGTAAATCTTCTTCGGAACAGTAGTTCATCACATCGTTCTCCTCTCTTTATTATTTCCTATTCTTGTCTGAATCGTGTTTCTGTTGACAGTATAACACATGAGCCGCTACCTGTCAATGGACTTTTTATTTTTTCTTAATCAGGAAATAATCTTTAGACTATTTACTTTTTGAATAAAAAGGAGTATAATAGCAATATCATCGGAAAGGAGATACAAATAACATGGGAAAAACTTCTAAAGAAGATTTAGCAAGCATAGTAGGACAACGGTTAAAAGAACTCCGCAAGGCAAAAACAGATTTAGGGCAAAAAGATGTTGCTGACGAAATCGGTATTACCAAACAGGCTTTAAGCAGTTACGAAAGCGGCAGGCATCTTCCCGACCAGACTATCCTCATTGACCTTGCAAAATATTACGGATGCACCGCTGATTACCTTTACGGACTGACAGAAAAAATGAATCCATCATCTACGGACTATTCCAAGCGAGATAGCGTAAATCGCTTACTTCATTCTTTGGATATGGTTGCAGAAGATGAAGGAGACTTTTTAGCTGATTCCATAGCAAATACCATAAATTCATTGTCTCTTAACAACGGAAATCCCCAACGGCGAAATCTTATTGAGTGCATGGGACAGTTGTTCTATTCATTTGCAGAATATATTGAAATGTCAACGTCATATGGAAAGTATTTATCTGAAAAAGTGAGCACAAATGGTTTAACCGCAGATGATATAGCTGTGAAACTGGCGCACATCAGCGGCTTTGATGATATATACAGTATAATAGATGACATTAGACGGGCTGGTATTTCATCTGTTCTTACCTTTTCTGTAAATGCTAAAAAAGCCTTGCGTATCAGGGCAGGACAACGTACAGGCTCTAAAAAATCATTAAAGATGACAGAATTTGAGGAACAGTTTAAAGAAATGCTTGATAAGGAGGATTGATTCATATGGCAAAACGGGGACAAAATGAAGGCTCTATCCGCAAACGCAAAGATGGCACATGGGAAGCCCGTGTAACGATTGGCATTTCAGCGGACGGAAAGCAACAGCGTAAATCCCTGTATGGAAAGACCCGACAGGAAGTATCCGCCAAAATGACCGACTTGCTGAATAATCTGCAAAAAGGCATTATCACCAATCCTACAGAAATGACCCTTGCCGAATGGCTTGACTATTATATGTCCGAATACAAAAAGCGGTATGTAAAGCCTACTACCTATATCAATTATACGGTAAAGGTAAAAAACCACATCAAACCAGCTATCGGTCACTATAAGCTAAAGGCACTCCGACAGGACATCATTCAGAAATTTGTCAACAGCCTGTCCGATAAGGGGTTAGCGCCATCTACGGTAATAGATGTTTACAAGCTGTTAAGCAACGCCTTAGAAACGGCGGTAGATGACGGCTTGATTGTCCGTAACACCGCTAACAGGGTAAAACTTCCCAAAACAACAAAGCCGCAAATCAATGTTTTAACACAGGAACAGCAAAACGCATTTGTGGAACAGGCGAAAGTGACCTATATGGGAGTTGTCTATATTTTCGACCTCTGCACAGGTATGCGGCTTGGGGAATTATTAGGGCTGAAATGGCAGGACATAGACTTTGAGCAGAACCAGTTGCACATCAGGAGAATCCTCCGCAAGGTGAAAGACCCTGACAATGCAGACGAACATTGGCACTTAGAATTTGGCACACCGAAAACCCTGTCCAGTGAGCGAACAATCCCTCTCAATGATACGGCTATCAAAGTACTTGCTGATGTCTGGGAGCAACAGGAGAAAAATAAGGAAAAAGCCAGTAGCGCATACGAGGACAATGACCTTGTTTTCTGTACCCAGTTAGGCAGACCTCTTGACCCGAACAATATACGGCGCACCTGTTATTCTATCTGTGAGAAAATCGGTGTCAGTGACATCCACCCTCATTGCCTGCGTCATACTTTCACGACCAGAGGGGCAGAAAATAATGTGGACGTGCGTGTTATGCAGAAATTCTTAGGTCATGCGACCATAAAGGAAACAGCCGATACCTATACGCACGTATTGGACGATTTGAAACAGGATGAAATCCGAAAACTGGATAGCGCAGTAAACTATTGAGCAAAAATATCGGGTAGGGGTAAGGTAGGGGTTAAACGCCAAAAGGAGCTACCGCCCGCAAGCGGTAACTCCCAGAGTTTACAACATTTTCCCGACAGGAAATTGTATCAGACGTTAAATCGGAACAAAATAACATCCCCATCCTTAACCACGTAGTCCTTGCCTTCCATACCAACCAGGCCTTTTTCTCTGGCTGCTGCCAAAGATCCCTGTTGTAATAAATCCTTATAATTTACTACCTCAGCCTTAATAAAGCCTCTCTCAAAATCGGTATGTATTTTCCCTGCCGCCTGAGGCGCCTTGGTTCCAATCTGAATCGTCCATGCCCTAGTTTCATCCTCACCGGCTGTTAAAAAGCTCTGAAGCCCCAGCAAATGGTAGCTTGCCTTAATCAACTTCTCAAGGCCTGACTCCTTAAGGCCCAGATCCTCCAGGAACATTGCTTTTTCGTCTTCATCCAGCTCCGAAATCTCCTGCTCAATCTGTGCACAGATCACAAACACCTCACTGCCATTTTCCGCAGCAAAAGCTCTGACTGCCTTAACGCCCTCATTATCAGCTCCATCATTGGCCAGGTCATCTTCTCCAACGTTAGCCGCAAAAATTACAGGTTTAGCTGTCAACAGATTGTAAGAATTTAAAAGAGCCTGCTCATCCTCATCTTCCGTCTCATAGCTCCCCGCATTCTTTCCTGCTTCCAAATGTGCCTTAAGCCCCTGCAAAAGAGCTGCTTCTTTGGCCAATGTCTTATCCATCTTAGCTGCCTTGCCTGTCTTGGCAATTCTACGTTCCAAAATCTCAAGATCTGAAAAAATCAGTTCCAAATTAATGGTTTCAATGTCACGCATAGGATTAATATTTCCGTCCACATGCACCACATTTTCATCCTGAAAGCAACGTACCACATGCACAACTGCATCCACTTCTCTGATATGGCTCAAAAACTGGTTGCCAAGCCCTTCTCCTTTGGATGCTCCCTTTACTAAACCGGCAATATCCACAAATTCAATTACGGCCGGTGTGACCTTTTTGGAATGATACATGTCTCCAAGCAGTTTAAGGCGTTCATCCGGGACGCTCACCACACCCACGTTAGGGTCAATGGTACAAAAAGGATAATTGGCAGACTCTGCTCCTGCTTTTGTCAATGAATTAAATAAAGTACTTTTTCCTACATTAGGTAATCCAACGATTCCTAGTTTCATAATTTATCATACCTATCCAGAAAGCCTTATATTTAAAGGGTTTCTGCCTTTCTCTATATTTTTACTACACAATCTGCTACACAATTTTTAAGGCATTTTCTATTCTTTCTACCTCTTTAAACTTCTCTTCCTCGGCCACATCAACATACAGATTCATTGTAATACCTACATTGACATGACCTTCTTAGGCTCTTTCCCGATATTATGCTTTATTCCCTTTGTCACCGGATTTTTGTTGATCACATCATTTTCAACAGCATCAGAGAACATACAATATAAAGTTATCCTTGTCTGATATATTGTAGATGACTTATAATCATCCTTCATCTGATTTAGAACATTCTGACAGTGCATCGGTTTTACCTCTGACAATATCATATTGCCGATACACTTCTTTATATTATGCTCAAACCGTTCTTTATAATTTCTTATTATATTTGGTCTTATGCTGTCACCTTTGATATTTTCAATCCAGTAATCAAACCATGCCGTTACTGTCTATATCCCCAGATGCATTGATACCACCATGTTCATCTTCAAACTTTGCATCCGCATACCACTTACGGCATTCCTGTAGCTTTGGGAAATATTTTTGAACTGATTTACCAGTTCTCTTGCTTACAAATCGTGCTGTGTATAAACCACCCTTTCTTTGACAGATACCGACTCCAAGTTCTTTGCCCTTCAAGTCTTTATCCATAAAATCAACTCCTTTCTGCTGTATTCCAACAAAAAGAATTTGATACAAGCTAACATTATAGCATATTATCTATCATTTTGGAATATTCAAATTGAATTTTCAGCTTAAATCTCTAAATTTCTTGATGTGTACTGCTCAAGCTCTTTCCTTTTTACCAATTTTTTATTACCGACATATAATACAAAATCACACTTAGGTTGTTTCAATAAATCTTCTATTTTGTTGATTCCTATATTTGAATAAGCTGCCGATTCTTTAATTGTCAATGTTACTTTAAGCCAAAAAGGTATCTCTCATACTTTTGCTTCCATATTCTTATAACATCACACTCCAATTCATAGAAATTTCTTCAATCTATAAAAGATACTGAATTTTTACAGTATCACAATATTCACTTTTCAAAATTCATCACACAATATTAGGAAGGACACGATTAAGTAACCACGTCCTTACCTCGACTAATTAACAAGTTACTTTACAAATATTTATTTCTCCATAATTTCTATCTTGCGATAGCATTTTAATACTTCTTCCAGTTCATAGACAGGGCTACTGTTTACATCAAACACCCGCTTGACATATTTTCCACTGTTCCAACCTACAATCTATATATAATAAAAAATTTCTGGATTTTCCAAGCTAAACGCAAAAATTATTAAGGAGTTGATTACAATAGACATAGAACTTAAAGACCGTAACCGGATAAAAGAATTTTTCCAGAATCTACACAGCAAATTAGAAGATATGTTATTTTCCATCATCCAACGGATTTCAGATAAATTTATTCCCCATTGCTCATGAATTGGCTTGAAAAGTATTTAGACAAGCGGATCGGCGAACTAAAGCAAGAATCCATCAAAATGACCTGGCATAATATGTATCTCCAAAACTCACTAACGGAAATTCATATAAGACAACAGGACACAAAGAAAGCACCTTCAGATGATTAATCCGTTAGTGCTTCTCACATTTTAACATTTTCATTTTCCGACTAAACAAGTTTGACTGATTTTCAAAATGTTAAGTGGTGTTAGAATATAAATAGTACAAGTTAAACATGGCAGGTTTCAGAAATAACTGTATAATATATACAGATACAGGAGGAAGTTTACCATGGGTAAACAGTTTGATAAGCAGTTTAAGGAAAATGCGGTACAGTATTACCTTGCCCATAAGGAGCTTGGATGGAATAAATGCGCGGAGAACCTTGGGATAAGCCGCAATGCCATCCGCAGCTGGGTAAAAGCGGCAGCTGAGAACGCCGGGGAAGTACCGACACGGGGGGCTGGGAACTACGCAAGCGATGAGGAAAAAGAAAATGCCCGGCTGAGAAAAGAACTCAGGGATACGAAGGACGCACTTGAAATATTAAAAAAAGCCATCGGCATTCTGGGAAACTGACACAGGCCATCTTCCAGGCAGCCGAGAGGGAAGAAAAACGGTTAAAGGAAGAAGGGAAACGCCGTCTGAATGTCAGCTACTTAGGGTTTTAGGCGTTTCCAGAAGCGGCTATAACGCTTTCAAGAGGCATACACCATCTGCCGGTCAATTGAAAAAGGAGCAGAGGATGGCAGAGATCGGGGCTATCTATGAGGAATCGCACGAAATCTATGGGGCACCTAAAATAGCAGCAAAGATGCGGCAGAAAGGCGGCAACGTAAGCGGGAGGACCGTTTGGAAGTACATGAGGGAGATGGGGCTCCGGGCCTGTTACAGGAAACACAGGGCCCGCACGACAAGGGATTCTGATTTCAGCATCGGGTTAAAAAACATACTGAACCGGGATTTTCGGCCGGAAAGGCCGGATGCGGCGTGGTGTAAGGATATCACCTACATATGAACCTGCAATGGCTTTGTATACCTGGCCAGCATCATGGACCTGTATTCGAGGAAGATCATTTCCTGGACACTGGGGGAGACGCTGGAAACGAAGTGGGTACTGGAAGCCATGGAAAAGGCGAAAGAGGGGCGGCATGTGACACGGCCGCTGGTCATCCACAGCGACCGTGGGGTGCAGTATACCTGCGGGGACTATGAAGAAGCGACCAAAGGGATGGAACGCAGCTATTCGGCGAAAGCCTGCCCATGGGATAATGCCTGCATAGAAAGCTTCCATTCCCTGATAAAGAGGGAATGGCCCAACCGGTTGTGCATCATGGATTACAGCCATGCATACAGGCTTGTATTTGAGTATATAGAAGCGTTCTACAATACAGTGAGGATCCACAGCCATTGTGGGTACCGCTCACCCAGCGAATATGAAAAACAATATCTGGGCAGGGAGGAAGCGAAAAAGCAGGGAGGCTGTCAGGCACTGTTATGAAAAGCGCAGCCAAGGGGCAAAACAGATAAAATGAGAGGGGGTACTGCAGGATGAAGCCCAAAAACGTGGAGACACTGATCCAGGAGCGGGAAGATTTGCGTGACCTGCTGGAAGCCATCGTGGAACGGATCCAGGAGTTCCGTGAAGAAATGTTAACCGAATTGGATGACCTGGAGGACATGATTGTGGAAAACAGTGGAATAAGATTCCATTGATTCGGCAAAAGTCCACGTTTAACTTGTACTTTTTCTTGACATAGTACCAATCTTTACTGGTGTGCCGCCAAAGAACTGGAACATGTCCACATGACAGGAAAGCCATGCTTTTTCATTCATGCTTGTTACGGCTTCCACATAGATCATCTGACTGTATGGCATTGTTGCAGCAAACAGGTATGCCGTTACACGCTCACCGGTATCAGGGTCCATATAGTTCATTGACAGACCTGACCAGTCGGCTTCAGCCTCTAATCCGGGTTTATGCTCTATGTGGCTCGTATAGTTTTTATCTGCC